>JADJWO010000001.1:1500000-1800000 GCA_016716325.1 Nitrosomonadales bacterium
GCGGAACCACGCCTTGCACAGCGGGACCGGGGTCAGCGGCGGCAGTGTCAGCACCTCGCTGATGTCAACCATGTCCACCAGCCAGTTCTGTCCGGCGATCTGCACACCCAGCGACGACAATTGTTCGCTGGCGCGCCCCTTGTCCTGCATGCGATCGCTCAGGCTTTGTTGAAACTCGCGCAGATTAAGGCGTTTTGCCATGATGATTCAGGTTTGCGTCAGTTGAGTTTTGCAATCTTGCTGAGCAAATCTGCCGCGTCGATCGGCTTGACCACATAATCCTTCGCGCCCTGGCGGATGCCCCAGAGCTTGTCGGTGTCCTGATCCTTGGTGGTGCAGATCAGAACCGGGATATGCTGGGTCTCCGGATCCTTGGTGATTGCGCGGGTAGCCTGAAAGCCGTTCAACCCGGGCATCACCACATCCATGATGATCAGATCCGGTTTGTCACGCTTGGACTGAGCCACGCCGGACTCGCCGTCCATGGCGAAGGAAACCTCGAAACCCTGTTTGGTCAAAACCTCGCCCATGATATGGCGCTCGG
The DNA here is from genome assembly GCA_016716325.1 of Nitrosomonadales bacterium. Classification (NCBI taxonomy): domain Bacteria; kingdom Pseudomonadati; phylum Pseudomonadota; class Betaproteobacteria; order Nitrosomonadales; species Nitrosomonadales bacterium. The sequence continues at coordinate 1,500,545 of JADJWO010000001.1, forward strand.
TTGCCGAATCGTCCACGACCAGTATTTTTTTGATTGCCATCGTTCTATTCCTTTATTTGCTGTGTGTGTGTAATGACCGCCTCGATCAGGCTTTTTTTGTTGAAAGGCTTGATCAGATACTGATCAGAACCGACCAGCTTGCCACGCGCGCGGTCAAACAGCGTGTCCTTGCTGGTCAACATGACTACCGGGGTGTTTTTGAAACTCTTGTGGTTTTTGATCAGCGCGCATGTCTGATAGCCATCCAGACGCGGCATCATCACGTCGACGAAGATGATATCGGGTTTGTTGTCGACCACCTTGGACAAGCCGTCAAAGCCGTCCTCGGCCAGGATGACCTGACAGCCCGCCTGCGACAGGAATATCTCGCCGCTACGCCGGATGGTGTTGCTGTCATCGATCAGCACCACCTTCACTCCCGACAATGGCTGGTTCTCATTCAACTCGCACGCTCCCTACTGGCACTGAAGTGCTCTAATCAACTGCAATGAAAAGCCCTAGGCAACAATCGTAACGCATCTCGTCCGTGCTGTCATGGCGTATTTAACGCCGCCAGAATTGCGGAGTGAAAAGGATCAGCACGGTAAAGATTTCCAGCCGCCCGACCAGCATGCCGAACGTGCATATCCAGGTCTGGAAATCGGTCAATCCCTGATAGTTGCTCGCCGGCCCCACCGTCCCCAGCCCGGGGCCAAAATTGTTGACGCAGGCCAGCACCGCGGTAAATGCCGAGACGAAATCCATGCCGCTGATCAGCAAAATGAAAGTCAGCGTAGCGATGGTCATGAAATACAGGAAGATAAAACCCAGCACGGCGAACACGATATTGTTCGGCACGACCTGGCCACCGATCTTCATCGGATTCACCGCTGCCGGATGCAGCAGCTTGATGAATTCGCGCCCTGCCTGATTGAACAACACCAGCGTGCGCATCATCTTGATGCCGCCGCCGGTAGAGCCGGAACTGGCTGCGATGCAGCCAATGAACAACATCCATAACGGCGCAAAGATCGGCCATTGATTGTAGTCTGCACTGGTAAACCCGGAACTCGCCCCGATCGAAACCACGTTGAAGCTGGCATGGCGAAGCGCCGTCATGAATTCCGGATATACACCGTTCCACCACAGGAAGAAAGCGATCCCGAAACAACTCGACAGGATGATGCCGAGCGCCGCCTTGGCTTCCGTATCCCGCAGATACAGATGCACGGCCTTATGGCGCCAGACGAGGAAATGCGTGGCGAAGTTGATCACCGCGAACAGCATGAACACGATCATCACGAATTCGATCAGCGGAGAATTGAAATATCCGACGCTGGCATCATGGGTGGAGAACCCGCCCAGACCCATCGTGGAAAAGCCGTGGCACACGGCATCCAGCCAGTCCATGCCGGCCCAATTCAGCGCACCGATGCAAAGCAGGGTAATGGCCACATAGACGATCCACAAGTTACGTGCGGTATCCGCGATGCGCGGGGTAAGCGCGGACTCCTTCATCGGCCCCGGCGTCTCCGCCTTGAACAGCTGCCGTCCGCCGATCCCGAGCAACGGCAACACCGCCACGGCCAGGACGATGACGCCCAAGCCGCCCAACCATTGCAATTCATGCCGCCAGATGTTGATGGACGGCGGCAGATTGTCCAGGCCGGTCAGCACCGTTGCGCCGGTGGTGGTCATGGCTGACATGGTCTCGAAATACGCGTCGGTCAGCGAGAGTCCGGGTATCACCAGCAGCAGAGGGATCGAGCCGAACAGCGGCATGGCCGTCCACATCACCACCACCAGCAGGTAGCCGTGACGGATCGACAGTTCGCCCTTGTAATGTCTGGTCAACAACCACAGCAATATGCCGGCCGCCGCCGTCCACAGCATCGCCAGCAGGAAATTCAACAGCATCGCGTCATTCGAATAGATCAGTGCTGTGGCTATCGGCATGACATAGGTCATGCTGAACATCACCAACAACAACCCGAGCGCATGCAGAACGGTCAGAGTGCGTATCATTTAGAAAAATCCGATGCTGACCTGGAACAGTTTCTCGATCTTCTGCACCATCTTCTTGTCGATGACGAACACGATGACATGGTCATCCGCCTCGATCACGGTATCGTGGTGGCCCATGATGACTTCGTCGCCCCGCACCAGCGCGCCGATGGTCGCGCCTTTGGGTAGATCGATCTCGTCGATGCGCCGACCGACCACATGGGACGATTTGCGGTCACCGTGTACGATCAGCTCCAGCGCCTCTGCGGCACCGCGCCGCAGCGAATGCACCGCCTCCACATCGCCCTGCCGCACATAAGCCAGCAGGGAACCGATGGTGACATGCGCCGGAGACAACGCAATGTCTATCTTGCCGCCCTGCACCAGACCGACATAGGCGCTGCGGTTGATCAGCGCGATCACCTTGTGTGCCCCGCCCTGTTTGGCCAGCAACGCGGACATGATGTTGTTTTCGTCGTCGTTGGTCAGTGCGCAGAACACGTCCACCTCGCCGACATGTTCCTGTTGCAGCAATTTCTCATCCGTGCCGTCGCCGTTCAACACCAGCGTATTGCTCAATTCGCCGGCCAGCCTTTCACAGGATCTCTTGTTGTATTCGATCAGTTTGACCTGGTAATCATGCTCCAGCGACTTGGCCAGGCGGCGACCGATATTGCCGCCGCCGACGATCATCACCCGCTTGCTGGGCTTGTCCAGACTGCGCATTTCCTTGAGCACACTGCGAATATTGCCGGCGGCGGCAATGAAAAATATCTCGTCGCCCGCCTCGACCACGGTATCGCCCTCCGGAATGATCGGGCTGTCCTTGCGGAAGATCGCCGCGACGCGTGCATCCACCTGTGGCATGTGGGTGCGCAGCAGGTTCAGTTGCGAACCGACCAGCGGGCCGCCCTCGAAAGCGCGTACCGCCACCAGCGAAGCCTTGCCCCCGGCAAATTCCAGCACTTGCAAGGCCTCCGGGAACTCGATCAGCTTGGTGATGTACTCGGTGAGGATCTGTTCTGGACAGATCGAGAAATCGACGCAGAAATTATCCGGGCCGAATACCTCCGGGCGGGCCAGAAAATCCGCGGTGCGGATTCGCGCGATACGCGTCGGCGTGTTGTAAAGGCTGGCGGCCAGCTTGCAGGCCACCAGGTTGACCTCATCGCTCTGCGTCACCGCCAGCAGCATGTCGGTATCGGCGATCCCGGCCTGTTCGAGAATCGAAGGGTGAGCCGCATTGCCGGTCATGGTGCGCAGATCCAGCCGATCCTGCAGCTGGCGCAATTTCTCGCCGTCGTGATCCACGATGGTGATATCGTTGGCTTCGCCGACCAGGCTTTCCGCCACCGTTGAACCGACCTGCCCCGCACCAAGTATCAAGATCTTCAAAGCCGTCTCCCCGGGCTACAGTTGCGCGCGTATCCAGTGCTTCCACGCGTCGAACAATTCTTCATTGCGCGCCGCGATCACCGAGCGATGCCAGATATCGCCCAGCACAAAATCATCGTTTTCGATGCAGCAAACATGTCCGCCCGCTTCCCACAGGATCAATGTGCCGGCGGCATAATCCCAGAGTTTCTGACCGCCGTGCAAATATACGTCATAACGTCCGGCGGCGGTATAACACCAGTCCAGCGCACTGGCGCCAAAATTGCGCTGCGAGGCATAGGGTGGACAGGTCGCCAGTTGCGCGACCAGCTTAGTACCCAACCGTTTCAGATCGACGTTTGCCAGCGCCTGCCCCAGCGACTCGACCGTTTCGCGCCCGAGCAGTTTTTCACCGTTCAGGAACGCCCCCTTGCCCTGTTCGGCGGCAAATACCTCATCGGCTACCGGATCGTACACCACGCCCAGCACGCTCTTGCCTTCGCGCAACAACGCGACGGAAACCGCAAAATACGGCAGGCCGTGCACGAAATTGGACGTGCCGTCGATCGGATCGATGCACCACATCCCTTCGCTGCCTGATGACCATGCCGCCTGCTGTTCGTCGGCAGACATCTCTTCGCCCAGCACCGGCAAGTCAAAAATGCTCTGCAGCCTCCGGGTCAGCGCCTGTTGCGCTGCAGTATCCGCCTCGGTGCAGAGACTGCCGTCGCTTTTGCGCTGGTGCGCCACCTTGCGGTAGCGCGGCATGATCTCTTCCGAAGCAACCAGCTTCACGGCAGCGACCACCGCCTTGAGCGTGGCGCTCATGCCGCGGGCGCCCGTACGCGTCACGTCTCGTCTTTCCACTTGATCGAACAGCCCATACTGGCGATCTGCTCGCGCGGCCCCTGGCCGGTCTGCGCCACTTGCAGCATGGCATTGAACAGGTCGCGCGGCGCATCAGGCACGGCCTCCTTGCGCGACGCATCCAGCCGCCCGCGATATTGCAGCTCCAGTTTCGCATTGAAGCCGAAGAAATCCGGCGTGCATACCGCGCCGTACTCCTTGGCGACCTGCTGCGTCTCGTCCCACACGTAAGGAAAGGGGTAACCGTACTGTTGCGCGACCAGCTTCATGTTATCGAACGAATCCTCCGCGTATTCCGAGGGATCGTTGGACATGATGGCGATGCTGTTGATGCCGTGTTGCTGCAGCTCGAGCGTATCGCGCACCAGCCGGTCGCGGATCGATTTCACGTAGGGGCAGTGATTGCAGATGAACATCACCAGCAGGCCGTTGCTGCCGCGTGCGCTGGCCAGGCTGTACCGCTTGCCGTCCACGCCCGGCAGATCGAAATCGCGGGCCTTCCAGCCAAAATCGCAAAGGGGTGGTTGCAGACTCACCATGACAAACTCCTGACATCATTTTCGGAGGCGTTATATTATCACGCGCACCTTGCCGACAACCCGGCCCGAGATGAAGGTTATTGACTGATGCCGCGTTTTTATTGCCCACCGCCGCTGCCGTCCGGCGGCTCGTTCGAGCTGCCGCCGGACGCGGCCCACCATGCCGCACGCGTGCTGCGCCTGCGCGAAAAGGATCGCATTGAAATCTTCGATGGTCTCGGCAACGGGTGTCGGGGCGTGATTGCCGAACTGAATGGCAAGCGCGTGCTCGTCGGCGCGATACAACCAACCGTCGCCGACCGCGAATCACCGTTGAAGGTCATGCTGGCGCAAGCCATGTCCAGCAGCGAAAAGATGGACTGGGTGGTGCAGAAGGCCACCGAACTCGGCGTCTCGGAAATCCAGCCCCTGAATACCGAACGCAGCGTCGCCAGACTATCCGCCGAACGGATCGGCAAACGCATGGAACACTGGAATCAGGTTGCCATCTCGGCCTGCGAACAATGCGGGCGCAACGTATTGCCCATCATCCACGCGCCACTGGACATCATGGCGTGGTTGCGACAGGCACAGGAAGCATCGGACACGAAATTCATTCTGCTACCGCAAAGCGAGGTCTCGCTGCATCATCAGGCCGAGCCTGCGGGCAGGGTGGTATTGCTGATCGGCGCGGAAGGCGGCTTTACCGAAGCCGAGAGCGGCAGCGCGTTGCAAAGCGGTTTCACGGCGGTCCGGCTGGGGGGGCGCGTGTTGCGCACCGAGACCGCCGCCATTGCGGGACTCGCCGCGCTGCAAACCCTGTGGGGAGATTTTATTTAACCCCGAAGACACGAAGTTTTTCATGGCAGATATGGTCTCTTCGTGATTTTCGTGAACTTCGTCGTGAGATGTATTTTTTACCAAAGGAAATCATCATGCCCTACGTAAACATCCGCATCGCCGGCAACCTCACGCGCGACCAGAAAGCCAGAATCGCCGAGGAGATCACCGATACGCTCGAGCGCATCGCGCTCAAGCCGAAGTCGTATACCTACATCGCATTCGACGAACTGCCCGACGAGAACTGGGCGATTGCGGGCAAGCTGCTCGATGAAGAGTAATGTATACGCGGCTGTTCCCGCACCAGCGGGCTTCGCCCCACCGTGTCACAACCGCTACACCTACATCGCATTCGACGAATTGCCCGACGAGAACCGGGCGATTGCGGGCAAGCTACTTGACGAAAGTTGAGCCGGCACGGCTGTTCGGTTACTGCATCATGCATTCGTTGTTGCCGGCTCCGCCGGCGGCTGGCGGATCATTCCCCGATGACAGTTGCTAGATGGGGAATAGCGCGGCATCATGCACGTATTCGAACAGGGAGATCCCCATGCCTGCTTCCACCTCCGCCGATTTCGTTGCCTGGTTCCGCTCCGTCGCACCCTACATCAACGCCTTTCGCGGCAAGACCTTCGTGATCGCGTTCGGCGGTGAGGTGGTTGCCGACGGCAAGTTCGTCGAGCTGGCCCACGATTTCAACCTGCTCGCCGCGCTCGGCATCCGGCTGGTGCTGGTGCATGGCGCGCGCCCGCAGATCGAGCAGCACCTGGCAAAGAACAACCTGGATGACGCCTACCACCAGGGCGTGCGCATGACCGACGCCGAGAGCATGCAATGCGTCAAGGAGGCCGTCGGACGGGTGCGCGTCGAGATCGAAGCGTTGCTGTCGATGGGACTGGCGAATTCGCCGATGGCCAATGCCGACATCCGCGTCGCGGGCGGTAATTTCATCACCGCGCAACCGATCGGCGTGATCAACGGCGTGGACCTGCAGCACACCGGCAGCGTGCGCAAGGTGGATGTCACCGCGCTGAACGATCGCATGGACTTCGGCGAAGTGGTGCTGCTCTCACCGCTCGGTTATTCGCCGACCGGCGAAGTATTCAACGTCACGCTGGAAGACGTCGCCACCGCCACCGCCATCGCGCTGGACGCCGACAAGCTGGTATTCCTGATGGACACTGACGGCGTGCAGATTAAGAAAGGCGAACTGCTCAAGGAACTCACCGTCGTGCAGGCGCAGGGGGTGCTGGCCGGCAAGCGCAAGTTGCCTGCGGACGTGAGCCTGTTCCTGCCCTGTGCGATACGCGCCTGCGAAGCCGGGGTATCGCGCACCCATCTGATCAGCCGCCACACCGACGGCGCTGTGTTACAGGAACTGTTCAGCGACGACGGCATCGGCACCATGGTGGTGGAAAGCACGCTCAACACCCTGCGCGATGCCAGCATCGAGGATGTCGGCGGCATCCTGCATCTGCTGCGCCCGCTGGAAGCCGAGGGCATCCTGGTACGGCGTTCGCGCGAACTGCTGGAACGCGAGATCGCGCGCTTCGTGGTGCTGGAACACGACCATCGCATCATCGGCTGCGCCGCGCTGTACCCGTTCCCGAACGAGGCGGCGGCGGAACTCGCCTGCCTGGCTGTGGACACGCAATACCGCGACCGCGGCTACGGCGAGGCGATCCTCAACCACATGATCTCGGTCGCCAAGGCGCAAGAGTTGCAGAAGCTGTTCGTGCTGACCACGCGCACCGCGCACTGGTTCATCGAGCGCGGCTTCAAGGAGGGCGACGTCGCGGAGTTGCCCGAGCAGAAGAAGGTGCTGTACAACTACCGGCGCAAATCCAAGGTGTTCGCGCGCAAGCTCTAGGGATGCGCTGAATAAGTATGATTTTGTCGTTCCCGCGAAAGCGGGAACCCGGTTAAATCAACAAGCTGGATTCCCGCTTTGCGAGCAGCCGCTATGCGGCTTGCCTGCTTACCCCTTTGCGCGGAAATGACGACTTGATCAGCTCGTCCCTAGGTAATACCGAGCAGCGCCTCCAGTTCGTTCCAGCCGTTCCGTCCCGCGAAGTCCGCAGCACAACCAAGCTCCGACGATGACAGCGGCTCGGCTGAAGCCGCCAGTTTTTCCAACACTGCGACATCCGCTTCCGAAGCATCGCCTGCCTGCGCCTGACGCCGGGCGATGCGCTCTCGCAACATCCGCTGGTCTGACAGCATCGCGGCAATGGCGAATGGCACGCGCATCTGCCTCGCCAATTCGTGGAAGCTCGCGCGCTCCTCCTGTTTGAGGAAGGCCGCATCGACGATCACCGGAAATCCGTATCCGATCAGCTCGTGCGCAAGCTCAAGCAGACGCGCGTAAGTGCGCTGCGTGGCCGTCGCGCTGTAAATGCCCTCGCCGAAGCGGGAACGGCTGTCATCCAGCGCACCGAGACCGTGCAGACGCTTGCGCTCGACATCCGAGCGGATGCGGATCGCGCCGAAGCGCTCCAGCGCGGCCTGCGCAAAAGTGGTCTTGCCGGAACCGGGCAGGCCGTGCGTGAGGATCAGCGCGGGTGCTGGCCTGGCGAGACAGTTGCGCGCCAGCACCAGGTAACTGCGGCTGGCGCGCAACCGTTCGTTCGCCGCGCGCCGCGACAAGCCGGATTGTGCAGCGCGGATCGCATCGACCTTGGCGCGTACCGTGGCGCGGTAAGACAGGTAGAAGCGCAGTACCGCCACGCTGCCGTAATCACCGGTGCTTTCCAGCCATGCGTTCAATAGCCGCCAGGCCAGGTCGGGGCGCTCGCGGTGCAGCAGGTCCATCACCGGGAAGGCCAGTTCGTCCATCACGTCGATCCAGCGCAGCGCAGGATTGAACTCGATGCCATCGAACGGCACCGGCTCGTCGCCGATCAGCGCGATGTTGCCCAGATGCAGGTCGCCGTGGCATTCGCGCACAAAGCCCGCCCTGCACCGCTGCGCGAAGATAGCGGCGCATGCTGCCAGCTCGGCCTCCGTCGCCGCTTTCAGCTCCGCCACTTCATCTGCCGCATCCGGCCATGACCGTAACGGTTCGAAGTTCTGCAGCGCATCCTTGCTAATCTCGGCGGCACTGCCAAACAGCGGGGCGGGCGGCGTGGCAGGTAGCCCGGCATGGAAGCCGGCAATGACAGCAGCGAGCCGGTCGATGTGCTTCGGCATGATCTTGCCGCGCAACAACAGACCATCCATCAGGCAGTCATCGGGGAAACGCCGCATCTTCACCGCGTATTCGATGGCGGGCTGCGCGCCGAACTGCGGGTGATCTGGATCGCCGCCGATGGACACGGTACCGAGATACAACTGCGGCGCAAGACGCCGGTTCAGCCGGACCTCTTCATCGCAGCAATGCTTGCGCAGCTCCAGCGTGGAAAAATCGAGGAAGCCCAGGGACAGCGGCTTCTTGATCTTGTAGACGTAGCGCCCGGCCAGCAGCACCCACGAGATGTGCGTCTCAACCAGTCGCACATGAGGCACCGCATCGGGGTAGCGGCGCGGATCGAGCAACGCGGCGACCAGCCGCTGTTGCAATTGGAATGACTGCCCGGAAACCATCGTGCTTCCTGCGGAAAGGCCTGCGGCCATGTTACCGCCCTGCCGATGAACGGGCTAGCCCGATCCGGGCAGCGGCTCGTTCCACGGCGCAACCTTGAACAGCAACAGCATCCCCGGTATCGCCAGCAGTACGCACAGCAGGAAGAACGTCGTCCAACCCATCGACTCAACCAGCCATCCTGTCGCGGCATTCGCGAAGGTGCGCGGGATCGCCATCAGGCTGGTGAACAGCGCGAACTGGGTGGCGGTATAGGCGGGATGGGTGGTGCGGGCGATGAAGGCGACGAAGGCGACGGTGCCCAGGCCCACACCCAGTGCTTCCATGCCGATGACGATGGCGAGCTGGGTGCGTTCGGCGACGCCGATCTCGGTGAAGGGACCGTGCGAGGCGAGCCAGGCGAAGCCGAAGATGGACACCACCTGCACCACACCGAACAGCCACAGCGCACGATTGATGCCGATCTTCACCATCCACAGTCCGCCCAGCATGCCGCCGATGATGGAGGGCCACAGGCCGGCGTTCTTGGCGATGAGGCCGATGTCGGTCTTGCTGAACCCCATGTCCAGATAGAACGGCGTGGCGAGCGCGGTGCACATACTGTCGCCGAGTTTGTAGAACAGCAAAAAGGCCAGCACCAGCAGCGCGCTGTTCCAGCCGTTGCGCGTGATGAATTCATGGAACGGTTCCACCACCGCCTCGCGCAACGTCTTGGGCGGTGAGGCGCGGTGCGGTTCGCTCACCATCAGCGTCATGGCAACGCCGGGCAGCATGAATAATGCGGTGATGATGAACACCCAGTCCCACGCCATGTGGTCGGCGAGGATCAGCGACAGCGAACCGGGCACCAGCCCGGCGACGCGGTAAGCGTTGACGTGGATGGCGTTGCCGAGGCCCAGTTCCACATCGTTCAGCAGTTCGCGGCGATAGGCATCGAGCGCGATGTCCTGCGTGGCGGAGAGGAAGGCGAGCAGCGTGCAGAACAGCACGATGGCAGTCATGTCGGTCTGCGGCGAGAAGCCGCCGAGCGTGGCGATCACGGCCAGCAGGCCGATCTGCGTCAGCAGCATCCAGCCGCGCCGCCGACCAAGTATCGGCAATACATAGCGATCAAGAAAGGGCGACCAGATGAACTTCCAGGTGTAGGGAAACTGGATCAACGCGAACAGTCCGATGGTCTTGAGGTCGACCTGTTCGGTACGCAACCAGGCCGGGACCAGATTGAACAGCAGGAACAGCGGCAGGCCGGAGGCGAAACCCGTGAAGACGCATATCAACATGCGCTTGGTGAAGAGTTGCTGCCAGACGGTCACGGATGCACCTCTGTGTGTGTTTTCCCTCTCCCCCGGCCCCTCTCCCACTTGTGGGAGAGGGGAGCCATTATTCCTTCTCCCGCTTGCGGGATAACCAACGACTTGGCTGCGGGTTCTTGCAGCCTGGTCGGATGGCTAGTTGCTTCTCCCAGAGGGCCAGGGAGATGGCTCACCGAATCACACCCCACGCTGGAACCGGTACACCGCAGTGCTGCCGAGCAGGTTGGGCAACAGGCCGATCTCCTGGTCGCCGGTCATCACGCGGCGTTCCAGCACCGCCACATGGTGGTCGCGGCAGAACGACTCGAAATCGTGCAGCGTGCATAGGTGCACGTTGGGCGTGTCGTACCACTGGTAGGGCAGTTCGCGCGACACCGGCATGTTGCCGAGCAACACGTCATAACGGTTGCGCCAGTAGCTGAAGTTCGGGAAGCTGACGATGCCCTGCCGCCCGACGCGCAGCATCTCCTGGATCAGCGGTTCGGTATGGCGGGTCGCTTGCAGGGTCTGCGACAGGATCACGAAATCGAACGAATCGTCCTCGAAATCCGACAGCCCCGTATCGAGGTCGTTCTGGATCACGTTCAGGCCGGCCGTGATGCAGGAAACGATATCGACGTCATCGATCTCCACGCCGTAACCGCTCACTGCGCGCGTCTCCTTGAGATAGCGCAGCAGGCTGCCGTCGCCGCAGCCAAGGTCGAGCACCGTCGCGCCGTTCGGTATCCAGGCGGCGATCGCGGCGAAGTCCGGGCGATCTGTGACCAGTTTGGCGATGTCGTTCCGGTTCATGCCGCCTCCTTTATATGCACCAGACCATTCACAAGCCTGCCACTTCGGCGTCCGGCGTCACTCGCGGACGGTCGCATCCCCGCTGCGCGGGGCCCCTGCTTCCTGTTGGCTCCGGCATAACCTGAAGGTGAGCCTGCGCCGCAACAAGCCGCTACGCGTCGTGTTGTCATGCCGACGCCTCCTTTACGTATGAAGAGCAATCCACGATCCGGTATCTTCGGCGTCCGGCGTCACTCGCGGACGGTCGCATCCCCGCTGCGCGGGGCCCCTGCTTCCGGTTGGCTCCGGCATAACCTGAAGGTGAGCCTGCGCCGCAACAAGCCGCTACGCGTCGTGTTGTCATGCCGACGCCTCCTTTACGTATGAAGAGCAATCCACGATCCGGCATCTTCGGCGTCCGGCGTCACTCGCGGACGGTCGCATCCCCGCTGCGCGGGGCCCCTGCTTCCTGCTCATGCCGCCACCTCCTTCGCAACGTTGTTCAGGTAGGCGCGCATCACCTCGAAATAATGCGGGTGTTCCATCAGGAAGGAATCGTGGCCGTGTGTGGAGGTGATCTCGGCATAACTGACATTGCGCCGGTTGTGCAGCAGCGGCCGCACGATCTCCCGCGAACGTTGCGGCGAGAAACGCCAGTCGGTGGTGAACGAGATCACCAGAAAATCCGCTTTGGCGCGCGCGAACGCGCGGTTCAGATTGCCATCGAAATCGTGCGCGGGATCGAAATAGTCCAGCGCCTTGGTCATCAGCAGATAGGTGTTGGCGTCGAAACGGGTGGCGAACTTGTCGCCCTGATAGCGCAAATAGGATTCGATCTCGAACTCGACCTCGTAGCCGTAGTTGAACTGTCCGAAGCGCAACCCGCGCCCGAACTTGTTCGCCATCGCGTCATCCGACAGGTAGGTGATATGTCCCAGCATGCGTGCCAGGCGCAGCCCGCGCGTCGGCACCACGCCATGCTGGTAGAAATCGCCACCATGGAAATCGGGGTCGGTCAGGATCGCGTTGCGTGCCACATCGTTGAAGGCGATGTTCTCCGCCGTCAGGTGCGGCGCGGCGGCGATCACCAGCGCGTGGCGCACGCGTTCGGGGAACGACAGCGACCATTGCAGGGCCTGCATCCCGCCGAGGCTGCCGCCCATCACGGCGGCGAATCTCTCGATGCCGAGCCGGTCGGCCAGCCGCGCCTGCGCTTCCACCCAGTCATCCACCGTGATGACCGGGAAGCTCGCGCCATACGGTCTGCCGGTTTGCGGGTCGATCGAAGACGGCCCGGTCGAGCCGTGGCAGCCGCCGAGATTGTTCACGCCGATCACGAAGAACCGGTCGGTATCGACCGGCTTGCCCGGGCCGACCATGTTGTCCCACCAGCCCGTGCTCTTCGGGTCGTCCGCGTAATGCCCCGCAATGTGATGGTTGCCGGACAGCGCGTGGCAGATCAGGATCGCATTCGACCGGTCGGCATTCAGCGTGCCATAGGTCTCGTACACCAGCTCATAGCGCGGCAACACCGCACCGCTGCGGAAGGTCAGCGGGGTGTCGAAAGTGGCGCGCTGCACACTGACATTGCCGATGCTATTGGCTGTTTCCAATATATTCGCTCCAAAAAACAAAACCCGTTCAGCTTGCGCGGGACGGGTTGCCTCGCTTTAGCTGGTATGTTTAGAGTGCCCCGCAAGCTGATGTCAAATCGGCACTGGTAAAACGATTGTCCCTTCAACCGAACGAACGACGCCCGTCAGGTCATGGGGCGCAGTTTCCGTGTTTTGCGAATGGCTGTCAATCGGTCGCATGCCGGCCGTCAGGCGTTGAGACGGTACAGCAGTTCGCGGATCTTCAGCGGATCTTCGGCACGCAATATCTTCTGCGTCAGCGCCGCGATCTCCGGCAAGTTGGTGGTCAGCACGCGCTGCTTGACGCCGGGCACCTGCGACGACGCCATCGATAACTGGCGCAGCCCCATGCCCAGCAGCAGGCGCGTGTAGACCAGTTCGCCGGCCATCTCGCCGCACACCGACACCGGCACGCCGAGCCGGTTGGAAGTGGTGATGACGTGCGACAGCAGATGCAGCACGGCGGGATGCAGGGGATCGTAGAGATGCGCGACATCCTCGTCGGTACGGTCGATCGCCAGCGTGTACTGGATCAGGTCGTTGGTGCCGATGGACAGGAAGTCGAGCTTCTTCGCAAACACGTTCAGCGCCAGCGCGGCGGCGGGGATCTCGATCATGCCGCCGATCCCGACTTCGCGATTGTAGGGAATATCCTCGCGATCCAGACTTTCTTTGGTTGCGGCGATGAACTGCAACGTCTGGTTCAGTTCCGATACCCCGGAAAGCATCGGCACCAGTATTTTCACGTTGCCATAGTGCGAGGCGCGCAGCAGCGCGCGCAACTGGGTGCGGAACAATTGCGGTTCGGCCAGGCATAACCGTATCGCGCGCAGACCCAGTGCGGGATTGTTGGCCACGCGTTCCGCGCCGCTGATCTGCTTGTCGGCACCCAGGTCGAAAGTGCGGATGGTGACCGGCTGGCCTTCCATGCCGACCGCCGCCGCACGATAGGCTTCGAACTGCTCGTCCTCGCCGGGCAGTTCTTCGCGGTTGAGGAACAGGAACTCGCTGCGGAACAGGCCGATACCGGTCGCGCCGTTCTCCCTGGCCTCGGTGATGTCCTCCGGTTTCTCGATGTTGGCGTACAGGTCGATGGGCGTATCGTCCAGCGTGGTGGCGCGCGCGGTGCGTAGCCGCCTGAGTTTCTTGCGCTCCAGCTCCCGTTCGCTCTGGCGCAGCCGGTATTCGGCAAGGATGGACTTGTCCGGATTGACGATCAGCACACCCTGGTCGCCGTCCAGGATCAGCAGATCATCCTCGCAGACCAACTGGCGCGCGTTGTGCAGGCCGACCACGCACGGCGTGTTCAGGCTGCGCGCCACGATGGCGGTGTGCGAAGTCGCGCCGCCGACATCGGTGACGAATGCGGCAAAGTGTTGCGGCTTGAACTGGATCAGGTCGGCAGGGCTCAGATCGTGCGCCACCATGATGGTCTCGGTATCGCGGCGCGGCAGCGGCGGCTGGCCGCCGGGCAGTCCGAGCAACTGCTTGAGCAGCCGCTCGGCAACCTGTTTCACGTCGGCCTGCCGTTCGCGCAGGTAGGCGTCCTCGAATTCATCGAACTGCGCGACCAGTGCCGCCGTCTGGACCTTGAGCGCCCATTCCGCGTTGCATTGTTCCTTGGCGATCATATCGCGTGGCGCAACGCTCAGTTGAGGGTCGTCCAGGATCATCTGGTGCAATTCGAGGAAGGCGTCGAACTCGGCCGCCGCATAGTTCGGACGGTTGCCGCGCAGCGTCGCCAACTCGGTGCGCGTAGCCTGCAATGCCGCATCGAACCGCGCGAGCTCGCCGTCGACAAGTTGCTTCGGCAATACGTAATGCGCCACCTCCAGCGAAGTATGCGAGATCAGGTGCGCATGGCCGATGGCGATGCCTCCGGAGACCGCAATGCCATGCAATGTAAAGCTCATTCGCCTTCCCCGAAATAATCGTTGATCAGCGCCAGCAACGCCTCCATCGCCTCGGCCTCATCCTCGCCGCTGGTCTCGATGTTGACGGTCATGCCCTTGGCCGCGGCCAGCATCATCACCCCCATGATGCTCTTCGCGTTCACGCGGCGCTTGTTGCGCGACATCATCACCTCGCACTTGAAGCGCGAGGCCAGTTGGGTGAGTTTGGCCGAGGCACGCGCATGCATGCCGAGCTTGTTGATGATGACCACATCCTGCTGCAACATCTAATGCTCCATATGCACGATGCATTCGCGGCCGCCTTCGATGGCGATCTTCGCCAACTCCGGCAAGGTCTTGCCGGGGTAACCCAGCACGCGCAACAGCATCGGCAGGTTCACGCCCGCCACACCCTCGACGCGCTCGGCATGGCACAACTGCCGCCCGATGTTGCTGGGCGTGGCGCCGAACACATCTGCCAGGATCAGCACCCCGCTACCGGCGTCCAGTTCCTTGATCAGCTCCTCGCCCTCGACCAGCTTCTGTTGCGTGTCATCGCTCGCGCGAACCGACAAGGCCCTGAGGTTGCGCGGCGCCTCGCCCAGCACATGCCTGATGCAATCGATGAAGCTGTCGCCCAGCCCGTTGTGCGTCACTAACAATATCCCGACCAATTCAACTCTCCCTCTCATCCAGTGAGCAGCATGCGCCAGCAGCGGCACGGCATGCCTTTCCGGTTTTTATGTTTTTCAGGGGCGATTCCTGTCCGTGCAATACTCACTCAACCTGCGGATGAACGTCCTTGTCCGCGAATTCTAGCCGTTTCTGCAATGCGGCTGTGAGATGAATGCCGCCCTGTGCATCCACCAGCATCGCTTCCGCCAGATCCATCTGCGCTGCCGCTGCCCGCCAGCCGTCCGCACCCGCGACGAACAGCGGCTTGGAAGCCACATCGGACATCACGCCGGCATGCGGCCCGTGCGCCAGCACCGTCACTGCCTGCACGCCCTGTGCCGGATACCCGTTGCGCGGGTCGACCAGGTGGCAATAGCGCTTGCCGTCCAGCTCGAAATAGCGCTGGTAATCGCCGGACGTGCCGATCGCCTCGCCATCATGCAGATCGAGCATGGCCAGCGCGCCGGACTTGCGCGGGTGCTGGATGCCGACGCGCCACGGGCGTTTGCCGTGACTGCCGAGCGCCAGGATATTGCCGCCGATGTTGACCAACGCATTCCGGATGCCGCGCTTGCGCAACAGTTCGGCCGCCCTGTCCAGCGCATACCCCTTGGCATAACCACCCAGGTCGATCTGCACCGCCCTGTTCTTGCTTCTCAATATTTCCCCTCTCCCGTTGACGGGCGAGGGGAGAAAAACCAGGTCGCCCATCTGCGGGTTCGCCTTCACCAGCGCGGCGACCTTCTCCCCGTCCGGCCGCACCGCCTTGAATTCGTCGGCGTGGAAACCCCAGAGTTGCACCAGACCGCCGATAGCCGGATTGAACAGGCCGTTCGATCGTGCCGAAAGCCGTGCCGCGTCCTGCAGCATCGCCGCCAGCTCCGGGGTGACGTCCTGTCCCTCGCCGCCGGTGAACGCGGCGTTCAACCGGCTCAACTCGCCGGGCTGCCAGGCATGCAGCATGTCGTGCAACCGCTGGAACTCGCCCAGCACGTCGGCCACTGCCTGACGCGCGCGCGGCTCCTCCTCGCCATAGACGCTGACATCCACCAGCGTGCCGAACACATAGCCCTGCTCGTGGTACAGCGGCTCCTTGCCGCCGCAACCGTTGAGAGCGAGCAGGCCGAACAGCAAGATGAGCCGCAAACCATAACGGGCCGTCATTCCCGCGCAGGCGGGAATCCAGCGATTCAAAAATCTCGCGAAGCGAACAAAACCCTCTTGTCCCGCTACGCGGGGTTTGTCGATCTGGCCGGTTTCCCGCCTGCGCGGGAATGACGTACGCATTATCGTGGAGCAATGGCACAAAAAGCCGGATTCCCGCCTAATGGAACTGCCAGCCATTCGACCAAGCTGGCAAACTACGCCAGCAAAGTGGCTGGTTATGCGCGGGAATGACAAAAAGAAGATCACTCCTCCATCGCCTCCAGCTCCAGCGAAGCCGCGAGCAACGCCAGGCGCGCCACCACGCCGTAGGCATAGAAACGGTTCGGCACCGCGTCCGGCGCGATGGCCGGATCGGGCAGAGTACAGCTGGTCTCGAACGCCAGCGGCTTGAACGACATGCCCGGCGCGTTGAGGTTCTCGTCCACCCCGCGCGCGGTATGCACCCGGTAGAAGCCGCCGACCACGTAATGGTCGATCATGTAGATCACCGGCTCGGCCACCGCATCGCCGATCTCCTCGAAGGTGTACACGCCCTCCTGGATCAGCACGTCCTGCACCTGCAAGCCTTCCTTGACCACCGCCATCTTGTTGCGCTGCTTGCGGTTCAGGTGGGTGATCTCGCTGGCGTCCTTGACCGTCATGATGCCCATGCCGTAGGTGCCCGCATCGGCCTTGACGATGACGAAGGGCTCCTGCTTCACGCCGTATTCGGCGTACTTGGCACGGATCTTCTGCAGCACCCCGTCCACCTGCGCCGCGAGACATTCCTCACCGACGCGCTGGTGGAAATCGACCTTGTCGCAGACGGCAAAATACGGGTTGAGCAGCCAGGGATCGACACCCAGCAGGCCCGCCACGTCGCCGGCGACGCGGTCATAGGCGGCGAAATGCTGCGACTTGCGCCGCACATGCCAGCCCGCAGCCAGCGGCGGGAACACGCCCTGCTCCAGACCCTTCAGGATGTCCGGCACGCCGCCCGACAGGTCGTTGTTGAGCAACACCACGCACGGGTCGAAACCCGTCCCGGACCCCGATCCGGGATCGGCCAGCCCGATGCGATTGCCTTTGCGCACCAGCGGCTCCAGCGTCAGCGTGTCGCCGCCGGGCAACGGGAAATCCGTCGGCGCGGTGATCTCCGGCAGCAGGCTGCCGACCCGCACGCGCATCCCGGCCTGCTTGAAGATGGTGGCGAGCTGCACCACGTTCTGCAGATAGAACAGGTTGCGCGTGTGGTTCTCGGGAATCAGCAAAATGCCTTTGGCCTCCGGGCAGATCTTCTCCACCGCGCTTTGCATCGCCAGCACGCACAACGGCAGGAAGTCCGGATTGAGATTGTTGAACCCGCCGGGAAACAGGTTGGTGTCCACCGGCGCCAGCTTGAAACCGCTGTTGCGCAGGTCCACCGAGGAATAGAACGGCGGCGTATGCTCCATCCATTGGGTGCGGAACCAGTGCTCGATGGTCGGCATGGCATCCAGGAAGCGCCGCTCCAGATCGAGCAGCGGGCCGGTCAGCGCGGTAGTGAGATGGGGGACCATCGGTTTTGTACCTGTAACAAACTGCTTGCATTCTAGCTTATGCGTTCGCACAAAATGAAACCGCCCGCACAAGGCGGGCGGCCAAACCCTGAAAACAATCGAAGAAGGTTATTTTGGCGCGGGTTGCGATAGTGGAGCAGCCACACCCATAGCCTCGGTTGCTTTGGCCAGCAACAAACCCAGTGTAATTGAAATCTCATGATTAGCCGCAGCCTCGTACATCTTCGGGTCCGCTTCGACTGTAAATTCGTGGTGATCGTGATTACCCGTCACTTCGGCCACTTGCGCCACTTTCGCGGCCGGAGCCAACGCCCCGCCGAATGGGACAAAGCCGCCCAGCGCCCCCATCAATCCGCCGACCTTCTCGACTTTATTGATAGTGGTCGCCGCATTCATCACTTGCGCACCTGCCCCCGTAGTCTCTTCCATTTTTTTGGTTGAAACCTGATCAGCAATCAGCAACGGCTTTTTCAGATAGATTGCGGAATCACCCTCCTGTGTAAAGTCACGCACCTTGGCACCGAAAAAAGTCCTGCCGCCGAACATCTTGGAGTCATTCTCGGAATGATTGGCACTCCGGAATACGATGCGCGATTCTTCCAGCATGGTCAGGGCAGGCAGCACCTCGGCCGTACCATTAACCAGCGTCACTGCATCACCTAAAATACCAATGCCATTCCAACCGGATACCTCAGCCTGCCCGGGTGCGATGGTCAGCAATACCTTCATGCACGGCGCATCGTATTTTTTGGAAAGCGCCAACTCCGCCTTGGGCAGTTCTCTCGTCATGTCTTCAAAGCCGCTGGACAATCCACTGCCAAAGCCTTGGCGATCCTGATCACTGCGGCGCAACAGGGTATAGACCTTCCCGCCATTTGGCGCGAAGAAATGTGATATTCCGTCCTTGGTTTCAAGCACGACCGGCGAGGCCTTGCCCAATTTTTCGACAGCCGCGAATTCAGGCTCATTCGCCAATTTATCCGGCCCGATCACCTCGATACCTGCCGCTGTCATTTCTTTCAGGAAATTTTGATAAGCCATGTCGGTGATTTTCTGCAACTTGGCATCCTCCACCCCCTTGAGCAACAGATAGACGGACACGTTGCGTTGCGCCGTAAAACCGGTTGCCGCGTTGCGCTCGCTGACATTTTTGCTTATCTCGGAACGCAACTGGAATTCCACGCGGAACTGCGGCACCAGCACGCGCTTTACGCCTTTCAGCTTGTCCGTCCCGGTCGCATCCACATAGGCAGCGATCTGCTGTTCTGGCGAGGATTTGGCATCAAAATACGGATTGTCATCAATCGCCCATACGGATGAGGAAAACAAGGAAAACATTACATACACAGCCAGACGGCGCATTATTAACTCCTTATCAAGAAATGAACTGCATTGTTGCAAAAGAACTCCGTGATGACTCAATGAGTTTCACGGCAACAAAAAGTTACCGCAACCACGCGACGCGATACGAATGCCGCACGACAGCGCACTGCATATGAAAAAATCGCGTCAATCTACCAATAAAACATGACTGCGGCAATTACCAAAATTATCTAGGCCGTTAATCCTGGTCCGCTGATTCCAAGGGCGATTTCCCCGCGCGCCATGCCGGGCGATTTGTCCCGATCCCGTCGCGGAAACCTTACCCCGGCCGCATCGGATGGTAGAATGCGCCCCTTCGAAATAAAGGCAGTCTTATGTTATCCACCGCAAACATCACCATGCAGTTCGGCGCCAAGCCGCTGTTCGAGAACGTCTCCGTCAAGTTCGGCGACGGCAACCGCTACGGCCTGATCGGCGCCAACGGCTGCGGCAAATCCACGTTCATGAAGATCCTCGGCGGCGACCTCGACCAGACCTCAGGCGAGGTGATGCTGGACAAGGGCGAGCGCCTCGGCAAGCTGCGCCAGGACCAGTTCGCCTACGAGGACATGCGCGTGCTGGACGTGGTGATGATGGGTCACGCCGAGATGTGGGCGGCGATGTCGGAACGCGACGCGATCTACGCCAACCCCGACGCGACCGAAGAAGACTACATGCGCGCCGCCGACCTGGAGGCGACCTTCGCCGAATACGACGGCTACACCGCCGAACCGCGCGCCGGGGAACTGCTGCTGGGCTTGGGCATCCCGCTGGAACAGCACCAGGGCCCGATGCGCGAGATCGCCCCCGGCTTCAAGCTGCGCGTGCTGCTGGCGCAGGCGCTGTTCTCCAACCCGGACATCCTGCTGCTGGACGAGCCGACCAACAACCTCGACATCAACACCATCCGCTGGCTGGAGGACATCCTCAACGCGCGCAACTGCACCATGGTCATCATCTCGCACGACCGCCATTTCCTGAACAGCGTGTGCACCCACATGTCCGATCTTGACTACGGCAAGATCACCACTTATCCCGGCAATTATGACGATTACATGCTGGCCTCCGCGCAGGCGCGCGAACAACTGTCCGCGGACAACGCCAAAGCAAAGGAAAAAGTGGCCGAACTGAAGGCCTTCGTCGCGCGCTTCTCGGCCAACGCCTCCAAGGCCAAACAGGCCACTTCGCGGGCGCGCCAGATCGACAAGATCAAGATCGAGGACATCAAGCCGTCCAGCCGCCAGTATCCGTTCATCCGCTACGAATTCGACGAGCGCGACAAGCTGCACCGCACCGCCGTCGAAGTGCAGAAGATGGCCAAGGGCTTCGACCGCACGCTGTTCTCCAACGTCAACTTCCGCATCGAGGCGGGCGAAAAGGTCGCCATCATCGGCCCCAACGGCATCGGCAAGACCACCTTGCTGCGCATCCTGGCCGGCGACCTGGAACCCGACACCGGCACAGTGAAGTGGGCGGAAAAGGCCAGGCCGGGCTATTACGCGCAGGACCACGAATACGAATTCGAGAACAACAAGGTGCTGACCGACTGGATGTCCGACTGGCGCGGCGAGAACGACGACGACCAGGCGGTGCGCGGCACGCTGGGCCGGCTGCTGTTCACCGGCGACGACGGCAAGAAAAAGGTCAAGATACTGTCCGGCGGCGAGAAAGGCCGCATGCTGTTCGGCAAGCTGATGCTGCAAAGACCCAACGTGCTGCTGATGGACGAGCCGACCAACCACATGGACATGGAATCCATCGAATCGCTCAACACCGCGCTCGACCTGTACAAAGGCACGCTGGTGTTCGTCAGCCACGACCGCGAGTTCGTCTCCTCGCTGGCCACGCGCATCATCGAGATCTCCGCGAAGGGCGTGACCGATTACCACGGCAACTATGAAGAGTACCTGCGCGACCAGGGCATGGCGGTTTAGCAATGTCATTCCCGCGCAAGCGGGAACCCAGCAGGCCGCGCTAACCGCGAAGAATCTGGAGCGCGTCATTCCCGCGCAAGCGGGAATCCAGCGGTTAAATGGTTCCGCGAAGCGGACAATTCCAGAAAACAGGCCGCTTCGCGAGATTGTTAAGGATGCGCTGAACAAGTATGGTTTTGTCGTTCCCGCGAAAGCGGGAACCCAATCTGTTGTAAGGCGCTAACGATGCACTGGATATTCCGTCATTCCCGCGAAAGCGGGAATCCAGCAGGCCGCGCTAACCGCGAAGAATCTGGAGCGCGTCATTCCCGCGCAAGCGGGAATCCAGCGGTTAAATGGTTCCGCGAAGCGGACAATTCCAGAAAACAGGCCGCTTCGCGAGATTGTTAAGGATGCGCTGAACAAGTATGGTTTTGTCGTTCCCGCGAAAGCGGGAACCCAGTTAAATCAACAAGCTGGATTCCCGCTTTCGCGGGAATGACGACTTGATCAGCACATCCTTAAATCAACTGGATTCCCGCTTGCGCGCGAATGACAGAGCGGTTGCAGGAGCGCAATTCATTGCGCGATTTGAACGGATCGCGCAATACACGCAGGCGACAAGAACCTCTTCCAGGTAAATTGCGCTCCCTGATTTCACGGCAAACCAATTCCCTCTCCCTTGGAGGGAGAGGGTCAGGGAGAGGGTAGAAACATTAAAGGCTGCAACCCCCATCCCAACCTTCCCCCTTGCCGGGGGAAGTGACCGATAATGGAGCTCAACGGGCATCGCTCAATCATGGAGTGACATTGAACAAGAACCTCTTCGAGGTAAATTGCGCTTCCTGATTTCACGCCAAACCAATTCCCTCTCCCTTGAAGGGAGAGGGTCAGGGAGAGGGTAGAAACATTAAAGGCTGCAACCCCCATCCCAACCTTCCCCCTTGCCGGGGGAAGTGACCGATAATGGAGTTCAACGGGCATCGCTCAATCATGGAGTGACATTGAACAAGAACCTCTTCGAGGTAAATTGCGCTCCCTGATTTCACGGCAAACCAATTCCCTCTCCCTTGAAGGGAGAGGGTCAGGGAGAGGGTAGAAACATTAAAGGCTGCAACCCCCATCCCAACCTTCCCCCTTGCCGGGGGAAGTGACCGATAATGGAGCTCAACGGGCATCGCTCAATCATGGAGTGACATTGAATCAGGGCAGAACCATCGGCGTTTTCGATTCCGGCGTGGGCGGACTCTCGGTCCTGCACCACATCCGCCGGCTGCTGCCCGGAGATCGCCTGCTCTACGTCGCCGATTCCGGCCATGTGCCCTATGGCGACAAATCGCCCGATTACATCGAACAGCGCTCGCACGCACTCAGCCGCTTCCTGATCGAACAAAGCGCGGACGCCATCGTCGTCGCCTGCAACACCGCCACCGCCGCCGCCGTGACCAGCCTGCGCGCGGCCTTCGACCTGCCCATCGTCGGCATGGAACCGGCGGTCAAACCCGCCGTCGCCGCCACCCGAAGCGGGGTGGTTGGCGTGCTGGCCACCATCGGCACACTGGAAAGCGCGCGCTTCGCGGCGTTGCTGGAAAGATATGCCGGAGCTGTCGAGATCGTCACCCAGGGCTGTCCCGGCCTGGTCGAACAAGTGGAACGCGGCGAACTGGACAGCGCGCAGACGCGCGAACTGGTCGGGCGTTACACCGCCCCACTGCTGGAACGCGGCGCGGACACCCTGATCCTCGGCTGCACCCACTACCCCTTCCTCGCGCCGCTGATCCAGCAAACAGTCGGCGCCAACGTCACACTGGTGGACACCGGCGCCGCGGTCGCGCGCCAGCTTCAACGGCGGCTTCTGACCGAGAAACCCTCGGGACGAATTCCCGTTCACCCCGAGCCCGTCGAAGGGCGGACGACCGCCGCAGAATTCTTCACCAGCGGCGATACGGCAACAGCCTCGCGCATCATGTCCGTGCTGTGGGGCGATGCCGTCGCGGCCCAGCATCTGCCGCAGAACTGTTTATAAGGTTACCCAAGCCTTCTTGGTCCGGCATCAATAATATTGATGCCTTCCATAAATCAGGACAAGACGATCAGAAATGAAGTCGAGTGAAGAAAAAACCGCGTCATTCCCGCGCAGGCGGGAATCCAGTGGGTTTAATAAAAATGCATTTTTTTCTTGCTGGATTCCCGCTTGCTCGGGAATGATGGCGCGGACGCCATGAATTATGGGAACATCAATAATTGGTGTGGGATTGCCGATCATCGCCGATATCGCTATTTAACCCGATCACAATTTATCGTTTTCACTATATCGCTTAGTGTTATAGTATGCACATGAAACGGGTATTCAAAACTCACAGCTTCAACCGTTGGATGCGAAAAACAGAACTGTCCGATGCGTTACTTTGCGGTGCAGTTGCTGAAATGGCACAGGGTTTAGTCGATGCTCATCTTGGCGGATATGTAGTCAAGAAGCGCGTCGCCATTCCCGGGCGCGGCAAAAGCGGCGGGGCCAGAACACTCCTGGCGACCAACCACAAGAATCGATGGTTCTTCGTATTCGGTTTTGAGAAAAACGTCCGCGCCAATATCAGTACCAATGAATTGGAAGCTTTGCAGAACATCGCCGCCGACTTGCTGGCACTGGGATCAGCCCAACTGGATACGGCAGTGATACAGGAAAAATTATTGGAGATATGCCATGACCACTAAACGAAAATCAAAAAGCAGCATCCTGCAGTCCGTACATGAGACGGCTGCCGATCTGCATGACCTGGGCTTCATCAATAAGCGCAAGATGCAGCAATACGATGCACTCTGTCTGGAGGCTGTTCCCGGATACGACAGCAACAAGATCAAAGGCCTGCGTGATCGTTATCGCATAAGCCAAGCCGTACTGGCTGCCGTGCTCAACACTAGCCTGTCGACCGTACGCCAATGGGAAATCGGCGATAAGCATCCGAGCGGCCCATCACTCAAGCTGCTGAGCATCCTGGATCGCAAGGGGCTGGAAGCGCTGATCTAACTGTTAGTAGACTTTGTGGGAGCGCAACTTGTTGCGCGATGCTCATCAAGACTGCGCCGCGCAAAGTCGGGCGCCTGTATTTGCAAGAGGACTTATTGTCATAGAATGCCGCATGGATTCGACCATGACTGACGCCGCTCCACCAAACACCGCACAGCTACTGCAACAGGCCATCGCCCACCATCAGGCTGGTCGCCTCGCGGAGGCTGAACACCTGTACCGCATCATCCTCCAGATACAACCGAACCACCCGGATGCCAACCACAACCTCGGCGTGATCGCGTTGCAGGTGAAGCAACCTGCCGGGGCGCTGCCGCATCTTCGGATTGCCTTTGAATCCAACCCCGATCACACGCAGTATCGCTTGAGTTACATCGAGGCACTGATCCAGACCGGACAGGTGGGACTTGCGCGGCAGGCGTTCGACGAGGGCAGGTTGCGCAGGCTGAAAGACGATGCGGTCGAGGCATTGGCACGGCGCCTGAACGACACGCCGGCAGCCCCCAGCCAGCAGGACATCGATGCACTGGCAGCACGGTTCAATGAGGGGCGTTACGAGGAGGCCGCCGTCCTCGCCCAGGCATTGACGTTGCGCTTCCCGCAGCACGGGATCGTCTGGAAGGGATTGGGCTTGGCGTTTCATCGCATGAATCGCAATGAGGATGCGCTAGCACCCATGCGGAAGGCTATCGCACTGTCACCCATGGATCCTGAAGCGCACAACAATCTGGGAATCGCGCTCAAGGAGTTGGATCGCTTAAGTGAGGCAGAGGCCAGTTGTCGCAAGGCACTACAAATCAAACCCGATTTCGCAGAGGTTCATTGCAATCTGGGCAATATCACAAAGGAATTAGGAAGATTGGATGAGGCCGAAACAAGCTATCTGCAAGCCATAAAATTCAAACCAGATTTAGTCATTGCCCATTACAATCTGGTGCAATCCAGAAAATCAAATGCAAGTGATAATCAACTTGACGCGCTGATTGTGCTTGAGAATGAAGCACGAAACGGCATCGCTCTGTTCTCGCATAACGATTTGGTGCTAATGAATTTCACCTTAGGTAAATACTATGACGACCTCGGCGATCACTACAAGGCTTTCCCGTACTTTCTAGAGGGTTGCCATCTGAAGCGCGCCACGCTTGACTATAAAGCAGACCAGACCACACATCTGTTCGATGCAATCATCCATCACTTTAGTGCAGGGGCAATGGCTCGCCTGCGCGGTGTCGGCGATCCTTCATCCGTGCCGATCTTCGTGCTGGGCATGCCGCGCTCCGGCACGACATTGACCGAGCAGATCATCGCCAGCCATCCCATGGTTCATGGGGCCGGTGAACTGACAGACCTGTCGGCAATCGCACACCGGCATGTCGCTGGCATCCCCTATCCCAACTATATGCGTCAGATCAACCCGGCTCAGCTCACCAAAATGGGCTCAGAATACGTGGCCTGCCTGCGGCCGCGCGCACCAGACAGCTCGCGCATCACCGACAAAATGCCGGGCAATTTCACCGCGCTCGGCCTGATCCACCTGACGCTGCCCAATGCGAAGATCATCCATGTCCGGCGCGACCCGGTGGATACCTGTCTGTCCTGCTTCACCAAACTGTTCTCGGGTGGTCAGGAATACAGCTATGACCTGACGGAGCTGGGGCGCTACTACGCCGACTACGCCCGCCTGATGGATCACTGGCGCATGGTGTTGCCGGAGGGCGCTTTCCTTGAAGTGCAATATGAAGATATCGTCGCGGATCAGGAGACGCAGGCACGCCGCCTGATCGAGTATTGCGGACTGGAATGGGACGATGCCTGCCTTAATTTTCACAAGAACAAACGTGCGGTACGCACGGCCAGTGTCACTCAGGTACGCCAGCCGATCTACAGGACTTCCGTGCAGCGCTGGAAGCCCTACGAGAAGTTCCTCGGGCCGCTGTTCGAGGCGTTAGGTGATCTGGCGCCGGGGCGTTGATGACGGGGTAATCAGGTCGTTCCCCTTGAATCAGGATATACAGCCCTCTCCCCCGCCCCCTCTGATAAAACTACTAGCCATTCGACTAGACGGCGTAGCCTCCAAGTCGCTGGTTATCCCGCAAGCGGGAGAGGAGAGTGCGCCAGCGCACCCGAAGAGATAACTCCGGGCATTGGAAACTCGCCTTTAAATTGAATTGAAATTTGCTACGCCCACCAACTACACGGCAAGCGGCATGACATGTTCCAGTTGCTCCTTGATCGAGCTGCGCGCCTCACGCAATTCGTATTCATCCTGCAATCCCATCCACAATTGAACAGAAGTGCCGAAGGCTTTTGCCAGACGCAAGGCAGTATCGGCAGTAATGCCGCGCTTGCCCAGCACGATCTCGTTGATACGGCGTGGTGGTACGCCAATGGCGTTTGCCAGTCTGGTCTGGCTTATTCCCATCGGGATCAGGAATTCTTCAAGGAGAATTTCGCCCGGATGGATATTCCGCAATTTACTCATTCTCACTCCTTATTGATGTTTCCATAATTAATGACATTCGCGCCGTCATTCCCGCGCAAGCGGGAATCCAGTGGGTTTAATGAAAATGCATTTTTTTCTTGCTGGATTCCCGCTTGCGCGGGAATGACGCGTTTTTTCACTCGACTTCATTTCTGATCATCTTGTCCTGATTTATGGAAGGCTCAATAGTGATAATCAACTATCTCAACTGCATCCGGGCCGCTATCCATCCATATGAAACAGATGCGCCATTGATCGTTGATACGAATGCTGTGCTGTCCTTTCCTGTCATCCTTCAATGCTTCAAGCCGGTTGGCTGGCGGGATTCGCAGATCGCCCAACGACTGCGCCCTGTCAAGCATGAATAATTTGCGTAAAGCAACCTGCTGGATATCGCGGTGCAATTTGCGCGACACCTCGCCTCGCCAGATTTTTTCAGTTTCTTTTGACGCAAACCCGATGATCATGCGCCAGCATAACGCATCCCGTTATGCCACGCAACGATCGCTTGTCAGTCCTTTTGGAATGCAAACGTGGATTCAACTCTGATGTGTGATCGCCCGACAAGTCGGGCTCCTACAGGTAGATGAAGGATTCCCGGTTATCCGATCGCCCGATGGCCTTGCATAGCCATTCCAAAATACGATGGGCAGGTGGCTGGTTTAATTGGCTCCACAGGTGTGGGAGCGCCCTTTACGGGCGATTGCCCTCTCCCGCTTGCGGGAGAGGGGAGTGCAGCTAGCCAGGCGGCCAATCCAGACTTGGGCTACAATATGGCTCAAATATAAGGAGGTGTGACATGGCCACAAATGCAGTTGTACGTGCTCGCATAGACGAGCATACCAAAAATGAAGCTGCCGCAGTTCTGGCGGCAATGGGACTTACCGTTTCCGATGCGTTCCGCATTATGTTGACCCGCGTTGCACGCGAAAAAGCCCTGCCGTTCGAGCCGTTAATTCCCAATGAGGAAACCATTAAGGCGATGAAACAGGTGCGCAGCGGCAAGGGTCTGACCAAGTTCAAGACCATTGACGATTTGATGGCTGATCTGAATGCGGACGATTGAACGGACAAACCAACTCAAGCGAGATTACAAGCGCGAGTTGAAAGGGCAGCACCGCGCAACGCTTGAAGAAGATTTTCGGGAAATCTTAAAGCTACTGGTGACTGACCAGCCGTTACCGGAGCGCTACCACGACCATGCGCTGACAGGTAATAGGAAAGAATTTCGCGATTGCCATATCAAACCCGACCTTGTGCTGATCTATCAAAAGCCGGACGACAAGCGCATTGTGCTGGCGCGGCTTGGTTCGCATAGTGAGCTTGGATTGTAAATGCTACGAATGCTCGCGCACTTGTACGGGTATTGCGCGATAAGCGTTGGAATTACAGCTCGCTGAAGAACTCGAGATATTCGCCGGAAGCGTTCATCGGATGGCCCAGGCTGATCGTGCCGCTGCCGCGCAATATCATTTCCTCACGGCGCAGCATCATCTCTTTTTCACCGGCGATAGTGACATAAGTGCCATTGGTGCTCTGGTCCACCAGCACGAACTTGTCGCGGCGACGTTCGATCTTGGCATGCATGCGCGAAGCCATCTTGTCCGGGATGGTGATGTCCGCAGTCGCATCGCGGCCCAGCGTCACCGCCGGATTGTCCGCATCCAGCACGATGTTCTCGCCCGCGTGGATGAGCCGTATGCGGTTTGCAACTGGCGGCGGGGGTGCGAGGCGGCCCGTCATCATGGTCATCTCGGATGACTCCTGCCAGATGACTTCGTAGATGCGAACGTCGTCCGCCTTGCCTTTTACCGTAAGCGCATCCAGGAAGCGTGTCTGCGCGCGCATTTCCTGCGGCAGACTGATCACGGTCTGTTCGGTGGTGATGATCTGTCCGCCCTTGGCCAGCCCTGTCATCCGTGCGGCGACATTCACCGTATCGCCAAAAACGTCGCCATCCACTTCCTGGGCTTCACCGTAATGGAAGCCCATGCGGACCGCCATCTTCACGGTATCGATGCGAGGCATGTTATCCACGCCAAGCTGCATCTCGATCGCCGCCTGCATGGCGGATTGCGCATCGGGGAACGCCACCATGACCTCGTCGCCGATCGTCTTGATCAACCTGCCGCCACCACTTTTTGTCAGGTCTTCGAGAAGCCCCAGACAACGGGTGATATTGGCGAGCGCGCTGGAATCGCCGAGCGTTTCATACATCTTGGTGCTGCCGGCGACATCGGCAAACAGGATGGCAAGTTTGTTGGGTTGATCTTCCATTACGACACCCGCATCACTGAATGGAACTCCTGCGCAGATCCGCCTGCGAGCATGTTGCTGCAGCATGCCGAGCCCACCGGATCATTGGCTTGATCGCGAACCAGAATAGGAATTTCCAGAATGAATGACATAACCCTGTAAAAATCAGTTGGCGATTTTATTGTCAGCTTACCTTTTCTTATCCGCCCCGGATAACCACTTTACCCAATACTGTTCCGGTTTTGATATTGCACCAGAAATGGCGCCACTTCAACTCAACCCTGCGTAAAGTATAACAGGAGTCCACCGATTACAAGCAACAAACAGGGGAGACCGAATCTCCCCTGCTGTCAACATCACCTGCTTTGTCGGTTCACATCGACGGTGTTGCCTGTCTCTGCTTACGTGGCATTGTCCAACTTGTTCAATGCGTCCTGCAACTTCCTGCGATTTTCCTCAAGCTGTTCCAGGGTGGTACCGTTCCGTTCCAGCACATCGGCACCAACATTTCCATCCTTGATGTCCTTGATCAATGCATCCAATACCTCGATCTTGAACTCCAGCTCTTCCCGAGGTACCTGACCTGTCGGCATTGAAAGTCCCTCTGCAATGACAGCATCAATACCGGGTGGCGCAGTACCGATCGGCACGGCCAGACCGAACTCGATCCACTTGGAAACGCTTTCCGTTGAGAAGCTTGATGCCAACGCGGCGCTCTGTGAGACGAACGCAGAGGCAAGGACGGATTGAATTGCAGTTCCGACTCCCGCAACACCGTATGCGACACCGTTATAGTTCACCAGCCCGGTAGGCGGCGTCACCAGCAGGATACCGCCCGCGCCCGCATTGGTCAGGACGCCCGCCGTTGAAGTGCCGGTGATATTGCCCGTAATGTCCACCGTGGTCGTACCCGCCGAATTCAGCGCAAACGGTGTACCCGTCGTGCCGATCCCGCCGGCACGTGTGGTCAGATTCGGCGTGCCAGCCGACACCAGGCCAATGCTGGTGATCGCGCCACCGGTTGTAAGATTCAGCGCACCGGCCACGTTGGATACATCCATGATGAGTGCGTTGGCATCCGCGACCGTCGCGCTACCACCATTGAGCGATAACGCACCGGCGAAGTCGTTCGCCGCATTGTTTGCGGTGATCGCGCTGGCACCAGCATCAAGTGCCAGCGGCCCCGCCGCAGTAACCGCACCGGTATAGGTTTGCGCGCCAGTAGTGGTTATCGTTCCGCTCGCTACGGTTGTACCTGCGCTGGTGAGGCTACCGCTGAGGCTGCCTCCGGCACCGTTGATCGTGCTTGCCCCGGAAGCGGCTATGTTCGCGAATGCTATCCAGTTTAATCCTGCACCATTGTTGCCCTGATCAACACCGGTAATGTTATAGGTTCCCGCACCGGTAACAGATCCGGCACCTGTGCCAGTAACCGTACCCAAGGCCAGGCCAGCGTAGTTCAAGCCGCTCGCTGCCGAGATACTGGTATCGATGGCAAAGTTGCCCGCTACACCGGTCAGCGCGGTGCCCGTACCCGAGACCGTCGCCAGCCCAGCCAGGCCCGTGTAATTGATCAGGCTGCCTGATATCCGCGTCGTGTCGTCGAATCCGATCGCCACACCTGTCAGGGCGGTACCCGTACCCGCGACCGTACCCAGTGCGAAGCCGGTGTAGTTCACGCCGCTCGCCGCAGAAATCAGGGTGGTGTCATCGAAACTCCCATTCATACCTGTCAGAGCGGTGCCTGTTCCCGTCACACCAGTAAAGCCAACGGCATAGTCTATGCCGCTAGCTGTTGAGATCAACGTGTCATCTGCAAAGGAGCCAGCAACATTGGAGATGGTACCGGTGCCGCTCACTGTGGCTGCCGAGGCGAAGGTGATGCCCTGGTTGCTCTGGGCCGCGTCGTCAAAGCCGACCGCGCCGGTCACGGCGGTGGTATTGCTCGCCGTGTCGAATGCGCTGTAAACGATGCCGCTGGTACCGGTGCCGGTGTTCAAGCCGCCGATGGCGAAGTCCGCCGAGTTGGCCACGTCCGCCGTGCCGTCACCCGCTACCGTCGCCAGTCCTGCCAGGCCGCTGTAGTTGATCAGGCTGCCCGATACCTTGGTGCCGTCGTTGAAGCTGGTCGCCACGCCGGTCAGCGCGGTGCCCGTACCCGAGACCGTGCCCAGTGCGAAGCCGGTGTAGTTCACGCCGCTCGCCGTCGAGATCAGGCTGGTGTCGTCAAAGCTGCCGTTCATGCCGGTCAGCGCGGTGCCCGCACCGCTCACGGCATTGAAGCCCAAGTAGTCGATGCCGCTCGCCGTCGAGATCAGGGTGTCGTCGGCAAAGCTGCCGTTCACGTTGGCGATCGCGCCGGTGCCGCTCACTGTGGCTGCCGAGGCGAAGGTGATGCCCTGGTTGCTCTGGGCCGCGTCGTCAAAGCCGACCGCGCCGGTCACGGCGGTGGTATTGCTCGCCGTGTCGAATGCGCTGTAAACGATGCCGCTGGTACCGGTGCCGGTGTTCAAGCCGCCGATGGCGAAGTCCGCCGAGTTGGCCACGTCCGCCGTGCCGTCACCCGCTACCGTCGCCAGTCCTGCCAGGCCGCTGTAGTTGATCAGGCTGCCCGATACCTTGGTGCCGTCGTTGAAGCTGGTCGCCACGCCAGTCAGCGCGGTGCCCGCACCGCTCACGGCATTGAAGCCCAAGTAGTCGATGCCGCTCGCCGTCGAGATCAGGGTGTCGTCGGCAAAGCTGCCGTTCACGTTGGCGATCGCGCCGGTGCCGCTCACTGTGGCTGCCGAGGCGAAGGTGATGCCCTGGTTGCTCTGGGCCGCGTCGTCAAAGCCGACCGCGCCGGTCACGGCGGTGGTATTGCTCGCCGTGTCGAATGCGCTGTAAATGATGCCGCTGGTACCGGTGCCGGTGTTCAAGCCGCCGATGGCGAAGTCCGCCGAGTTGGCCACGTCCGCCGTGCCGTCACCCGCTACCGTCGCCAGTCCTGCCAGGCCGCTGTAGTTGATCAGGCTGCCCGATACCTTGGTGCCGTCGTTGAAGCTGGTCGCCACGCCGGTCAGCGCGGTGCCCGTACCCGAGACCGTGCCCAGTGCGAAGCCGGTGTAGTTCACGCCGCTCGCCGTCGAGATCAATGTGGTGTCGTCAAAGCTGCCGTTCATGCCGGTCAGTGCGGTGCCCGCACCGCTCACGGCATTGAAGCCCGCGTAGTCGATGCCGCTCGCCGTCGAGACCAATGTGTCATCGGCAAAGCTGCCGTTCACGTTAGCGATCGCACCCGTGCCGCCAACTGTGGCTGCCGAGGCGAAGGTGATGCCCTGGTTGCTCTGGGCCGCGTCGTCAAAGCCGACCGCGCCGGTCACGGCGGTGGTATTGCTCGCCGTGTCGAAGCCCAGTGCGAAGCCGGTGTAGTTCACGCCGCTCGCCGTCGAGATCAGGTTGGTGTCGTCAAAGCTGCCGTTCATGCCGGTCAGCGCGGTGCCCGCACCGCTCACGGCATTGAAGCCCGTGTAGACGATGGTGCTCGCCGTCGAGGTCAACGTGTCGTCGGCGAAGCTGCCGTTCACGTTGGCGATCGCGCCGGTGCCGCTCACTGTGGCTGCCGAGGCGAAGGTGATGCCCTGGTTGCTCTGGGCCGCGTCGTCAAAGCCGACCGCGCCGGTCACGGCGGTGGTATTGCTCGCCGTGTCGAATGCGCTGTAAATGATGCCGCTGGTACCGGTGCCGGTGTTCAAGCCGCCGATGGCGAAGTCCGCCGAGTTGGCCACGTCCGCCGTGCCGTCACCCGCTACCGTCGCCAGTCCTGCCAGGCCGCTGTAGTTGATCAGGCTGCCCGATACCTTGGTGCCGTCGTTGAAGCTGGTCGCCACGCCAGTCAGCGCGGTGCCCGTACCCGAGACCGTGCCCAGTGCGAAGCCGGTGTAGTTCACACCGCTCGCCGTCGAGATCAGGCTGGTGTCGTCAAAGCTGCCGTTCATGCCGGTCAGCGCGGTGCCCGCACCGCTCACGGCATTGAAGCCCGTGTAGACGATGGTGCTCGCCGTCGAGGTCAACGTGTCGTCGGCAAAGCTGCCGTTCACGTTGGCGATCGCGCCGGTGCCGCTCACTGTGGCTGCCGAGGCGAAGGTGATGCCCTGGTTGCTCTGGGCCGCGTCGTCAAAGCCGACCGCGCCGGTCACGGCGGTGGTATTGCTCGCCGTGTCGAATGCGCTGTAAATGATGCCGCTGGTACCGGTGCCGGTGTTCAAGCCGCCGATGGCGAAGTCCGCCGAGTTGGCCACGTCCGCCGTGCCGTCACCCGCTACCGTCGCCAGTCCTGCCAGGCCGCTGTAGTTGATCAGGCTGCCCGATACCTTGGTGCCGTCGTTGAAGCTGGTCGCCACGCCGGTCAGCGCGGTGCCCGTACCCGAGACCGTGCCCAGTGCGAAGCCGGTGTAGTTCACACCGCTCGCCGTCGAGATCAGGCTGGTGTCGTCAAAGCTGCCGTTCATGCCGGTCAGCGCGGTGCCCGCACCGCTCACGGCATTGAAGCCCGTGTAGACGATGGTGCTCGCCGTCGAGGTCAACGTGTCGTCGGCAAAGCTGCCGTTCACGTTGGCGATCGCGCCGGTGCCGCTCACTGTGGCTGCCGAGGCGAAGGTGATGCCCTGGTTGCTCTGGGCCGCGTCGTCAAAGCCGACCGCGCCGGTCACGGCGGTGGTATTGCTCGCCGTGTCGAATGCGCTGTAAATGATGCCGCTGGTACCGGTGCCGGTGTTCAAGCCGCCGATGGCGAAGTCCGCCGAGTTGGCCACGTCCGCCGTGCCGTCACCCGCTACCGTCGCCAGTCCTGCCAGGCCGCTGTAGTTGATCAGGCTGCCCGATACCTTGGTGCCGTCGTTGAAGCTGGTCGCCACGCCGGTCAGCGCGGTGCCCGTACCCGAGACCGTGCCCAGTGCGAAGCCGGTGTAGTTCACACCGCTCGCCGTCGAGATCAGGCTGGTGTCGTCAAAGCTGCCGTTCATGCCGGTCAGCGCGGTGCCCGCACCGCTCACGGCATTGAAGCCCGTGTAGACGATGGTGCTCGCCGTCGAGGTCAACGTGTCGTCGGCGAAGCTGCCGTTCACGTTGGCGATCGCGCCGGTGCCGCTCACTGTGGCTGCCGAGGCGAAGGTGATGCCCTGGTTGCTCTGGGCCGCGTCGTCAAAGCCGACCGCGCCGGTCACGGCGGTGGTATTGCTCGCCGTGTCGAATGCGCTGTAAATGATGCCGCTGGTACCGGTGCCGGTGTTCAAGCCGCCGATGGCGAAGTCCGCCGAGTTGGCCACGTCCGCCGTGCCGTCACCCGCTACCGTCGCCAGTCCTGCCAGGCCGCTGTAGTTGATCAGGCTGCCCGATACCTTGGTGCCGTCGTTGAAGCTGGTCGCCACGCCAGTCGGCGCGGTGCCCGTACCCGCTACCGTGCCCAGTGCGAAGCCGGTGTAGTTCACACCGCTCGCCGTCGAGATCAGGCTGGTGTCGTCAAAGCTGCCGTTCATGCCGGTCAGCGCGGTGCCCGCACCGCTCACGGCATTGAAGCCCGTGTAGACGATGGTGCTCGCCGTCGAGGTCAACGTGTCGTCGGCGAAGCTGCCGTTCACGTTGGCGATCGCGCCGGTGCCGCTCACTGTGGCTGCCGAGGCGAAGGTGATGCCCTGGTTGCTCTGGGCCGCGTCGTCAAAGCCGACCGCGCCGGTCACGGCGGTGGTATTGCTCGCCGTGTCGAATGCGCTGTAAATGATGCCGCTGGTACCGGTGCCGGTGTTCAAGCCGCCGATGGCGAAGTCCGCCGAGTTGGCCACGTCCGCCGTGCCGTCACCCGCTACCGTCGCCAGTCCTGCCAGGCCGCTGTAGTTGATCAGGCTGCCCGATACCTTGGTGCCGTCGTTGAAGCTGGTCGCCGCCGCGGTCAGCGCGGTGCCCGTACCGAGACCGTGCCCAGTGCGAAGCCGGTGTAGTTCACACCGCTCGCCGTCGAGATCAGGCTGGTGTCGTCAAAGCTGCCGTTCATGCCGGTCAGCGCGGTGCCCGCACCGCTCACGGCATTGAAGCCCGTGTAGACGATGGTGCTCGCCGTCGAGGTCAACGTGTCGTCGGCGAAGCTGCCGTTCACGTTGGCGATCGCGCCGGTGCCGCTCACTGTGGCTGCCGAGGCGAAGGTGATGCCCTGGTTGCTCTGGGCCGCGTCGTCAAAGCCGACCGCGCCGGTCACGGCGGTGGTATTGCTCGCCGTGTCGAATGCGCTGTAAATGATGCCGCTGGTACCGGTGCCGGTGTTCAAGCCGCCGATGGCGAAGTCCGCCGAGTTGGCCACGTCCGCCGTGCCGTCACCCGCTACCGTCGCCAGTCCTGCCAGGCCGCTGTAGTTGATCAGGCTGCCCGATACCTTGGTGCCGTCGTTGAAGCTGGTCGCCACGCCAGTCAGCGCGGTGCCCGTACCCGCTACCGTGCCCAGTGCGAAGCCGGTGTAGT
Source organism: Nitrosomonadales bacterium (assembly GCA_016716325.1). NCBI lineage: Bacteria > Pseudomonadati > Pseudomonadota > Betaproteobacteria > Nitrosomonadales > Nitrosomonadales bacterium. The sequence continues at coordinate 1,536,227 of JADJWO010000001.1, forward strand.
TCACACCGCTCGCCGTCGAGATCAGGCTGGTGTCGTCAAAGCTGCCGTTCATGCCGGTCAGCGCGGTGCCCGCACCGCTCACGGCATTGAAGCCCGTGTAGACGATGGTGCTCGCCGTCGAGGTCAACGTGTCGTCGGCGAAGCTGCCGTTCACGTTGGCGATCGCGCCGGTGCCGCTCACTGTGGCTGCCGAGGCGAAGGTGATGCCCTGGTTGCTCTGGGCCGCGTCGTCAAAGCCGACCGCGCCGGTCACGGCGGTGGTATTGCTCGCCGTGTCGAATGCGCTGTAAATGATGCCGCTGGTACCGGTGCCGGTGTTCAAGCCGCCGATGGCGAAGTCCGCCGAGTTGGCCACGTCCGCCGTGCCGTCACCCGCTACCGTCGCCAGTCCTGCCAGGCCGCTGTAGTTGATCAGGCTGCCCGATACCTTGGTGCCGTCGTTGAAGCTGGTCGCCACGCCAGTCAGCGCGGTGCCCGTACCCGCTACCGTGCCCAGTGCGAAGCCGGTGTAGTTCACGCCGCTCGCCGTCGAGATCAGGTTGGTGTCGTCAAAGCTGCCGTTCACCGTGGTCAGCGCGGTGCCCGCACCGCTCACGGCATTGAAGCCCGTGTAGACGATGGTGCTCGCCGTCGAGGTCAACGTGTCGTCGGCAAAGCTGCCGTTCACGTTGGCGATCGCGCCGGTGCCGCTCACTGTGGCTGCCGAGGCGAAGGTGATGCCCTGGTTGCTCTGGGCCGCGTCGTCAAAGCCGACCGCGCCGGTCACGGCGGTGGTGTCCGCTGCGGTGAAGTTGTTAAATGTGATGCCTCCGGCCGTGCCTGTCGTGGCGCCGGTGATGTTGAATGTCGTTGCTCCCAGCCCAGTGATTGATCCGCCAGTGGAGGTGGTCGCAGTCCCAGTACCCGTTGGTGCGGTAGAAAATATCAGATTGGCTACATTGGTCAACGTTCCGTCGAAGGTAATTGAGGTGCCGGTAAGTGTCAGCGAATTAGCACTCGCATCAACTGTAGCCGCAGCCGTCCAGTTGATTGTGCCGCCGCCAAGACCAGTACCTGCGATTGCATTGACGTTTACAGGGCCACCGAGCAATGCCAATGCCAGAGTCGCATCGGTCAAGGTCGATACAGCTTCGGTGGTTGCCCCACAGCTAACGGTTGAGCAGCCAGCAAATTCAGCGGAGTCTACTCCGGGCGTAATGATCTGCAAATCTGTCGGATCGAGCAGCAATGTGCCAGCCGAACCATGTGGCGCACGGCGGTCTGCCGTTCCGTTGAACGCCAGAACACCCTTGCCGGAGACTTCGACAAAGCCGCCGTCACCGGCATTCGCACCGCCGCGCGCGCTGATGGCTCCGGAATATCTTGTCGTATCGTCGGCCCATACGATGACCTTGCCGCCGTCGCCGGTAGTGTTCGCATTGGCAGCGATGGTGGTGTTCTGGTCGACCGTGGTGAAGGCCGCAGTGGCTACCGCGCCCTTGCCCTGGAAGTCGCCGCCCACCAGTACCGTGCCGCCACCCGCATCGCCCGATGCGTCGATGGTTGCGCCGGTCAGTTGAATGTGGTCGCCGAGAACCTGGATGGTGCCGCCGGTTTGTCCCGCGCCGGCGCCGGAGGCATCCAGCGTGCCGCTGACGGAAACCACACCGGCATTGCCGCCGTCCAGCACGATGGTGCCGTTCTGGTTGGAGAGGGTGTTGGCCTTGATGACGCCGTCCATGTTGACGACGGTGTCGAGCAGGGCGTTGGCGGAACGCGCGGTCAGGAATACGTTGCCGCCGTCGGCCTGGATCAGGCCGCTGTTGGCGATGCTGGCGTTGACTGCCGCGCCGTCCACGGCGACGCTGATGAGGCCGTCACCGACGAGGTCGAGGCTGACGCGGTCGCCCGCGGCCAGCGCAACCGTTCCCATGCGCGCGACGATGGCGCCCTGGTTGGATACCTGCGGCGCAAGCAGCGCGGCATAGCCGGCGTTGATCGCGCCCTGGTTGACGACTGATCCTGCATTGCCGCCATTGACGAAGACGTTGTTGCCGGCCATCAGGTCGGCGTCGCTGATATTGAGGGTGGTGGCAACCAGGCCGCCGACGTTGACGTTGGCACCGGGCGCGAACAGTACGCCGCTGGGGTTGACCAGGAATACCTGGCCGTTGGCGGTGAGGCTACCGAAGATCGAGGAGGGGTCACTCCCGAGCACACGGTTGAGCATTACCGAGGTCACGCCCGGCTGGTTGATGTTCACCAGTTCGCCGGTGGCGATGCTGAAACCCTGCCAGTTGAGCACTGCACGCTGCGATGCCTGGTCGATCTGCATGGTCTGCGCGGTCTGGCTGATGGTTGCCGAACCCGCTGCTACGGAGCCGCCGGTGGGCAACGCGTAGGTGTGTCCCATGAATGCGGTGAGCAGCGCTGCAACCAGGCTGCTGACGACGCGACGACGTCTGAGGGTGTAATAGAGTTTTCTGCCGCCGGAGAGCTTCACGACCCAGGAAGTTGGCTTGGTTTTGCCGGAAGCTGCTTTGGATGTGAAATCTTTTTCGCTGTTCATGTTGACCCCTCAATATTGCGTTATTACGTCGCCGTTATATCTGATGACTGCATCCCGGCATCTGCCGGAATGGAACATTCCCTAGAACCATTTGGATACATAGAACCACATGCGTGGATCGCGATCCACGTCGGAAGTCGGCATGTTGTTGCTGCCCTTCCATGCCAGGGTGGCGCGCACGATGTAGTTCGCCGTCTCGCCCCAGCTTATGCCCACGCCATAGGCGCTGAGATCGCGTTTGAGATTGGTGTCGGTAGGCAACGCTTGCTTGTGTGCCTGCGCATGTCCCACATCGACGAAGCCGAATGCCATCAACTCTCCGCCCAGCAGGGGTTCGCCGAAGGTCTTACGAACTTCGCCGGTCAGGATGTAACCTTCGTCCGCAGGCTCTTCTCCCACCGGGTAGGCACGTACGCCACTTGGTCCGCCCAGCGAGAATTTTTCGGAAGAATCGAGGTTCTTCGAAGCGAGCTGGCCGCTCAGGTTGCCGAACAACGCCAGGTTCTCGCCCAGGCTTTGCAGACGTCCCACACCGTAATTGAGCTTTTCGTAGTTGCCGTTGGTCTTGTAGCCGGTCGCACCCTGGTCAGCCGCGAGGTCGGTCGCGGTCTTGATATCAAGCTGGCCGACCGTATAGGACAGGCTGAAGGTGTTCAGCCCGCCGCCAGCCAGTTCATCACGAGAATCGCCACCGACACCCAATGCCGTTGCCGTGGTTTTCTTTTCGCTGGATGCCGCGATGGAGTCGATCACGTCCTGCAGTCTTTTCTGGGTGTAGCCGAGCTGGCCGAACACGTTGAGGTTGCGCGAACGGATGAAAGGATGTTGCACGAAGCCGTCGAACACGCCGGCACGACCATGCGCCCCCAGATTTGCGAAATCCTTGCCTATCCGATAGTTCAGGTCGGTGTAGGCGGCGCCGATCTTGGTGCCTTGCGAAAATACGGGGATGGTGTAGGAGACGCGGCCCAGTTTCATTCCGCCCGAATCCGAGTTCGTGCCGCGCACCGTCAGCACATCACCCAGTCCGGTCGGGTTGTTGACGCTCACGCCACCGTTCAATCTGTATTCGCCGGTAAAACGGTTGCCGCCGTTATCGACCCCGACGTCACCCGTAACGAAGTTCCCGGTATCCGTCACATCCACCAGCACATCGGCGGCGCCGACTTCACTACCGGGCGCCAGTGTCGATTTGACTTTTACGCCCGGCATATCACTCAGCAGCAGGAGCGGACGTTCCAGACCGGTCTCGTTGATCAACTGGCCCGGCTCGATCTGGTTGACGATCCCCTGTGCCACGGATTCGGAAAGACGCGCACCTTCGTTGAGGTGCAGCTTGGGTTGACCCACGCGACCTTCGAGTATCACGATCTCGACCGTGCCGTCCTTGATGTTCTGCTTGGGCAGGTAGGCATGCGCGAGGAAATAGCCGTGTTTGCGGTAATGGGCAGTCAGGACATTCGCCGCCTCTTGCAGTTCGTCGAAGGTCAGCTCTTTGCCAACGTAGGATGCGATGAGCGGCAACAGATCGCCTTCGGCGAATACGGTGTTACCACTGATCTTGAATGCGGTGACGTTTACCGATAATCCCGCCGTCTCGGGCAACGCAGGGGGCGCCGGCTGTTCGATGCTGATATCCGGCGCGGGCTTGGGTGGCTGCGATGGTTCCTTTTGACTTTCAAGCAGACTACCTGCGTCCGGCTGGGCAATTGCCATGCCACTGCACATCACCAATAACACAGTCGTGGCAAGCTTGTTCAATTGCCAGAATTCTTGTCGCATTTTTCCACCCCTTTTACTTTAAATTTCCTGCGCGCAATATCGATCCGGATCTCAATCTGCGAATCCGGTTTAACTCAAATAAAAATCAACTTTGTTTTAGTTGGGAATTTCAAATCACTAAACAGACGCATCTATACCACTATAAAACATTCAACGGTGCGCGATGCTAACCCAGCCGTTTGCGGGGTGTCAACCAAAGCGTCCCTATTTATCGTTATCGCCCATCTTCTCGATTCTTTATACATGGCAGTCGCGATCTACAAATCCCTGTCCGGTCTCCCGGACACATAGTAGGCTATTTTGCATTTTGGCCATATATGCCGAAATGCATAGATAGTTCGGCCTATTGAGCCTTCCATAAATCAGGACAAGACGATCAGAAATGAAGTCGAGTGAAGTAATAGCCGCGTCATTCCCGCGCAAGCGGGAATCCAGTGGGTTTAATGAAAATGCATTTTTTCTTGCTGGATTCCCGCTTTGCGAGCAACCGCTATGCGGCTTGCCTGCTTACCCCTTTGCGCGGGAATGACGACTTAGAGGTCATCGGCGCTGCGCGGCTTTATCTTTATCGCGCAGCGTCCGTGTGGACTGCCGGGTTGGGGCTTGACCATCAACATAAGCGTCGAGAAGTCGGCGAATCATGCGCTGGTACTGAGTGTGATGCTTTGAGGCCTCCGACTTGAAGAACTCGATGCTCTTCTTGCTCAGGGCCAGAGTTACTTTCACACCTTCTTCACGAAATGCCAATTCGGCCGGCGAGGGGAGGAAGTCTGAAACCACCTGAACCTTGCCAAGGGGTTCATCGGTATATTTGATTTTAGTTTCGGCCTTGTTCGTTTTCGCGCTCATAGATCGCCTTTCCTTTGCGCCAATAACCGGCGCCGATGATTCGAATAACCGAAGCGCGGTAAGTGAACCGCACCGTGAGCACACCGCCGTCAACTTCGCCAAAGCAATAGAACCGCTCTTCGGTCTGGCTGTGTGCCTCGTCTTTGGCTATCACGCGCTGCGGGTCCGCAAAGGCGTATTGGGCACGTGAGAAGGAGACTCCATGCTTCCCCTGATTTTCGGCGTCCTTGTCGGGATCCCAATCAAAGCGAGTTTCAGCCATGGGTGCAGAGTAGCATTAGTCCATACAAAAAGCCATACGGCAATATGGAAAGCTATAACGAGGCTCGCTGCGCTCACGTTCACCCTACGGCCACAAGAGTCTTCACCGCGAGCCCCGCGCCCAGCCGGTCACTCGACAGTTTGCGCATCACCCGGCAAGCCGGGCTCCTGCAACTTCTTCTGGCTTGTGGCTTTGGCCGGTGCGCTGCACCTTAACGTTCGTTACACTCACGTTCACCCTACGGGTACAAGAGCCTCCGCCGTAAACCGCGCACTAAATCCATCACTCAACCGTGACGGATTTAGCCAAGTTGCAAGGCTTGTGGTTCCGACCGCCCTTTCGGGCTTAACTTGCTGCGCAACCCTCCGGGTACAAGAGTCTTCACCGCAAGTCCCGCGCCCAGCCGGTCACTCGACAGTGACCGACTTGGCAAGATTGCGGGGCTTGTCCACATCGGTGCCTTTTTGCAATGCGACGTAGTAGGCCAGCAGTTGCAGCGGAAGGGTGTGCAGGATCGGGCTCAGGTAACCGGCATGTTCCGGCATCTGCATGATGTGGATGCCGTCCGCCTCTTTGATATGTGTTTCCGCGTCCGCGAATACATACAGTTCGCCGCCGCGCGCGCGCACTTCCTGCAGGTTGGATTTGAGCTTTTCCAGCAACGCGTCGTTCGGCGCCACCGAGATGACCGGCATGTTCTTGTCCACCAGTGCCAGCGGGCCATGCTTCAGTTCGCCTGCCGGATATGCCTCGGCGTGGATGTAGGATATCTCCTTGAGTTTGAGCGCGCCTTCCAGCGCGATCGGATAATGCAAGCCGCGCCCCAGGAAAAGCGCGTTATGTTTGTCGACAAACTGTTCGGCAAGTTTGGCGATCTGTGGCTCCAGTTCCAGTACCTTTTGTGTCGCGCTGGGAAGATGACGCAATTCATGCAGGTGTTGCTGCTCCTGCTGTGCGGTCATGCGGCCACGCGTCTTGGCCAGCACCAGGGTCAGCAGGAACAATGCGGCAAGCTGTGTAGTGAAGGCTTTGGTGGAGGCCACCCCGATCTCCGGTCCCGCGCGGGTCAGCAGGCGCAGCTTGCATGAGCGTACCAGCGCGCTCTCCGGTACGTTACAGATCGCCAGCGTGTGTGTGTGTCCTTGTGCCTTGGCATGGTTGAGCGCCGCCTGGGTGTCGGCGGTCTCGCCTGATTGCGAGACCACGACTACCAGCGACTTCGGGTTGGGCACGCTGACTCGGTAACGATATTCGCTGGCGATCTCCACGTTGCAGCGGATGCCGGCGATATCTTCCAGCCAGTAGCGCGCCACCAGTCCGGCGTGGTAGCTGGTGCCACAGGCCAGGATCAGGATGCTGTCTATGTCCGCCAGCGTCGCGGCCGCTTCCGCGCCGAAGATACCCGGCACCAGCGATTGGCTGTTGCATACCGATTCGAGCGTATTCGCCAATGCCTGTGGTTGCTCGTGGATCTCTTTCTGCATGTAGTGACGATACAGGCCGAGTTCGACGCTTTCGTTGCTCAGCTCGCTCAGCTGGACGGGACGCTCGACCTGTTCACCCGTCGCATCGAATATCCGGTAGCCGGGACGTTCCAGCTCGACGACGTCGCCTTCTTCCAGATAGACCACTTTGCGCGTCACTGGCAGTAGCGCGGATACATCCGATGCGATGAAATACTCGCCCTCCCCCACGCCCAGCAACAACGGGCTGCCGCGTCGCGCGCAGATGAGGCGGTCCGGGTCATCGGAGGCAACCACGCCGATGGCATACGCGCCCACCAGTTCGGCCAGGGCGGCCCGGGTTGCAGCCAGCAGGGATCTGCTTGAAAAATGGCTGTGGATCAGGTGTGCGATGACCTCGGTGTCGGTGTCGGAGGTGAACTCATATCCTGCTGCCGTCAGGCGGGTGCGCAGCTCTTCGTAGTTCTCGATGATTCCGTTATGCACCACGGAGATGTGGTCGCGGCTCATGTGCGGATGCGCGTTGCGCTCGCTCGGCACGCCGTGCGTCGCCCAGCGGGTATGCGCTATGCCGAGTTGCCCTTCCGTTGCGGCGCTACGTTCGCGCAGTTCGGCCACCCGCCCGGTACTGCGCACGCGTTCCAGCCTGCCATCGCGTACCACCACGAGGCCGGCGGAGTCATAACCGCGATATTCCAGACGTTGCAATCCCTCCAGCAGGATCGGCACGACATTCCGCTGCGCGATGGCACCTACGATTCCACACATTGCCTAAACTCCTTCGTGCCGTCGTTCCCGCGCAAGCGGGAATCCAGATGATTAAATGATTTCCCGCGAAGCGGGACAGCGTTGCTGTTTTGTCCGCTTCGCGGAGTATTTTTTGCTGGATTCCCGCCTGCGCGGGAATGACGCATGTGTTACCAGCCTGCTTTATTTTTTCTTCGCCGGCCGTTTCCAGCCCTTGATGGTTGTCTGTTTGCTGCGCGACAGGGTCAGCTCCCCTTCTGGTGCATCGCGGCTGATGGTCGAACCTGCACCGATGGTTGCGCCTTTGCCCACCGTAACGGGTGCGATCAGTTGCGTATCCGAGCCGATGAACGCATCGTCCTCGATGATGGTGCGGTGTTTGTTCGCGCCGTCGTAGTTGCAGGTGATGGTTCCGGCTCCGACATTGACGCGTCGACCTACCGTGCTGTCGCCGATGTAACTGAGGTGGTTGGCCTTGCTTCCCTGACCGATCTCGCTGTTCTTGATCTCGACGAAATTGCCGACATGCGCGTCATCATGCAGCCTGGTCCCGGGCCGCAACCGCGCATAAGGGCCAATGTGGCAAGCGGCGCCTATCTGGCTGTCGTCGATGTGGCTGTATGGCGCGATCTGCGTATCCCGCGCAATGCTTGCATTGCGGATGACGCTGTAAGCGCCCACTCTCACCCTGTCTCCCAACGCCACGTCACCCTCGAAAACACAGCCGATATCGATCTCGACGTCGCGCCCGCAGACCAGCTTGCCGCGCACGTCGAGGCGCGCCGGATCGGCAAGCGTCACTCCGTGTGCGAGCAAGCGATCCGCTTCGACCTTCTGCCAGGTTCGTTCCAATTCCGCCAGCTGTGCCTTGCTATTGATGCCGTGTATTTCCCATTCCTGTGCAGGCTGTACGGTGTGTACCGGGATGCCCTGCCGGACTGCCATGCCGACGATGTCGGTCAGGTAGTACTCACTTTGCGCATTGTCATTGCTCAAACTTGCCAGCCAGCCGCGCAGCATTTTTGTCGGTGCAAGCAGGATGCCTGTGTTCACTTCCCGGATGTCACGCTGTTCGGGAGTTGCTTCCTTTTCTTCCACTATGCATTGCACGTCGCCCTGCTCGTCCCGAACGATGCGTCCGTAGCCCGCAGGATTGTCGAGATTGACGGTAAGCAGCACCAGACCCTCTCCCGCTTGCTGCATCTGGTGCAGGGTGCCGGGCTGGATCAGCGGTACATCGCCATATAGCACCAGCGTCCGGCCTTCATCGCCAAGATGCGGCACGGCTTGTTGCACTGCATGGCCCGTGCCGAGCTGGGGTTCCTGAATGATGAATTCAGCCTCGTATCGGCGCATCGCCTGTGGTACGGCTTCGCCGCCGTGTCCGTAGATCACACAAACTTTTCTGGGGTGGAACCGACTTGCGCAATCCAGCACATGCTGCACCAGTGGCTTGCCGGCCAGGGCGTGCAACACCTTGGGTTTGTCGGAATGCATGCGCGTGCCTTTACCGGCAGCGAGGATGACGATATTCAGGTCGCTCATATGCGGGGCTTTTCAGAGATGATGAAGTATATCGCCCGCACAACAAAAAAGCAGCCGAAGCTGCCTTTTTGTTCGGGTGTACAGATATCCGTCAATGTACGTTCTTGCGCATTTGCTGGATGGCACGCAATTGGGCGATCGCTTCCAGCAACTCGGCCTGAGCTGCCGCGTAGTCGATGTCGGAAGTGCGGTTCTTCATCGCCTCTTCTGCGGCCTGCTTGGCTTCCAGTGCACGGGCTTCATCCAGATCGTGACCGCGGATCGCGGTATCGGCCAGAACGGTTACGACATCGGGCTGGATCTCCAGCATGCCGCCCGAAACGTAGATCAGCTCTTCCTGCTCCTGGTCCGGACGCTTGATGCGTACCGCTCCCGGTTTGATGCGCGTCAGCAGTGCGACGTGACGCGGGTAAATGCCCAACTCACCCATCTGTCCCGGAACGACGACGAATTCGGCCAGCCCCGAGAAGATGGATTCTTCTGCACTTACCACGTCTAGATGTACGGTCATTGCCACGGTTGCCCCCATTCCTGATTATTGCAGTGTCTTGGCTTTTTCGACCGCTTCTTCGATGCCGCCAACCATGTAGAACGCTTGCTCCGGCAGGTGATCGTATTCGCCGTCTACAATGCCCTTGAACCCCTTGATGGTGTCCTTCAGCGTCACGTATTTGCCAGGCGCTCCGGTGAACACTTCGGCCACATGGAACGGCTGCGACAGGAAACGCTGGATCTTGCGCGCACGAGCTACGGCCAGTTTGTCTTCCGGTGCCAGTTCGTCCATGCCCAGAATGGCGATGATGTCGCGCAGTTCCTTGTAGCGCTGCAGAGTTGCCTGAACCTTACGGGCAACGCCGTAGTGCTCTTCGCCCACGACCAGCGGATCCAGCTGGCGGGAAGTGGAGTCCAGCGGATCGACCGCAGGGTAGATACCCAGCGAGGCGATGTCACGGCTCAACACGACGGTGGAGTCGAGGTGAAGGAAGGTGGTTGCCGGAGACGGGTCGGTCAAGTCATCCGCAGGAACGTATACGGCCTGGATGGAAGTGATCGATCCAACCTTGGTGGAGGTGATACGCTCTTGCAGACGGCCCATTTCTTCGGCCAGTGTCGGCTGGTAACCCACCGCGGATGGCATACGGCCCAGCAGTGCGGACACTTCGGTACCGGCCAGGGTGTAACGGTAGATGTTGTCCACGAAGAACAGGATGTCGCGGCCTTCGTCACGGAATTTTTCAGCCATGGTCAGACCGGACAGCGCCACGCGCAGACGGTTGCCGGGCGGTTCGTTCATCTGGCCGAACACCATCGCAACCTTGGATTTGGTGAAGTCTTCCTTGTCGATGACGCCGGCATCGGTCATTTCGTGATAGAAGTCGTTGCCTTCGCGGGTGCGCTCACCCACGCCGGCAAATACCGACAGGCCGCTATGCTGTTTGGCGATGTTGTTGATCAGTTCCAGCATGTTCACGGTCTTGCCCACGCCGGCGCCGCCGAACAGACCGACCTTGCCGCCCTTGGCGAACGGACAAACCAGGTCGATCACCTTGATGCCGGTTTCCAGCAGGTCGACAGACGGGGACAGTTCGTCGAATTTAGGTGCCTTCTGGTGGATTTCGCGGAATTCGTCGGATTTGATTTCACCCACTTCATCAATGGGGCGGCCCAGCACGTCCATGATGCGGCCCAGCGTACCCATGCCGACGGGAACCTTGATTGCACTTCCGGTGGCGTTAACCAGCATGCCGCGACGCAGACCGTCGGATGATCCCATTGCAATGGTACGCACAACGCCGTCGCCCAATTGTTGCTCGACCTCGAAAGTCAGGCCCGCTTCAACGGTTGCGTTATCCGCGTCCGCCAATTTCAGCGCCTCGTAAACCTTGGGCATTTTGTCGCGTGGAAATTCGATGTCAACCACCGCGCCGATACATTGAACAACCTTTCCTTGACTCATTTTGAGATTCCCCGTCTAAAAATTAATTCTGAATTCGTTAACCGTGCTGGTATCAACCGATCGCGGCCGCGCCACCGACAATTTCCGAAATTTCCTTGGTAATGGCTGCCTGGCGTGCCTTGTTGTACACAAGCTTGAGTTCGCTGATGACGTTCTTCGCATTGTCCGAGGCGGCCTTCATAGCCACCATTCGCGAACTCTGTTCGGAAGCCATGTTCTCCACGACAGCTTGATACACCAGGGATTCGATATAGCGCACCAGAAGCTCGTCTATAACCGGCTTGGCATCCGGCTCGTAGATATAGTCCCATGTACCGCTGGCCTTGCCTATTTGCTCCCCGGACAGCGGAAGCAACTGCTCGATGCGCGGTTCCTGCTTCATCGTGTTGACGAAGTGGTTATAGCTCAGGTGGATCGCATCGATCTCGCCGGCAACATACGCATCCAGCATGGCCTTCACTGCGCCGATCAGTTTTTCCATATGCGGTACATCGCCAAGACCGGTCAGATGGGATTTGACTTTGGCGCCTACGCGGCCCATGAAGCTGAAACCCTTGTTCCCGATTGGGCAGACAATGATCCCCTTGCCTTCTTCATCCCATGACTTCATGCGACTCACCACGAGACGCAGTACATTGGTATTCAATCCGCCGCACAAGCCCTTGTCGGAAGTCACCACAATAAGGCCGACGTTCTTGATCGCTTCGCGTTTGACCAGGAATGCATGCTTGTATTCCGGGTTGGCGCGCGACAGGTGCGCGGCAACGTTGCGTATCTTCTCGGCATATGGACGGGCGGCACGCATGCGTTCCTGCGCTTTGCGCATTTTTGCTGCGGCCACCATTTCCATCGCGCGCGTGATCTTGCGAGTGTTTTCGACACTCTTGATCTTCGTGCGGATTTCTTTGCTGCCTGCCATGATCTCTCCCGCTTATAACCAACCACTTGGCAACCATTTCAGATTGCCTGGTGGGATGGCTTGTTGTTTTATCAGTAAACTGCCGTTGCCTTGAATTCCTCGATCGCAGCCATCAACAATTTCTCGTTATCTGCCGAGAGGTCTTTGCTCGACTCGATCGCATCCATCAGCGATTTTTTGTTCGCTCCAAGATTGCTATGCAGAGCCGACTCGAAGGCCAGCGCCTTGGCTACAGGAACGTCATCGAAGTAACCCTTGTTCACTGCAAACAGAGTAACGGCCATTTGAGCGACCGACAGCGGGCAGTATTGCAATTGTTTCATCAGCTCTGTCACGAGGCGGCCACGCTCCAGTTGCTTGCGGGTGGACTCGTCCAGATCAGAAGCAAACTGGGCAAATGCTGCAAGTTCACGGTATTGCGCTAAAGCCAGACGTACGCCGCCACCCAGTTTCTTGATGACTTTGGTCTGTGCCGCACCACCTACACGGGATACCGATACGCCGGCGTTGATCGCGGGGCGGATACCTGCGTTGAACAGGTCGGCCTCCAGGAAGATCTGGCCGTCGGTAATGGAGATCACGTTGGTCGGAACGAACGCGGATACGTCACCCGCCTGGGTCTCGATCACGGGCAAGGCGGTCAAAGAGCCTGTTTTGCCTTTAACGGCGCCATTGGTAAAGGCTTCGACGTAGTCAGCGTTCACTCGCGCTGCACGCTCCAGCAAGCGGGAATGCAGGTAGAACACGTCGCCGGGATAAGCTTCACGGCCAGGCGGACGACGCAGCAGCAGGGAAATCTGACGATACGCCCAGGCTTGCTTGGTCAGGTCGTCATATACGATCAGCGCATCTTCGCCGCGATCGCGGAAGTATTCGCCCATCGTGCAACCCGCATATGGCGCCAGGAACTGCATCGCTGCGGAGTCGGAGGCGGTAGCGGCAACAACGATGGTGTATTCCATCGCACCATGCTCTTCCAGCTTGCGCACCACGTTGGCAACAGTAGAAGCTTTCTGACCCACCGCAACGTAGATACAGGTCATGTCCTGACCCTTCTGGTTGATGATGGTGTCGACCGCAACGGCGGTTTTGCCCGTCTGGCGGTCGCCGATGATCAGTTCGCGCTGGCCGCGGCCTACCGGAACCATCGAGTCAATCGATTTCAGTCCGGTTTGCACTGGCTGGTCGACGGACTTACGCGCGATCACGCCCGGCGCGACCTTTTCAATCTTGTCAGTCATCTTGCTGTTGACCGGGCCCTTGCCGTCAATGGGCTGACCCAAAGCATTCACTACGCGTCCGCGCAGTTCCGGCCCGACCGGCACTTCCAGGATGCGACCGGTACATTTGACCGTGTTGCCTTCAGTGATGTGTTCGTATTCACCCAGGATCACGGCGCCAACTGAGTCGCGCTCAAGGTTCAGGGCCAAACCGAACGTGTTGCCGGGGAATTCCAGCATTTCGCCTTGCATCACGTCGGACAGACCATGCACACGGACAATACCATCGGTTACGCTAACCACCGTACCTTCGGTGCGCGCCTGGGTCAGTGCCTCGAAATTCTCGATGCGACTGCGAATCAAATTGCTAATTTCGGAGGGGTTGAGCTTCATCTGAATTTCCTTATTCTTGATAATTCTTTATCAGGCTAGGGTGTTTGCCATCTCGCTGAGACGAGTTAGTGCTGAACCATCAATGACTTTGTCTCCGGCGCGAATCACTACGCCCCCCAGCAATTCTTTGTTGACTTTACAGGTCAGTTTGATTTCCCGGCCCATGCGCTTCTTCAGCGAATTGACTATCTTGTCTTGTTGCGCCACAGACAATTCAAACGCCGAGTCCACCACCACATCCATGCTTTTCTCAGCTTCGAATTTGAGCGCTTCGAATGCTGCGGCAATCTCGGGTAAGACCTGCAAACGCTGGTTATCCGCCAGAACCCGGACGAAATTCAATTGCTGTGGCTCAAGTTTGCCGCCCAGCAGATCGGCCATCAAGAGGCCCTTCTTATCCTTTGGTACTCGCGGGCTACTTATCACGGTGCGAATCTCTGGATAATTTACTGCTTCTGCAAGTGACCTTAGCATTTCCGACCAACCTTTAAGGTCGGATAGCTTTTGCGCCTCTTCGAATGCGGCTTGAGCATAGGGCCGCGCTGTGGTTATGGCTTCAGACATGGCAATCAGAGTTCCGCGGCAAGTTTATCGAGCAGATCATTGTGCGCTTTGGCATCAATCTCACGTCCAAGAATCTTTCCGGCGCCAGCCAGCGCAATCGCAGAAACCTGCATGCGTAATTGCTCCTTGGCGCGGAATACTTCCTGTTCGATCTCAGCCTTGGCACCAGTAATAATGCGCTCGCCTTCGATCTTGGCCTGTTCCTTGGCTGCCTCAACGATTTCGCTGGCGCGTTTTTCACTGCCAGCAATGATTTCTCCGGCCTTTTCCTTGGCTTCCCGCAGAATCTCTGCGGATCGCTTGGCTGCCAGTTCGAGATCATGTTTTGCACGTTCTGCTTCAGCCAGTCCATCTGCAATCAATTTGCGCCGCTCTTCCAGCGCTGCCATGATGGGTGTCCAGACAAACTTCATGCAGAACCACACGAACAGTGCGAACATGATGGTCTGGGCGAGAAGAGTTGCATTGATATTCATGCAAGCTTCCTTTCTTGAATTATGCGTTGTCTCTTACAGTAGAGAGTAACTTATTACGCCACCGCAAACAGAACGTACATCGCGATACCAACAGCAATCATTGGAACCGCATCAACCAGACCCATCACCACGAAGAACTGGGTGCGCAGCATCGGAATCAACTCCGGCTGACGGGCAGCACCTTCCAGAAAACGACCACCCAGAATACCAATACCAACGGCTGCGCCAAGCGCACCCAGACCCATCATCAGCGCCCCGGCAACGTACAGCAGTGCACTAGCAGTTGTCATTTCCATTTTCTATTTCTCCTGTTGATAAAAGTTAAAGTTGTGAAAACTCGCGAATCTTAATGATGTTCCTGATGCGCCATATCCAGATAAACGACTGTCAACGTCATGAAAATGAACGCCTGCAAGGTCACGATCAGGATGTGGAATATCGCCCAGCCCAGCGATAACAGAATCTGCGATCCGTATAGTGTTGCATTGCCGACCGAGAAACCGGCCCATGCACCACCCATCAATGCGATCAGGATAAAGATCATTTCCCCGGCATACATGTTGCCGAACAGACGCAAGGCGAGAGAAATCGGCTTGGCGATCAAATTGACGCCTTCCAGCAACAAGTTGACCGGCATACCCCACTTGCCAAACGGCTGCAACGTCAACTCACCCAGAAAGCCGCCGACACCTTTCATTTTGACGCTGTAATAAAGCACCAGCAGAAAGACGCCTATTGCCATTCCGAAAGTGGCATTGGGATCGGTGGATGGGACAACCTTGAAGAATGGAACGCCCAGTGCGCTCATCAACAATGGAACATAATCGATCGGGATCAGGTCCATCAGATTCATTATGAACACCCAGAAGAAGATGGTTAGCGCCAGCGGGCCCACCATTTTATTCTTGCCGGTAAATGAGCCGCGCACACTGCTGTCGACAAATTCGACCGACCATTCGCAGAAATTCTGCAGACTTCCCGGTACTCCCGATACGACACTTTTTGCGACACTGCGGAAAGCGAACATGAACAGCGCGCCCAGTAACAGTGACATGATGAATGTATCAAGATTGAGCGCCCAGAAACCCATGGCTTGAGCTTCTTCCGAACTGTGAGCGACGCCCCAGTTGCCGTCGGGCAATTTACCGTAAGTCAGATTTTGGAGGTGATGCTTGATGTATTCTGCAGATGTATGCGCTTCGCTAGACATTTTCTTGGTCGCTATCTTCAGTTTTGATATTCATAAACAACCGGGCCAGCATCAGCGCCGTTTGACCTGTTATAAAACCGCCCAGTACCGCAAACGGTGAATTCAATGTCGCCATGGCAACCCCTAGCGACGCCACTACCACTAAAAAACGCTCGGCAGCGTAGAAATACATTAGCCGTAATTGATGTTGTGCATCATGGGCAGTGTGCTGGTTTACTCGGGACATTCTCCAAGCCAGCAATGCACTGTTGAGAACCGAAACTCCTCCCCCGCTCAGCACCGCTATCACTGATTGCGGCGTTGCTCCACTGCCATAGGCCATGCTTCCTGCGAATATTGTGACGAGAATCTGCAGCTTCGTCACTCGCCACGCTCGATTTTTTTCTTGTGCCTCGGCTTGTATGAGCGCCGCGATGATAGCGGCGTTTGTCAGAGGTGTCAAACATTGCCGCAGTGGATTGCTATGCTGCTTTGTCACCTCATTTGCCATTCTCAAAGTTTCGATAAAAATCCGTCAAGTTGTTCATGGTTGGCATATTCGATGACAAGCTTGCCGCCGCCTTTGTTATTCGGCTTGATCTCGACGTGAACACCAAGTCGGGCGCTAGTCTCTTCTTGTAACCGTTGCGTATCACGATCTGTTTTGTGTGTCTTCTTGCCGGGCACCTTGGCGGAGGGGTTTTCGCCTTGCTGCTGTACCAGTTTTTCCGCCTCTCGCACCGAAAGGCCTTCCAGTACTATTTTGTTGGCCAAT
The DNA here is from genome assembly GCA_016716325.1 of Nitrosomonadales bacterium. Lineage (NCBI taxonomy): Bacteria > Pseudomonadati > Pseudomonadota > Betaproteobacteria > Nitrosomonadales > Nitrosomonadales bacterium. The sequence goes on from JADJWO010000001.1 coordinate 1,552,916, forward strand.
AGTACTTGTTGCACCCCTTCCAGCGACAACAGCGCACGCGCATGCCCCATGTCCAGCTTGTTTTCCATCAGCATTTCCTGCACGGCCTGGGGTAACTTAAGCAATCTGAGCAGGTTACTGGCCGCACTGCGCGAACGTCCAACCGCTTCGGCTGCAACCTGGTGGGTCATTTTGAACTCATCGATCAGCCGCTGGATTCCGATGGCTTCTTCCAGCGGATTCAGGTTCTCGCGCTGAATGTTCTCGATCAGCGCCATTGCCAGCGCCACATTGTCGGCGACGCTGCGCACCAATACCGGCACGTGGGTCAACCCAGCCAGTTGAGCTGCACGCCAACGTCGTTCACCAGCAATAATCTCATGACTGCCATCGGCAAGTTGACGCACCAGGATGGGTTGCATGATTCCCTGCGTTTTGATGGATGCCGCCAGTTCATTCAGAGAAGCTTCATCCATCCGGGATCGCGGCTGGTATTTCCCTGGCTTCAGCATGGCTACATTCAAGTCGCGCATCACCTCGTCTTTTTCGCTCTTCCCGCTGGACAATAAGGCATCCAGTCCGCGTCCCAATCCCCTGTTTGGTTTAGTCATTTTTTGTTTCCTCTGATATTGCCATGTTATGTTGGGCCGCGTTGTTCAATAATTCCCCGGCCAAAGCCAGATACGCCCGGGTCCCTTTGGATAATTTATCGTGGTACAGCGCCGGCACACCATAACTGGGTGCTTCCGCCAAGCGCACATTGCGCGGAATGACGGTTCGATAGACCTTGCTGCCAAAATGCTCTTGTAATTGTTCCGAGACTTGTTGTGCGAGCGTGTTGCGCGGGTCGAACATGGTACGCAACAATCCCTCGATTTCCAATTCCGGATTCAGGTTGGCCCGTACTTTGCGGATGGTATTAACCAAATCGCTCAAGCCTTCCAGTGCGTAGTATTCGCACTGCATCGGTATCATCACCGATCTGGCGGCGCACAGGCCGTTCAGTGTCAATAAGTTCAATGCCGGCGGACAATCGATCAACACATAATCATATTCGGATTCGATATTCTTCAGCGCGTTACGCAAGCGCATTTCGCGATGAGCAATATCTACCAACTCGATTTCCGCTCCCGCCAAATCCCGGTTGGCTGGCAAAGCATCGTATTTCCCGCTCTCTGAATATACCTTGACCTCGACTATGGACTTGCTCCCCAGCAGCACATCATAAACACTGCCCCGCAAATCCCGCTTGTCGATACCGCTTCCCATGGTCGCATTCCCCTGCGGATCAAGATCGACAAGCAGCACGCGTTGTCTGGCTGCCGCAAGGCTGGCCGCAAGATTCACCGTTGTGGTGGTTTTCCCGACCCCCCCCTTCTGGTTGGTAACAGCCAGTATTTTCGTCATCCTGCTCTTCTCCCCTTGCATGTTGCAATTACCAGATTACGCGTAGCTTCCAGTCCGGGAACCTTTAATGGGATGGTGCGTTCGACCATGCAATCGTCCGGCACACCCGCCAATTCCCGTTCAACCAAACCTTTCATTGCAGCCCAATGACCATGTGGGGCAATAAGGTGTCTCGTGATTCGCAAGAAATCACCCAATTCAGTAAATGCTCGCGAGATAATTCCATCGAATCTGTCCTGTGCCTGGAACGTTTCCACCCGATCACAATAAACCGCTGCGTTTTTCAATTCCAACTCGATAATTGTCTGCTGCACAAAACTGGTTTTTTTACTGCTACTGTCCAGCAAAGTGAACTGCCAATCGGGCTTGGCGACTGCCAGCACCAGCCCCGGAAAGCCGGCTCCACAACCAACATCCAGCCATCGTCTTGGCCATAAATGCGGCACTACCGCAAGGCTATCCAGCAAGTGATTGCTCACCATTTGCCGGGGGTCGCGGATTGCCGTCAGGTTATAAACCTTGTTCCATTTCTGCAGCAATGCAAGATATTCCAGCAACTTATCCTGCATATCTGCGCTCAGGGGAATCCCCAGTCTTTCAATTCCTTCCTGCAATTCTTTGTTGTTAGTCACGCGCGCTTCTTGCCCGGCCGGTTATCATGAAAGCCCCGCTTTAGATGCACCAGCAAAAGGGAAATTGCCGCCGGGGTGATGCCGGAAATGCGCGCTGCCTGCCCAACCGTTTCGGGCTTGTGCTGATTAAGTTTTTGCTGCGCCTCAATGGATAGTCCGCGCACCTCTTGGTAATCAAAATTGTCCGGCAAAGCCAACATTTCATATTGTTCGTTGCGCTCAATTTCATCGCGCTGCCGTTCAATATATCCATGATATTTTGCCTGTATTTCCACTTGCTCCGAGACCATTCCGTCGGCAATTTCAATACCGGCGCCGGGCAGGGTCAACAGGCTGGCATAACTGACATTCGGGCGTCGCAACAACTCATAAAGAGCATATTCGCGTTCAATGGGCTTGCCTAGCACTCTAATTGCATCTTCTGCGGGCAAATTGCGTGGATTCACCCATATGCTCCGCAACCGCTCCTGCTCGCGGGCAATGGATTCTCGCTTCCGCTCGAAGGCCTGCCACCTCTCATCATCTACGATTCCCAACCTGCGCCCAATCTCGGTCAATCTTAAATCCGCATTATCCTCGCGCAGTTGTAAGCGATATTCCGCACGACTGGTGAACATGCGGTAAGGCTCCGATGCGCCGGATGTTATCAGGTCATCCACCATCACCCCCAAATATGCCTCGTCACGTCGCGGATACCACGCTTCTTGATCGCGCGCCTGTAATGATGCATTGATTCCCGCCAACAAGCCTTGCGCGGCGGCCTCTTCGTACCCGGTAGTTCCATTGATTTGCCCGGCAAAGAACAGGCCTTCGATTGCCTTTGTTTCCAGCGAGTTTTTTAACCCGCGCGGGTCGAAGTAGTCATATTCGATTGCATATCCTGGACGCAGGATATGCGCGCTTTCCAACCCCTTGATGGAGCGCACCAAATCAAGCTGGATATCGAATGGCAGACTGGTGGAGATGCCATTTGGATAGACCTCGTGCGTAGTCAATCCTTCTGGCTCAAGGAATATCTGATGCGAGGACTTGCTGGCAAAGCGAGTGACCTTGTCTTCGATAGACGGGCAATATCGCGGTCCAACCCCCTCAATTACGCCGGTAAACAATGGCGAACGATCCAACCCGCCACGAATGATGTCATGAGTATATGAATTGGTTTCGGTGATCCAGCATGGCAATTGCCTTGGATGCTGAGCGGCATCGCCCATAAAGGAAAATACAGGTACAGGCCTGTCTCCCTGTTGCTCCTGCATAACTGAATAATCGATGGTTCGGCCATCAATGCGTGGCGGCGTGCCCGTTTTTAGTCTCCCCACCGGGAGCTTCATTTCGCGCAAACGATGAGCCAGGCTGATGGATGCCGGATCGCCGGCGCGTCCCGCCTGATAACTTGCCTGTCCAATATGGATTAATCCAGACAAAAATGTACCGGTTGTCAGCACCACGGTTTTAGCGTTAAAGCGCAACCCAAGTTGGGTTCTAACGCCACACACCCGCGCTTGCTCAATCAGCAGGTCATCTGCTGCCTGCTGAAACAGCCAGAGATTGGGCTGATTTTCCAAACGGGATCGTATCGCCTGTTTGTAAAGCAGGCGGTCAGCCTGTGCGCGGGTGGCGCGCACGGCGGGGCCCTTGCTTGAGTTCAGGACACGAAATTGTATGCCGCTTTCGTCGGTTGCTGCGGCCATTGCGCCCCCAAGCGCATCAATCTCTTTGACCAAATGCCCCTTGCCTATACCCCCAATGGATGGATTGCACGACATTTGTCCCAGCGTTTCGATGTTATGACTAAGCAGCAATGTCTTGCCACCAGCGCGCGCGCTGGCCAAAGCGGCTTCAGTGCCAGCGTGTCCTCCGCCCACCACCACCACATCGAATACATCTGGAAATTTCATGTTATCGCTGTTCCGGAAAGGACGCGCATCATACATCACAGCCCCAAGAACCCCAAACGGGTTGTTTCACGTGAAACACATCCAGCTTATTTTCCGACGCAAAATCTACTGAAAATCTCCCCAAGCAAATCGTCAGGGGTGTATTCGCCCGTAATTTCATTCAGCGCCCGCTGAGCCAGACGCAATTCTTCCGCAAACAACTCTGCGCTGGCAATTACGGATTGAGCTTGCCTCAAATGGATTTGCGCCAGCAACAGGGCTTGAAGGTGCCGGGTTCTCGCCATGAATACACCGCTTTCCAGATCGCTCCACCCTATTGCCTTTAATAGGCTGCCGCGCAACTCCTCCAACCCTTCACCGGTTTTGGCTGAAACGCATATTGATGGTGGTTTGCCACTTTCCAGGTGTTGCGCTGTTTCTTTATTTAACAAATCCGCCTTGTTGAATACAAGCATCCGCGGAATATCGGCAGGCAGGCAATCCAGAATGGACTTGTCGTATTCTGACACGCCTTGGCTTGCATCCAGCAACATTAGTATTAGGTCCGCTTTCCGCAAAGTCTGGTGAGTGCGCTCAATTCCCATGCTCTCCACCACATCCCGGGATTCGCGCAATCCGGCTGTGTCCATAATATGTAAAGGAACCCCATGAATCTGTATTGCCTGGCGGATGACATCGCGGGTAGTGCCCGGCACATCACTGACCAAAGCCACATCTTCTCCGGCTAGTCGGTTTAGCAGACTGGATTTTCCAACATTGGGTTGTCCTGCAATAACTATATATGCGCCTTCGCGTAGCAAGCTACCCTGTCTTGCTGTTTCCAGCGTATGTTGAAGCTTGGCCTGGAGGTGATCCAGCTGTGCATTTCGCTGCTCAATATCAATAGAGTCTATTTCTTCCTCTGGAAAATCCAACATGGCTTCAACCAGCATGCGTAGATGAATCAACTCATCCACCAAGCCGTGAATGACCGCAGAAAATTCTCCGCGCAATGAGCGCGCGGCACTGCGTACCGCCTCGCTGGTATTGGCATTTATCAAGTCGGCGACGCTTTCGGCTTGTGCCAGATCAAGCTTGCCGTTTAGAAAGGCGCGGCGGGTAAATTCTCCTGGCTGCGCCAGGCGCGCACCCAATGCCAAACAACGCTGTATTAACAGTTGTAATACGGCGGGTCCTCCATGCCCCTGCAGCTCAAGAACGTCTTCTCCGGTATATGAATGGGGGGCTGAAAAATATAAGGCGATACCCTGATCCAGGATATCGCCATTTCCATCAATAAAATTACTGTATGTGGCTTGGCGTACCGCGGGCAGCTTGCCCAAAATTCCACATGACAGCGCTTTGAGGTCACAACCAGATATTCTTACTATCCCCACTCCGCCCCGCCCTTGCGCCGTGGCGATGGCAGCAATAATGTCAGCGTTTCGTGGTAGCACCTTTATTTTCCTTTTCGGCAGCACGGGTGATATACCACTGTTGACCGATGGAAAGAAGGTTGTTGACAATGGAATACAGTACCAACCCCGCCGGGAAGAAGAAGAAAATTATGCTGAAGGCAATGGGCATAATCTGCATCACCTTTGCTTGCAATGGATCTGGTGGTGTGGGATTCAGGCGCATCTGGATAATCATGCTCGCCCCCATTATTACCGGTAATACGTAATATGGGTCTGCTGCGGAAAGATCGGTAATCCATCCGAAGAACGGCGCATAACGCATTTCAACGCTTGACAGTATTGCCCAGTACAATGCAATAAATACAGGGATTTGAATCAATACCGGCAAACATCCGCCCAAAGGATTTATTTTTTCACTCTTGTACAAATCCATCATGGCGCGATTTAGCTGCTCTCTGTCATCCGGGTATTGTTGTTTGATTTTTTCCAGCTTGGGCGCAACTACGCGCATTTTCGCCATCGAACGATAACTGGCCGCAGAAAGGGGGAAAAATACCAGTTTAATCAAAACGGTAAGCAATATAATTGCAACGCCCCAATTGTGAACCCAATCATTTAATAGCGACATTACCCAAAATATTGGGGTAGCTATAATTGTTAGCCAACCGTAATCTACTGTTAAACCCAAGCCTGGTGCAATTTGGTTTAAATCTGTTTTTGCTGGCCCAACATAAAGCTTGGATTCTATTTGTGTTTTTTGTCCTGATTCAACAGTTACTTCGGGTGAAATGTATCCCACAGCATATTGATCACCGCTCAATTTCCGTGTGAAATTCTCATGTGTGCCATTATCACTAGGCAACCAAGCCGCAACAAAATAGTGTTGCAAAATACCTATCCAACCATCATCCGCCTGCTTGGCGTATTCGGCATTCCCCTTCTCAATATCCTCGAATTGAATTTTCTGGAATTTTTCCTTATCTGTGTATACGGCGGCACCAATATAAGTAGGCAAAAGTTTCGAGCTGCCCTCTGGAGCCACGCTGTTTCTGATTAACTGAAAATAGCTACTTGCCTTTATCGGCGATGGGCCCACATTGTTCACTTCGTAGGAAACCCCCAATAGATAACTTCCTTTATAAAAGGTAATCGTTTTAGAAACTTCTAGTGCGCCACCCACGGATTTAAGCTGAACCCGGATTTGTTCTGCGTTTTCAGCAAGTTCGTATTGGTATTGTTCAGGAATGAATGCGCTGGTGTGGTTAGGCAACCCCGTTCCAAGCAAACCGCTTTGCGCGACATAATTGTGGGTGCCCTCACCGCGCTGAAATATCACCATTGGCTTGTTCTTATCCAAACCATCGGGATGCTCCAATAGCGCTAAATAACTTATATCGCCCCCAATGGTGCTGATTTCAGCTTCCAGTGTGTCTGTTTTAACGTGAATTATTTGTTCGCTTTCCTGTTGGGCGGATTGCCGAACCACAGCCGACTGCTGGCTTATGATGGTGTGCCCCAATTCACCAGATGGTACAACCTTTTGATTTTCTGTTTTTTTATTGGCGCTCTCGCTTTCCTGAACATATTGATCAGGATATTGATAGCGTTGCCAGCCATCCCAAACCAAGGCAAGCGAGAATGTAAAAATTAGAAACAAGAATAGTCTTTGTAAGTCCATGATTCAAACCTAAGTTATGGTACTGGATCATATCCACCAGGATGCCAGGGGTTACAACGCAACAATCTTTTAACGCTTAACCAAGCACCTCTGATTAGTCCATGCTTTGATATGGCCTCACAAGCATAATGTGAACAACTGGGAGCAAATCTGCAGGTTGGTGGGTGTAGTGGGCTGATCAGATATTGATAGCCGTGTATCAGCTTGATTACGATTTTTCGCATCTGTTTTCAACCAAGCCAAACAGCTTTATTAAATTTTCATCTCGCTTGTTCAGCCCTTGAATATAGGCAGGCCTTACCAACACAACCAGATCCAGCTTGCAGAACCTTATGTTGTGCTGACGGAACGTTTCCCGAATTTCTCTCTTGGCCCTGTTTCGATTGGTTGCGCTGGGAATGGTTTTTTTCCCCGCAATTATTCCAAGTCTGGCACTTTTCCCTTTGTTGCGCGTGAAAAAAACCTTGTAGCAACTGCCAGCAATGTTTTCAGACTTGATTACATGATTAAAGCCGTCTTTGCGCAACAGCCGTTGTGCGGCAGAAAGTTTTGCGCGGATACTAAACTGCGAGTTTTGCACGGCCCTTGGCACGACGTGCATTGATTACAGCACGGCCCCCGCGTGTTTTCATACGAACCAAAAATCCGTGTGTACGCTTTCTTCGGGTAACAGAAGGTTGATATGTGCGTTTCATAGTATTAATCCCATTTTCTCAAAGCGCGGTATTACAAAGCCTTACGGCAGGCCTGTCAAGCATAATTTGGTTTTTTACCTGTGGATAAGTTTTTGTCCGGCCTGTAAAATGCACGAGCATTTTCTGTTTGCCGATTTTCATACACAAAAAAGATCTCAACCCATATACCGTAGCCATGTTGGATATTTCATTTTGGGATTCATGCCTTCGTTCGTTTAAGAAAAACTTGCCGCCACAGCAATATAACTCCTGGATAAAACCATTAGTGCTTAAAAACGAGAATGGTACTTTTGTTCTCACCGCTCCCAATACCTTTACCTTAAAATTGGTTCAGGAGCGTTTTATGCCCGAAATCAGCAGGCAGGCCGAGTTGATTTATTCGCCCGCACCCTCGTTTGAGTTTCGCGTTATTGAGATAGAAAACACCAATAAACCGCTTGATGTTGTTAAACCACGATCCCCTACTGTTGTAGAAAGCAAGCCAAAAATCGAACCCTCGTTTCGCAGTTATGGAAAGCTTAACCCAAATTTAACTTTTGCTAATTTCGTTACTGGTAAAGCCAATCAGCTTGCCTTTGCTGCGGCCTCTCAAGTTGCAGAATTACCTGGCGCTTCTTACAACCCTCTGTTTATTTATGGCGGGGTGGGACTGGGAAAAACTCACCTAACACAAGCCATAGGCAACCAGATTAAAATCAACAATCCGCAAGCGAAAATTTGTTACATGCATGCTGAGCGTTACGTTTCAGATGTGGTTCGCGCTTACCAATCCAATAAATTTGAAGAATTCAAGCAATACTACCATTCGCTCGATATATTATTGATTGACGACATCCAGTTCTTTGCTGGCAAACAAAAAACTCAAGAAGAATTCTTTTACGCCTTTAATACCCTTGTTGATTCTCATAAGCAGGTTATTATGACCAGCGATACATTTCCAAAGGAAATTAGTGGGTTGGATAGTCGTTTGGTTTCTCGTTTTGGGTGGGGGTTAACCGTTGCTATTGAGCCTCCTGAATTGGAAATGCGGGTAGCTATTTTGTTAAAAAAAGCCAATCTGGGTGGGTATGTGCTTGATGAAGCGGTCGCTTTTTTTGTTGCCAAACATGTAAACTCGAACGTTAGAGAATTAGAGGGTGCATTAAAGCGCGTGGAAGCTTATGCAAAATTTCATCGTCGCTCCATATCAGTAGAAACAGCAAAAGAAGCTCTAAAGGATATTTTGATCGCACAAAATAGACAGATATCAATTGAGAATATCCAAAAAACTGTAACTGACTATTACCGCATTAAATTAGTAGATTTATTGTCAAAGAAGAGATCACGCAATCTAACGAGGCCGCGGCAGATCGCCATGTCTCTTGCTCGCGAATTAACCGCGATGAGCTTACCTGAAATAGGTAACGCTTTTGGTGGAAAAGATCATTCGACCGTTATTCATGCTTGTAAGATGGTCGAAATCTTCAGGGGAGCAGATACAACAATCGATGCTGACTATAGAATATTGCTCCAGACGTTACGTGGATAAGTCAGCAAATATATGTGAGTGAATGTTAATAAGTTGGATTATCAAACTAGCTGCATAAATTATCCACATCTATTCTGATTGCTATCAACAACATTAATCTATGTTTCACTATTAAGCATGTCTTTATATATAAATATATTTTCAGGTTACCAACAAGAGATGGTGTTTATTATTAGTTTTTACTAAGGATTTATATTATGTTTATTGAAAAGGTCGATAAAGAAACCATACTTAAGCCATTGCAAGTGGTAATTGGAATCGTAGAAAGGAAGCAAACCCTTCCTATTTTGTCCAATGTGCTGATTGAAAGCCATGACAATAAAATTCGCTTTACTGCAACTGACCTGGAAATACAAATTACAACAACGATCGACGTTAACTCTGAAAAAGGGCAAAGCTCCTCTATTACTGTTAATGGAAAAAAATTACAGGAAATCCTTCGTGTGTTGCCCGAACAAAGCAAGATATCAATTGATGTCAAAGAAAATAAAGCCCTAATTAGAGCAAACAAGAGTCGTTTCAGTCTGCAAACATTACCAGCGCAGGACTTCCCTAAACTGAGCAATCAGTTGGAAGGCGCAAAAAATATAGTTTTAATGCAAAAGGAACTTAAAAACCTTCTGCTTTCAGTACAATATGCAATGGCTCAACAGGATGTCCGCTACTACTTAAATGGCGTATTGCTGATATTGGATGGAAATAGATTAAAGGCAGTGGCAACAGATGGACATAGGCTGGCCTATAACAGCGGAATCGTAGAGGGAGCTTTCGAAAAAAACGAAATTATTCTGCCTCGCAAGGCTGTAATTGAGCTATCGAAATTACTGGCAGATTCAGAAGACAGTGTCGAGATAGAATTTTCGAAACAGCAAGTCAAAGCCACTTTTTCTGGAGTTACTTTGATAACTAAAGTAATTGATGGGAAGTTCCCAGATTATGAAAGAGTCATCCCAAAATATGAAAACCATCTAACGATGGATCGTATTTTGATACAGCAAGCGCTGCTGCGTGCGGCAATCTTGTCTAACGAAAAATTCAGGGGTGTACGCTTTGTTCTAACAGAAAAAAATCTCAGTATTATCAGCAGTAATAGTGAGCAGGAAGAGGCGCAAGAAGAAATAGAAACTGATTATCATGGCGAAGCGCTTGATATTGGATTTAATGTTAACTACCTGATGGACGGCCTCAATAATATTAGCGGAGAAACAGCAAATTTTTCATTTGGGGATCCAAATAGCAGCATATTGATAACAACACCAGAAAATCAAGAATTTCGCTATGTAGTAATGCCAATGCGCATTTAATTAAAAACACGGTTTCACGTGAAACAAAGCAAACCCCAGGAAAATAATAATGAGTGAATACAATTCTAGTAGCATTAAGGTACTTAAAGGACTAGAGGCAGTCCGTAAGCGCCCTGGGATGTATATCGGTGATACCAATGACGGTACTGGATTACATCATATGGTGTTTGAGGCAGTTGATAATGCTATAGACGAGGCGCTTGCTGGATATTGCAATGAAATAAATGTGATAATTCATGCGGATAATTCAATTAGTGTTGCTGATAATGGGCGAGGGATACCAACAGACATACATAAAGAAGAAGGGCGCTCCGCCGCTGAAGTTATCATGACAATCCTGCACGCAGGGGGAAAATTTGATAACAACTCATATAAGGTATCAGGCGGCTTACATGGTGTGGGCGTCTCGGTAGTTAATGCGCTGTCAGAGTGGCTGAAACTAACCATTCACCGCGAAGGAAAAGAATACTTCATGGAATTTCATCATGGAGAACCGGTTGCACCACTTAAAGTAATTGGGGCGTCAACCAAAAAAGGCACTGTTGTACACTTTCTTCCCGCTAAAGAGACATTTGGTCTAATTGAGTTTCATTTTGATATCCTAGCAAAACGTTTGCGAGAACTTTCTTTTTTAAACAACGGAGTAAAAGTTGCGCTAATTGATCATCGTACCGGCAAGGAAGAGAATTTTGCATTCGCCGGAGGCATTCGGGGCTTTGTTGAGTATATGAACCGAAATAAATCGGCACTACACCCAACGGTCTTCCATGCAATCGGTGAAAAGGATGGAATTACTGCAGAAATTGCGATGCAATGGAATGATTCATATCAGGAAACTGTGCAATGTTTTACTAATAATATTCCACAGCGAGATGGTGGTACGCATTTAACCGCTTTGCGTACCGCGATGACTCGCACCTTAAATAATTATATTGAAGCTGAACAGCTAGCAAAAAAAGCCAAAGTAGACACCGCCGGTGATGATATGCGGGAGGGTTTGACAGCCGTATTATCAGTAAAGCTACCCGATCCAAAGTTTTCATCCCAAACCAAGGATAAGTTGGTGTCATCTGAGGTTCGCCCAGTGATTGAGGATCTGATTGGTCAACAGATGGGCGCATTTTTGCTGGAAAAACCAAATGATGCAAAAATTATAGTTAATAAAATCATTGATGCCGCCCGAGCTCGCGAAGCTGCCCGAAAGGCACGCGAACTGACGCGCCGAAAGGGGATTTTGGACGGTATCGGGCTGCCTGGAAAATTGGCGGATTGCCAAGAAAAAGACCCCGCCCTGTCGGAGCTGTATTTGGTTGAAGGAGACTCAGCGGGGGGGTCGGCCAAACAGGGGCGCGACCGAAAATTTCAGGCAATATTACCCCTTAAAGGGAAGATTCTGAATGTTGAAAAAGCCCGTTTTGAAAAGTTGATTGCATCACAGGAAATTGCAACACTGATTACAGTGCTGGGAACCGGTATTGGCAAGGACGAATATAACGCGGACAAGCTGCGTTATCATCGAATCATCATCATGACCGACGCAGATGTAGATGGTTCACATATACGCACGCTCCTCCTGACTTTTTTCTATCGTCAAATGCCGGAATTGGTTGAGCGCGGCCACATTTACATTGCACAACCTCCGCTATACAAAATCAAACAAGGCAAGGAAGAGCGCTATCTCAAGGATGACCAAGAGATGAAAACATATATGCTCAATTCCGGGTTGAAAAATGCGGTGTTATACCCATCGGTTGATGCCAATCCGATTCAGACTGATGCGCTGGAAGAAATTGCCAAGCAATATTTTATTGCAGAGGCTGTAATTGATCGGCTGTCCCGCTTCACCGCACCAGAAGCCAGCCATGCGCTACTGACTTTACCCGCCTTGTCATTGGATAACGAAAGCTTGGCGCAAAGCGGTGCCAAATTGCTTGAAGATGCCTGTGGGGGCAATATCAAGGTTGTCGTCGAAACTGATGAAATGGGAGAGTTGCGTTTTTGCCTAAACAAGCTATACCACGGTAATTATTCGGTTAGCTATATAGATCATGATTTCCTGCATGGCAGTGACTATGCACAGATTCGTCAAGTGGCGGATATGCTGAACGATTTGATCAAGCCGGGCGCGTATATTGTTCGTGGAGAACAAAGGCGCATGATAACCAGTTTCAGGCAAGCCATGGACTGGCTGCTCGAAGAAGCAAAGCGCGGTATCAGTATCCAGCGTTATAAAGGCTTGGGTGAAATGAATCCAGAGCAATTGTGGGAAACCACAATGGATGTAAAAAACCGCATCTTGCTACGCGTACGTATTGAAGATGCAATTTCCGCCGATGAGATATTTACGACACTGATGGGCGATGTCGTTGAGCCGCGCCGGGCATTCATTGAGCAAAATGCACTCGGCGTGAAAAACCTGGACGTGTAATTTGTATTTTTGTAGGTTCTCAGAAAAGGTGACATTTTTCTCAATAAGTGAAAAAGTGGACACTTACCTGTGATGCAAGACGTCTGAACCACTACAATTTATACAGCTATTTTCTTTTTTACCGACGCACGGGGTTTGGTTTTAGCTTCTTTTTTTTCAACAACCTTTTTTGCAGATTTTTTAACTGTCTTTATTTTTCCAGTTTTGCCCTTTGCCGCTTTGGCGGCGACTAGATTAAGCCCATCTTCCAGGGTGATGGCTTCGGGTAATACGCCCTTTGGCAAGGTCGCATTGATCTTGCCGTGACGCACATAGGGACCATAGCGACCGCTGCATACCTCTACAGGGGCATTATCATCCGGATGGCTGCCTAGAGTGCGAAGCACAATGTTGTTATCGCGCGCTTGCGCCAGCAGATCCAGCGCACGATCCAACTGCATATCGAAAATATTATCGGTGCGCGGAATGGATTTGAATTTGCCGTCATGACCGATATAAGGACCGAAGCGGCCAATATTGACAATAACCTTCTTGCCAGATTCGGGATTCAGGCCAAGTTCACGTGGAAGCGATAGCAATTTTAATGCGCTGGATAAATCAGCCTGTTCAATCGGCATTTCTTTGGGCCAAGAAACCCTCTTGGGTTTGGTTTTTGCCCCCTTTTCAGCTTCACCGAGTTGTACATAGTGGCCGTACGGACCGCGTAACAGAAGTACGGCCAAATCCATTTCCGGGTGCAGGCCAAGCATCACGCGGGCAGAGGCATCATCTGGTGATTCCCCGGTGATGCTACGCTTATACTTGCATTCCGGATAATTGGTGCAACTTATAAAACTACCATAACGGCTAAGTTTCTTAGCGAGTGGTTTGCCACAGTCCGGACAAGCCTCGTCAAGTAATTCCACGGGGCGATCAATGTTGGTTTTATCGTTAACAAGCGCGGAAAAATCTTTCCAGAACTCATCAAGCACGCCAATCCAATCTCGCTTTCCGTCAGACACTTCATCCAACTCATCTTCAAAGTGCGCTGTAAAACCATAATCTACATAGCGAGTGAAATGTTCAGTCAAGAAGCGAGTAACCACTCGCCCAACGTCCGTGGGCACAAAGCGTTTTTTGTCTAGGAGAGCATATTCACGGGCTTGCAACGTAGAGATAATGGTGGCGTAGGTAGATGGGCGGCCAATCCCATGTTCTTCCAAGGCCTTAACCAGGCTGGCCTCTGAAAACCGAGGTGGAGGCTGAGTAAAATGCTGCTCACCGTATAAATTATCAACCGGCAAGACATCGCCTTCAGACAGTGGTGGCAAGCTTCCCCCCTCTTCTTCGACGGCATCATCGACACCTTCCGTATATACCCCGATAAAACCCGGGAAAACCAATACTTGTCCGGTAGCACGAAATAACGTGTTATCGCCGCCCAAACGAATATCGAGGCTGACGGTATCAAAGCGAGCTGGCGCCATTTGGCATGCGAGCGTACGTTTCCATATCATTTCATAAAGACGCGCCTGATCGGCGGTCAAATGGGGGCGCAAGCTATCAGGTGTACGCTCGATGGCTGTCGGGCGTATTGCTTCGTGCGATTCCTGTGCGTTCTTGCTTTTGTTCTTGTAGATCGGCTGTGTGCTGGGCAAATATTCACTGGAAAAATTATTGCTTATATAACCACGAATTTCTTGCACCGCCTCCATGGCAAGGGAAAGTGAGTCGGTGCGCATATAGGAAATCAAACCGACAACCTGACCGCCGATATCAATGCCTTCGTACAAGGCCTGTGCGGTACGCATGGTGCGTTCAGCTGACATGCCCAATTTGCGTACGGCCTCCTGCTGGAGGGTGGATGTGGTAAACGGTGGAGCTGCATAGCGCTGTCGCACCTTCTTTTCAACACGAACAACCTTCGGGGGCAGCTTCGCATTAATAAGCTTGGAGTGAATCGCCTCATATTCGGTTTGACTGCCAATACTGAGCTGCTCCAATTTCTTGCCTTGGTATTGAAACAATCTGGCAGTAAATGGTTGATGGTTCTTGTTGCTATCAAGATGTACAGTCCAATATTCATTACTATTGAACGCTTCAATTTCCAGTTCTCGCTCGACAATTAGCCGCAGTGCAGGACTTTGCACCCTTCCTGCCGACAATCCAGGACGAATCTTGCGCCACAACAAGGGCGAAAGATTAAAGCCAACCAAGTAATCAAGTGCGCGCCGAGCCTGTTGCGCATTTACCAGCGGCATAGATATCTCGCGAGGGTGAGCGACCGCTTCACGAACTGCAGACTGAGTGATCTCGTAAAATACAACGCGCTGCATTTTCTTGCTTTTCAATGCGCGCTTTCCTTTAAGCAGCTCGGAAATATGCCAAGCAATTGCCTCTCCTTCGCGATCCGGGTCTGGCGCCAGCAGGATATTGTCGGCCTGAGCTGCTGCCTTGGCGATTGCCTCCACATGTTTACTGTTGCGTGCGATGGTTTCGTACCGCATGGCAAAATCATTGTCTGGATCAACTGCGCCGGTTTTGGGTATCAGATCGCGTACATGGCCATATGAAGCAAGGACATCGAAATCCTTGCCCAAGTATTTTTTGAGGGTTTTGGCTTTTGCCGGGGATTCGACGATCAGAAGGTTGGTTGCCATGCGTGAGGTTTAATGTAATTGCGTGGAATGCAGTGTATTGAGCAATTCCTCGATCAACAGCGCATCGAGGTCTTGATGGCGGTTCCATAGCACCATCAGCATAATCATTTTGAGCTTATCCAGCCCGAGGTTCTCGTGTTGCAATGCGACAGCCCGATCAATGATCATTTCGCGTTCTACAGCGGAAATCATGCGTTGTTGTTCCGAGAACAGCAAGAACTGGCGCGCTGCGAAACTGATGCGCTGTTGCTCCAGCTCTGCAAAGTAACGTATTCCGGTGCATTCAATGGCGGCGGGATAATTAACGGGATCTTGTTGATGCAATGCGGACAGCCAAGTTATTGCTTCGTCTATTTCCTCACCCTCAAAACCGGCAGCAGAAAGCTTGCGCGACAATTTGTCCGGCTCGGGATAACTGCCGGCATCAAAATAGCTTTCAAAAAGATACATTAATATTTCAAACATGATATTCAGTGAATTCGTTGATACAAGCCGCCGGGCAACACGCTGATGCGCCCATCCAATTCAAGCGTCAACAGCATGGCGGATAGCTCGGCTACCGTCAAGCCGCAACGAATACTGAGGGTGTCAGTATCAACCGGGTCGTAACCAAGTTGCTCAAGTAAAGCGAGACAGGCGCCCTGATTATCTGGATTGTCCAAAGGGACAATTACCGAGTTGCCCAACTCTTCCAGAATATCTTGCGCAGTCTCGATTAATTTCGCACCCTGTTTAATCAAAGCATGACAACCTTTACTATGGGGAGCGTGAATGGAACCGGGAATCGCAAATACATCCCTGCCCTGCTCCGATGCCAATCGTGCAGTAATCAAAGAACCGCTTTGCAATGACGCTTCCACTACCAGGCAACCCATGCTCATACCGCTAATTAAACGATTGCGGCGCGGAAAGTTGCCGGCTAATGGTGGTGTGCCAAGCGGAAACTCCGAAATAAGCGCCCCTTTTTGGACAAGCATGTGAGCCAACTCATGATTGGCAGCAGGATAAACCTTGTCCAGTCCTGTGCCGACAACAGCAATGCTGCTCCCCCGTCCTTGCAGTGCGCCACGATGGGCGGCGGCGTCAATGCCGTGAGCCATGCCACTGATAATGCATATTCCGGCGCCACTAAGCGATTTGGCAAAAGCTTCGGCGTTGTGGTTTCCCTGCGGGGTGGAATTGCGGCTACCGACAATAGCCAGAGCAGGATGATTGAGCAAATCGAGGCGGCCCTTGACATACAAAAGCAATGGAGGATCGGGAATATGCAGCAGATTTTGCGGGTAGTCACTATCGGCTAGCGTGACAATGTGGTTATTGCTGTCCTCCAGCCAAGCCAAAACAGGAACAAGTTGTTCATCATCAATTCCCCGGCCAACCTCAACAGCTACATTGCTTTTGACAATCAACTTGAGGGAACCCGGGGATGCAGAAAAAATCGCTTCGGGAGAGCCGAACTCCTTTAACAGACGGCGCGCACTATCAGCTCCCAAGCCTCGTACCAAGCTTAGCGCCAGCCAAGCCTTGAGCGGGAAATCTACGGCCATGCTCAGGGGGTTTGTGCGCGGTCCAGCAGTTGTACCGGCAGGCGTGTATTCATTACCAATCCGTATGAAATCTTGTCAAATACGCGAAACACGAATACCAGACCATAACGTTCATCTGGCAACAGGAAATCCGCGCCCTCGCTTGTTACCATTTCTCCTTTGCGATAAAGCGCCAGCACGTGACCGTTTTCGATTCCGTTACGCGCGCCCTTGTTGAGAGTGATAATGGTATTTTGCCCAGCTTGGGATACACCGCCATATACTGAAATTACACTGGCAGCAATATTATTACCAGGAGCGTGCGGCAGATAATTGCTGATGATTTCACTGGAAGGCGCAACCAGGCGATCACCCGAATAGATTTCTTGTACAGAAGAGGTAATTTCAACAGTGCTGACGTTTGCAAAAGTCTTGGCTTCTGCAGTGCCCAGATAGATTGCCTCGACACCCAACACTTCATCAGTATCAGGATCGATGAATCTCTTGCCCGGGCGGTAAATCTGCCATTTGCCGCCTTTATCCTGCGAAAGGTTCTTTGCAAAACCGATATCGTGGACTGCCAACAGTACGCGACCCTCACGCGCTCCGATCAGTGTTGGCGCATCCTTCAGGGCGCCCTCTTCAATGACAAGCGGCTGGCTCAGGAACGGTGTAATGCTTTTTGAGGAAATGCTCGGAATAACATCGTAAGCGCTTGGACTCGCGATGGCTTGGGGTGAAAGCTTGAGAATATCCCTGCCGCCCGCCGCGCCGATCTCCAAAGTTCCGTTTGCGCGATTCAGAATGATCACATCTCCAGGATAAATCCAGTGTGGATCCTTGATGGTATCTTTGTTCATGCCCCAAATCTGCGGCCACTTCCATGGGTCCTTGAAGAACATTCCGGAAATGTCCCACAATGTATCACCCTTGACGACGATGTGCCGGTCTGGCGCGTCGGTGCGTATTTCCGGGCTGATTTCGGAGGGGGCGGCAAAAGCCAGGGCGGGCAATAAAAAGCAAATCAGCGATATAATCTTGCGCATGGAAAGCTCCGGCAGAGTCGATAGTAAGGGACA
The DNA here is from genome assembly GCA_016716325.1 of Nitrosomonadales bacterium. Lineage (NCBI taxonomy): Bacteria > Pseudomonadati > Pseudomonadota > Betaproteobacteria > Nitrosomonadales > Nitrosomonadales bacterium. Next base: position 1,571,106 of record JADJWO010000001.1, read on the forward strand.
CGCAATGTTGTCGTGTTGCGTTAAATTCTGCATCTAGTCATATAAATAAGCAAGCATTTATGGCAATCCTGAAAATTTTGCAATATCCCGACGAGCGACTACACAAGATTGCAAATCGCGTCGATTACATTGATGACCATATCCGCAAACTGGTGCGCGATATGGCGGAAACCATGTATGCCGCTCCCGGCGTGGGTTTGGCGGCAACACAGGTGGACGTACATAAACAGGTTATCGTGGCCGATGTTTCAGAGGCACGCGATCAATTGATGGTATTTATTAATCCTGAAATTATTGCCAGTAACGGCGAAAATGAATGTGAAGAGGGCTGTCTGTCGGTACCGGGCATTTATGAGACCGTACGCCGCGCGGAAAAGGTGACCGTACGTGCCCTTGATGAAAAAGGTGATTTAATTACGCTCGAAGCCGAAGGTTTTTTGGCGGTTTGCATACAACATGAAATGGATCATTTGCGCGGAAAGGTATTTGTCGAGTATCTGTCCCAATTGAAACAGTCCCGCATTCGCGCCAAGCTGAAAAAGCGACAACGCGAAACACTATAAAGTATCTCCGTGAAAATCATTTTTGCCGGTACTCCGCAATTTGCTGCCAATGCGCTGGCAGCACTACACGAAGAGCATCAAATTGTTGCCGTTTTAACCCAGCCGGACCGGAGGGCCGGTCGGGGCATGCAATTGACCTCTGGACCGGTAAAGCAGCTGGCATTACAACACGGATTACAGGTATTGCAGCCCGCCTCGCTTCGAACAGAAGAGGCGCAACGAGAGATTGCCGCACTGGATGCAGAAGTAATGGTTGTTGCCGCTTATGGACTTATCCTGCCACGGGCTGTGCTTGGTTTGCCCCGTTTCGGTTGCCTGAATATCCATGCTTCACTGTTGCCACGCTGGCGTGGTGCCGCACCGATCCAGCGGGCAATCCTTGCCGGCGACAATGAGACTGGCATTACCATCATGCAGATGGATGAGGGGCTGGATACTGGAGATATGCTGCTGCGGCGATCCTGTCCCATTTCGCCAAACGATACTGCAGCGACATTGCACGACAAATTGGCAGAGCTGGGGGCAAGCAGCATTCTGGAAGCGTTGCGTCTGCTGCAGGAAAACCGGCTGACAGCGGTTAAACAGGACGACACAGTTGCCACTTATGCCGCGAAACTGCTCAAAAGCGAGAGCCAGATCAACTGGCAAATGGATGCGCGGCAGATTGTATATGCCGTGCGGGCGTTCAACCCTTTCCCGGTGTGCCATACGGTTTTCAACGGGATGGGAATCAAGATATGGCAGGCGGAACACACTGTGCAACAAGGCGAGCCTGGTACAGTTCTGGCGCTGGGTAAGCAAGGAATTACTGTAGCGTGTGGCAAGGATGCATTACGGCTGGAAGTGCTACAGCGGCCCGGTGGCAAGGCGCAGCCAGCCAGCCAATTTTTGCAGGCCATACCGGTCAGGGTCGGCGACCGGTTCTTGTAAATGCATAATCTGCAACTCGTCGCCAGCCAAATCGTTCAGCAAGTGCTGGCGAATGGGCGCAACCTCAATCATGTGCTGGATGCAGCGTTGCGCGACAAGATGAATTGGACATCATCACAACGCGCTGCATTGCAGGACCTGAGTTATGGCACGCTGCGTTTTTATGGACAGTTGCATGCAATCCTGCAAGCGCTATTACACAAGCCATTATCAGATGAACGTCTGCAATTTCTCATGCTGGTTGCGCTGTACCAGTTGCAGTACAGCAGGGCAGCAAAATACGCCGTAGTGGATCATGCTGTACGCGCTGCACAATCCTTGAACCCCCGAACGAGCGGTTTGGCCAATGCAATCCTGCGCAATTTTTTGCGCAACCACGCCATTTTGCTTGAACAGGCCGCCCAAGATGGAGAAGGAAAATACAACCATCCTCAATGGTGGATAGACGAATTGCAAAGGCAGTACGGCGAACAAAGCCCCGCCATACTGACTGCAGGCAATCAGCATCCGCCGATGACTTTGCGGATTAACCGACGATATGGCAAGACGGCGGAATATTTGTCGCAACTGGAACGGCAGGGTCTCTCCGCCCAATTGGTCGAACCAGACGCATTGAAACTGGATAAACCGGTTGCTGTAGATAATCTGCCCGGGTTTCATTCGGGGATGGTTTCAGTGCAGGATGCCGGCGCGCAATATGCCGCACACCTGCTGGACGTACAGGACGGCATGCGCGTGCTGGATGCGTGTGCCGCGCCGGGCGGGAAGACCGCCCACATTTTGGAGTGCGCGCAGGTGGACATGGTTGCGTTGGATAAGGACGAAAAACGCTTGCAACGCGTCGCGGAAAATTTGCGGCGTCTGCAATTATCCGCATCTTTGGTGTCGGGTGATGCAGGCAAACCGGAAGGCTGGTGGGATGGAAAAACTTTTCAGAGGATACTGGCCGACGTACCCTGCTCTGCCTCTGGCGTGGTGCGTCGACATCCGGATATCAAATGGTTGCGCCGTCAGGAAGATATCCCCGCATTCGCCGCGCAACAACTGGATATTCTGCAGGCGTTGTGGCGACTGCTGGCACAAAATGGTAAATTGCTCTACGCCACCTGTTCGGTTTTCCAGCAGGAAAATGAGCGGGTAGTCGCGACATTTCTGGAACATCACCCGGAGGCGCGCCGATTACAAATATCCTTGCCGGAGAATAGCGGGGGACAATTGCTACCCGATGACGAGCATGATGGTTTCTTTTATGCGCTACTTCAAAAAAGCGTTTAGCGTATTGCTGCGCAGCGCGCTGCTCGTCGGGCTGTTGCTCACATCGGTCTATGCGGATGACGTTTTCGTCAACAAGTCGGAAATGCGTTCAGGCGAGGAAGGTTATCAAATCTACGTCGACTATGACATCAAATTGACCGACGTGGTGCAGCAGGCCCTGTCACGCGGGATACCGATTTATTTTGTAAGTGAATTTTCATTGAAGCGCTCCCGCTGGTATTGGCTGGATGAAGAAATCTTTCTGGGCCAACAGACCGTCAAGCTTTCCTATAGCGTATTGACGCGGCAATACCGTATCTCGCGAGGTGCGCTGTTCCAGAATTTTGCCAGCCTTGATGACGCACTGGACATATTATCCAGACAAAGCTCCGACTTTATTCCTGCGGAAGCGATGCAGAAGAGTGGGGACTATACGGTCGCGGTAAGATTGCGATTGGACACCACACAATTACCGAAATTGTTTCAGGTGAATATGTTGACCGGCAAGGACTGGACACTCGATTCAGGCTGGTATCGCTGGGTGATCAGGCCCGATGAAAATAACGCGAGCAGTGATAGCAAGGCGGGGTAGCGGAGCAATGAGAAACATAATTCTCATCAGTGTATTGCTCGGCGGGGTATTGCTGTACCTATTGTCCAGCGGCAACGCGAATACCGAAGTACTTTCACTCAATTACTACACCCTGCTGGGAATCACCGGCGTGCTGGCGATCGCGTTGACGGGGTTGGTTGGTTATCAGCTATGGCGTCTGCGCAACAAACTCAAGCGCAAGGTATTCGGGGCAAAGTTGACGTTAAGACTGGTCCTGTTTTTCATACTGATCTCGGTCTTGCCCGGAATTCTGGTTTACGCCGTATCGGTGCAGTTTCTGGGTAAGAGTATTGAGTCATGGTTCGATGTGCGCGTGGAAAAAGCCCTGGAAGGCGGGCTCAATCTTGGCAGAAGCGGATTGGACAACAGCCTGAAAGAACTGAGCAAGAAAACCCAGTTCATTGCCTTGTTGCTGGCAGAAAAGCAACCGCAGCAATTCCAGTTCGCGCTGGATCAATTGATAGATGAAAAGGTGGCTCAGGAAGCGGCATTGTTTACCGCCAAAGGAAATGTGATTGCATTTTCTTCGGGTAATAATGCGCTTTTACCGGATATGCCGGATGCGGAATTGTTACGCCTGGTTTTGGATAAGGGTGAATATGAAGTTATCGACGCCCTGCCGAACAAGGGATTGACCTTGCGTGTCCTGGTGACGGTGAATTCCAATACTCACGCGAACGGGCATTATATTCTGCAGTTTTCACAACCGGTGCCCAAGCAAATAGAAGAAGATGCAGAAACGGTCCAGGCCGTATATCGCGATTATCAGGAACTGACACTATCGCGACTTGCACTGAAAAGACTCTATGCGATTACACTGACGCTATCACTGCTAGTGGTTTTGTTGACGGCGGTATCGACAGCCTTTTTCATCAGCGAACGGCTGGGATCCTCCCTGGAAGCATTGGCGGACGGGACGCGGGCAGTAGCACAGGGCGACTTTACCGGCCAGTATCCGATTCAAAGCAGCGACGAATTAGGCGCTTTGACAGGCCTGTTCAACCAGATGACACAACAACTGTTCGAGGCCAAACAGTCCAGCGAACAGCAGCGACGGGAAGTGGAGAGCGCAAAAGGCTATCTGGAAAGTGTGCTGACCCATCTGTCTTCCGGCGTTATGGCGTTGGATAATGAATTCCGCCTCCGTTCCGTGAATACCAGCGCCGCCCAAATTCTGTCCGTTCCACTGGAAGGAATGCAGCGCATGTCGTTAAGCCGGATTGCCGAAGACCATCCTTTGTTGCATTCGTTTTGCAAAACCATCAGCGAAGCCTTTGTCGAAACCTCCAACGGGGAATGGCAGAGGCAAATAGAACGATTAAGCAAGAATGGCAATCAGATATTGCTGATGCGCGGAACACGTTTGCCACAAGGAGGGGAGGCGGGTTATGTGGTGGTGTTCGACGACATCAGCCATTTGCTGCAGGCTGAACGACAAGCCGCATGGGGAGAAGTCGCGCGCCGTCTTGCGCACGAGATCAAGAACCCGCTTACTCCGATACAGCTTTCGGCAGAACGTCTGCAACACAAATTGAACGACAAGTTGGATGAAGCTGATGCCCAGTTATTGACGCGCGCAACGCAGACCATAGTCAGTCAGGTGGCTGCAATGAAGAACATGGTGGGCGACTTCGCAAATTATGCCCGTGGTCCAGCCTTGAAATTGTCACGTCTTGATATGCACAGGCTGATCAAGGAGGTCTTGGGGCTGTATGAGGCAAATGCCACCCCCATTACATTAAGACTGGATGCTCCGCGAAGTGAAATTAGCGGAGACACAACACGGTTAAGGCAAGTACTCCATAATTTGCTGCAGAATGCACAAGATGCGCTGGCCGGAGTTGCGCGGCCCGGAATCATATTGAGTACGGAAACACAAAACGGCGAGATTCATTTGCAGGTTGAAGATAATGGCCCCGGATTTTCCGAGACAGTACTATCGCGCGCCTTCGAGCCGTACATGACAACCAAAACCAAAGGCACCGGTCTGGGGTTGGCAATTGTGAAAAAAATCGTCGAGGAACATGGCGGTCGAATCGACATTAAAAATGGTGCGAGCGGCGGGGCTCTTGTCAATATCCGTTTGCCGCTGGTTGAGGAGACATAATGGCAAGCAAGCAAATATTGGTGGTCGATGATGAAATAGGTATCCGCGAATTACTGTCGGAAATCCTGTTCGACGAGGGTTATCAGGTTCATCTGGCCGAAAATGCCGGGCAGGCGCGGAGTTACCGGAACGAGCATGAGCCCGACCTGGTTCTGCTTGATATCTGGATGCCCGACACCGATGGTGTGACCCTGCTCAGGGAATGGGTTGAACAGGATCTGCTGACCATGCCAGTCATAATGATGTCGGGGCACGGAACAATTGAAACGGCTGTCGAGGCGACACGTATTGGGGCCGTGGATTTTCTGGAGAAACCTGTTTCACTGCAAAAATTGCTCAGCACGGTTGCCGCAGCTTTCAAGGATGGCGCGCCCAAACCGCCGATGTCGACGGACGGAGAGCGGGAACAAAAAATTACTTTGAGCATTGATGGTCAAGAACAGCATTTTTCATTGCCGCTGAACTTGCCGTTACGCGAGGCGCGGGAGTATTTTGACGCCCTGTATTTCGATTACCATTTGAAGAAAGAGCTCGGCAATGTTGCCCGGGTAGCTGAGAAAGTGGGTTTGGAGAGAACCCATTTGTATCGAAAACTCAAGCAACTGGGAATCAAATTTGCCAAAAAAGGCAATGAGAACGCCGTCCAGTAAAAACTTCCTTTTTGGACGGTTGTTGCCCTAATTGGGGGGCTACGGCATAATCACCCGCTCAAACGCAAACTTAATACATCTCAATAATCCCAAAAAAATTTCAGGAGGCATCGGAAATGTCAGCAGCGCGTAATGTAACCCCACCAAAATACAACGACATCACAGGCGCAATCCGCATGCTGGCAGTCGATGCCGTCCAGAAAGCTAATTCCGGTCACCCGGGAGCTCCGATGGGCATGGCGGAAATCGCCGATGTGCTGTGGAACCGTTATCTGCGTCACAATCCGGCCAACCCGAAATGGCCCGATCGCGACCGTTTCATCCTGTCCAACGGCCATGGCTCGATGCTGGTCTATGCACTGCTGCACCTGTCCGGCTACGACCTCCCGATCGACGAGCTGAAGCGTTTCCGCCAGATGCATTCCAAGACTCCGGGACACCCTGAGTACGGTTATACCCCTGGTGTGGAAACTACCGGAGGTCCGCTCGGTCAGGGTATCACTAATGCAGTGGGTATGGCGATGGCCGAGAAGCTGCTGGCCAATGAATTCAACAAGCCCGGCCACGAGATCGTCAACCATAATACCTACGTATTTCTGGGCGACGGCTGCATGATGGAGGGCATCTCGCATGAGGCCTGTGCACTGGCGGGTACCTGGGGGCTGGGCAAGCTGACCGCGTTCTGGGATGACAACAACATTTCCATCGACGGCCACATAGACGGTTGGTATACAGACGACACAGCCAAGCGTTTCGAAGCCTATGGCTGGCATGTCATCGCCGACGTGCAGGGTCATGATCCCGAGGCGATCGACGCTGCCATCAAGGCTGCGCATGCAGTCACTGACAAGCCGACACTGATCTGTTGCAAGACCGTTATCGGCGCGGGTTCCCCCAACAAGGAAGGCACACACGACGTGCACGGCGCTGCACTGGGCGATGCAGAAGTCGCCGCGACCCGTGAGCATATCGGCTGGAAATATCCTCCGTTCGAGATTCCCGCACATGTCTACGAGGCATGGGATGCGCGCACCAAAGGCGAAGGGCTGGAAAAGCTGTGGAACAACAAGTTCGCCGAATACAAAAAAGCATTTCCGAAAGAAGCTGCCGAGTTCGAACGCCGCGTCAAGGGTGAACTGCCGGCCAACTGGGCGGCCCATGCAGCCGAGTTCATCGCCAAGACCAACGAAAAGGCGGAGACCGTTGCCACACGCAAAGCATCGCAAAACGCCATTAACGGATTGCAACCTGCGTTACCGGAGTTCCTTGGTGGATCTGCCGACCTGACCGGTTCCAATCTGACCAACTGGACGGGCGCGCACCATGTTTCCGGCAAAAAGCCCGGCAACTACATCAGCTATGGCGTGCGCGAGTTCGGTATGTCGCACATCATGAACGGTATGGCACTGCACGGCGGTTTCCTGCCGTTCGGCGGCACCTTCCTGATGTTCTCCGAATATGCCCGCAATGCATTGCGCATGTCGGCGCTGATGAAACAGCGCGTGATCTATGTGTTCACCCACGACTCCATCGGTCTGGGCGAAGACGGTCCGACCCACCAGCCGGTCGAGCAGACTGCCACGCTGCGTTACATCCCCAACATGGAGGTCTGGCGTCCGTGCGACACCGTTGAGTCCGCCGTGGCATGGGTTGCTGCAGTCGAGCGCACCGACGGTCCTTCCAGCCTGATCTTCAGCCGCCAGAATCTGGCGTTCCAGAAGCGTGATGCGGCGCAGATCGCCAACATCCGCAAGGGTGCATATGTTCTGTCCGAAGCAGCGGGTGGAAAGCCGCAGGCCGTGATCATCGCTACCGGTTCCGAAGTGTCGCTGGCATTGAGCGCACAGACGGCGTTGGCGGCGGAAGGGGTCAATGTACGGGTGGTTTCTATGCCGTCGACCAATGTGTTCGACAAGCAGGATCAGGCCTACAAGGACAGCGTATTGCCCAAGGGCGTCAAGCGCGTCGCGGTCGAGGCTGGCGTGACCGGCGGTTGGTACAAGTACGTGCTGGACGGTGCTGTGGTCGGCATGGATACCTTCGGCGAATCCGCTCCGGCCCCCGAACTGTTCAAGCACTTCGGCTTCACGACGGAGAATGTCGTCAAGGCCGTGAAAAGCGTACTGTAAATAACACCTTTAATTACTAAACGGGAGAAAAGCAATGGCTATCAAAGTTGGCATCAATGGTTTCGGTCGTATCGGCCGCATGGCGTTCCGCGCAATTGCAAAGGACTTTCCGGAATTTGAAGTGGTCGCTATCAACGACCTGCTGGACGCGGACTATCTGGCATACATGCTGAAATACGACTCCGTGCATGGCAATTTCAAGGGTGATATCAAGGTTGAAGGCAACAGCATGGTGGTGAACGGCAAGAAAATCCGCCTGACTGCCGAAACTGACCCGACAAACCTGAAGTGGACCGAAGTCGGTGCTGAACTGGTTCTGGAATGTACCGGTTTCTTCCTGGACGAAGAAGGCTGCAAGAAGCACCTCGCAGCAGGCGCAAAGAAGGTCGTGATCTCCGCTCCTTCCAAGGACAAGACCCCGATGTTCGTGTACGGCGTGAATCACACCGCCTACAAGGGCGAAGCCATCGTTTCTGCCGCTTCCTGCACCACCAACTGTCTGGCACCGGTCGCCAAAGTGCTGAACGACAACTGGGGCATCAAGCGCGGCCTGATGACCACCGTGCATGCTGCCACAGCGACCCAGAAAACTGTTGACGGTCCGTCCAAGAAAGACTGGCGCGGCGGCCGCGGCATTCTGGAGAACATCATCCCCTCCTCCACTGGCGCAGCCAAGGCGGTAGGCAAAGTGTTGCCAGAGCTGAATGGCAAGCTGACCGGCATGGCGTTCCGCGTGCCGACTTCCGACGTTTCCGTGGTCGACCTGACCGTCGAGTTGAACAAGGAAGCCAAGTACGAAGACATCTGCGCGGCAATGAAGGCGGCATCGCAGAATGGCGACATCAGCAAGACGCTGGGTTACACCGACGAGAAGGTGGTTTCGACCGACTTCCGCGGTTGCGGCTATTCGTCGATCTTCGATTCCGAAGCCGGTATTGCACTGGACGGCACTTTCGTGAAGATCGTTGCCTGGTACGACAACGAGTACGGGTACACCTGCAACATGATGCGTTTCGCATTGCATGTAGCCAAGTAATCCACAAAGACAAGGGCTGGCTGTGCCAGCCCTTTCAGCTTCTATCGTCTGTATATAAGGAAAAATCATGTCTGTGATCAAAATGACCGACCTGGATCTCAAGGGCAAGCGCGTCCTGATCCGTTCCGACCTGAACGTCCCCGTCAAAGACGGCAAGGTAACTTCCGATGCGCGGATTACTGCTTCCATGGCAACCATCAACGCCGCACTGAATGCCGGCGCAAAAGTTATGGTGACTTCCCATTTGGGCCGCCCGGAAGAAGGTGTTTATTCCGAAGAAAACTCGCTTAAGCCTGTGGCTGACACCATTGCCAATAAACTGGGCAAGCCCGTGCGCCTGATCAAGGATTGGGTGGATGGCGGTTTCAGTGTTGCCGATGGCGAACTGGTGCTGCTGGAGAACTGCCGTTTCAACAAGGGCGAGAAAAAGAGCAACGACGAACTGTCGAAGAAATACGCTGCACTGTGCGATGTGTTTGTGATGGACGCGTTCGGTACCGCGCACCGCGCCGAGGCATCGACTCACGGTGTCGCCAAGTTTGCACCCGTGGCGGCTGCGGGTATCCTGCTAACTGAAGAACTCGAGGCCCTGACCAAGGCGCTGTTGAGCCCTGCACGTCCGATGGTTGCCATCGTCGGTGGCTCCAAGGTCTCCACCAAGCTGACCGTGCTGGAGTCGTTGTCCGAGAAGTGCGAACAGCTGGTAGTGGGCGGTGGTATCGCCAACACCTTCATCAAGGCGACCGGCGGTAACGTCGGCAAGTCTTTGTGCGAAGGTGATCTGGTTCCGACTGCTCAAGCGCTGATCGAAAAAATGAAACAGCGCGGCGCCAATATTCCCATCGCCGTGGACGTGGTGTGCGGCAAGAAATTCGACGCCAATGAACCGGCCGTGCTGAAGAATGTGGGCGAAGTGGCGGATGACGACATGATCTTCGACATCGGTCCCAAGTCAGCTCAGGAACTGGCCGACATCATCATGAAGGCGGGTACCGTGGTATGGAACGGCCCCGTTGGCGTGTTCGAATTCGACCAGTTCGGTGATGGTACCAAGACCATTGCCAAGGCGATTGCCGAAACCAAGGCGTTCACCCTCGCGGGTGGCGGCGACACGATTGCGGCAATCCAGAAATACGATATCTATGACAAGGTGTCCTACATTTCTACCGCGGGCGGTGCTTTCCTTGAATTCCTCGAAGGCAAGACCTTGCCTGCCGTGGCGATTCTGGAAGAGCGCGCCAAACAATAACCAACCAGGAATTACATGCTGCGCAGAACCAAAATAGTTGCAACGCTGGGGCCCGCCTCCAGCGACCAGAAGGTATTGGAACAAATGATCCGCGCCGGAGTCGATCTGGTGCGGATGAATTTTTCACATGGCTCGGCACAGGATCATATGGAACGGGCGGAAACGGTCCGGGCTGCAGCGCTTGCTGTGGGTCGTACCGTGGGTATCCTGGCCGATCTGCAGGGGCCCAAGATCCGTGTGCGCAAATTCGAGAACGACAAGATCGTGCTGAAAAAAGGCGCGACCTTCATTCTGGATGCCGCGCTGGAAGGAAACGGCAATCAGGAACGTGTCGGACTCGACTACAAGGATCTGCCCAAGGATGTAAGCCAGGGCTCCATCTTGTTGCTGAACGACGGCATGCTGGAATTCGAGGTGGTCGAAGTCCGGGGGCAGGAAGTCGTCTGTACGGTCATTCGCGGGGGCGTGCTTTCCAACAACAAGGGCATCAACCGCAAGGGCGGCGGCCTGACCGCGCCGGCGCTGACCGACAAGGACAAGGAAGATATCAAGACGGCCGCAATGATCAAGGCCGACTATCTGGCGATATCCTTTCCGCGTACCGGCGATGACATGCGCTATGCGCGTGAACTGATGGAGGCCGCAGGTGGGAAAAGCATGCTGATGGCCAAGATCGAACGTGCCGAAGCCATCCCCGTGCTGGACGACATCATCGATGCATCCGACGCCATCATGGTGGCGCGCGGAGACTTGAGTGTGGAGGTGGGCGACGCGGCGGTACCGGGACTGCAGAAGCGCATGATCAAGATGGCGCGTGCCAAGAACCGGCTGGTCATCACAGCGACCCAGATGATGGAGTCGATGATCACCCATCCAATCCCGACGCGCGCCGAGGTTTCTGATGTGGCCAACGCGGTTCTGGATGGAACAGATGCGGTGATGCTGTCGGCCGAAACGGCCGTTGGCGATTATCCGGTTGAAACCATCGAAGCGATGGCGCGCATCTGCAGCAAGGCCGAGCGCGAAGCCGAGGACAATGCCATCGACTGTCGTAGTACAAACCAGAGCTTCTTGCGCATCGACCAGTCCATTGCGATGTCGGCTTTGTTCGCCGCTTCGCATTTCAACGTGAAAGCGATCGTGGCCATGACGCAATCCGGGTCTACCGCCTTGTGGATGTCACGTGTCAACGCGGGCGTGCCGATCTTCGCCTTGACCCCGGTGCCGGAGACGCTTACCAAGGTAACCTTGTTCAGCGGTGTGCATCCGGTACTGTTTCCAAGCTCGGTGAGAAAGACTTCACAGGAGCTGATTGATGCCGAACTGCAGCTGGTGAAAATGGGTTATCTGGAAGAAGGTGACCTGGTCGTGGTGACCGTAGGAGAAGCCGTGGGCAAATCTGGGCATACCAACACGATGAAAATCGTGAGGGTGGGCGATCACCGCAAGAACAGCATCCAATAAAGTTATGACAGAAGCAGCAGTACGAATCAGTATTTTCATTTAATCAGGAGGAAAAAATGGCACTTGTATCCCTACGTCAACTACTCGATCATGCGGCGGAAAACGGTTATGGCCTGCCCGCGTTCAACGTGAACAATCTGGAGCAGGTCAAGGCCATCATGGAGGCGGCCGACGAATGCAACAGCCCGGTGATCATGCAAGGCTCGGCAGGCGCGCGCAAATATGCGGGTGAGCCGTTCCTGCGCCACCTCATCGAAGCTGCTGTGGAAATGTATCCGCACATCCCTGTCGTCATGCACCAGGATCACGGCGCCTCCGAAGCGGTCTGCATCAACGCCATTCGTTCCGGCTTTTCCAGCGTGATGATGGACGGCTCGCTGATGACCGATGGCAAGACACCTTCCTCCTTCGATTACAACGTCAACATCACCCGCAGTGTCGTGAACATGTCACATGCAGTCGGTGTCTCCGTCGAAGGTGAACTGGGCTGTCTGGGCTCGCTGGAAAGCGGTATGGGTGAGAAGGAAGACGGTCACGGCGCAGAAGGCGAACTGAGCCACGACCAACTGCTGACCGATCCTGATGAAGCCGCCGAATTCGTCAAGTTGACCCAGGTAGACGCTTTGGCGATCGCCATCGGCACTTCACATGGCGCGTACAAGTTCACCAAGCCGCCCACTGGCGACACGCTGGCGATCAGCCGCATCAAGGAGATCCATGCGCGCATCCCCAACACCCACCTGGTGATGCACGGTTCATCCTCGGTGCCGCAGGAATGGCTGGAGATCATCAACCAGTTCGGCGGTGCGATGCCCCAGACCTACGGTGTACCGGTCGAAGAGATCGTCGAAGGCATCAAGCACGGCGTACGCAAGGTGAACATCGATACCGACCTGCGCATGGCTTCCACCGGCTCGACCCGTCGCTATCTGTCGCAGAATCCCAAGGACTTCGATCCACGCAAGTTCCTTGCTGAAACCACCAAGGCGATGCGCGCGATCTGCAAGGCTCGTTACGAAGCCTTCGGATCCGCAGGTATGGCCGGGAAGATCAAGCCGATCTCGCTGGACTCGATGGCGACCCGCTACAGCAAGGGTGAGTTGAACGCAGTCATCAAGTAACTTGCATTAGAGCAGCAAACAGGAAAGCGGCCCTTCGGGCCGCTTTCTTTTTTCATGAATCAAAAACCGTCTGGCCATTAGGTGAAACCGCTTGTCAGTAATGACCTTCCTCTGGTCGGACGTCGCTGGAAGCGGCAGAACGAGATGTCTAACATCCGCACTCAGTCGACTAAGGAGAAAATCATGAACAAACAGAAGGGATTCACATTGGTAGAACTGATGGTGGTAGTCGCCATCGTTGCGATTCTGGCAGCCGTTGCCGTGCCGGCATACGGTAACTATGTGCAGCGCGGCAAATTGACCGAAGCAATGACAGAGCTTGCGGCGATGCGCGTGAAACTCGAGCAATACTATCAGGATAGCCGAACTTATGAGGGAGGGTGTACTGCCGGTACTGTGGCGCCTTTGCCGACAGGCACCAAATATTTCACCTACGACTGCCCTATCCTGACGGCCTCTGCATTTACGGCGCGTGCGACAGGCGTGGCAGCCGAGGGGGTGGGCGATTTCATCTACACCATCGACCAGAACAATACCAAAGTGACTGACGATGCGCCGGCAGACTGGACAGGAATCCCGGCAAACTGCTGGCTCACCAAACAAGGCCAGACATGCTGATGGAGCGCAAACAACGCGGCGTGACCATGATCGAATTGCTGATCGCGATCGTGATCATGGGCCTGCTCATGACCATGGGCATGCCCGCGTTTAACCTGTGGACGCAAAACATCCAGACCAGAGGTGCGGCGGAATCGATACTGAATGGTTTGCAACTGGCGCGCACCGAAGCGGTAAGACGCAATACAAACGTGCGCCTCGATCTGACGGACGCCACTGGGGTCGTGTCCTGGACGGTAGGCTGCGTCACGGTGACGGCAGATTGCCCGGCGAACATCCAGAGCTACAGCAACGAGGCCGGCAAGAATGCCCGTGTAGGTGTAAGCGTGGCAGCACTCCCCGCCCCCATCCCCGCCAATCATTTCGATGTGCCGCTCACGATCGGTAACGGATTGCCCGCAGGCGTCACGTTCGACGGGATCGGACGCATGCCTGTCGCCAACATCGGCGCCGACATTTCCCGGATTGACGTGATGAATGCGGCCAATGCCAATGCCAGACGCATGGTGATCGTGGTCGAGGTCGGCGGCCAAGTGCGCATGTGCGATCCGGCGTTGCCGCGCGCGACCAATCCGCAAGGCTGTGCATGATGAGGATGCGAACTATGAAATCACTCGAGAACAGGCAACGGGGCGCAGTGATCCTGGAGGCATTAATCGCAATGCTGCTGTTTTCGATCGGAATCCTGGCCATCATCGGCCTGCAGGCCGCGTCGATCAAGAACGTCGCACTGGCGAAATATCGAACCGACGCCAGCTTGCTTGCCAATCAGGCGATCGGTCAGATGTGGGTCGCAGACAAATCAAATGCCGCCCTCGTTGCCAATTTCGGCAGCCAGGCCGGCGCGGGTTATATCGCCTGGGCAAGTTCAGTCGCGCAGACGCTGCCGGGTGTTGCGGGAGTGCCCGCGAATGCGCCGACCATCGCCATCGACGCGGACAACAATGCGAGCGTCACGGTGTTCTGGCAGGCACCGGACGAGGCCGCCTCGCACAATTACACCGCCATTGCAGTGATCAGAAACTAGACGGAAGAAGGCGCACATGTCACCCATCATTCAGAACAGACATCGGAACAGCGGTTTCAGCCTGGTTGAGATCATGGTCGGCATGGTCATCGGTTTGCTGAGTACCATTATCGTGATGCAGGTGTTCGCCACGTTCGAAGGCCAGAAAAGAACTACCACAGGCGGTTCGGACGCGCAGACCAATGGAGGTGTGAGTCTCTACATCATCGAGCGCGACATCCGCATGTCGGGATATGGGCTGGGCGAGGCGACAGGCTGCGCGTTGAAAAGGTCGTTCAACAACGCGGCGCTGGCCGATCTGATGCTGGCCCCCGCAACCATTGTGGACGGAGCAGGCGGGTCGACGGACAGCATCACCGTCCTTTCCGGGAACAAATCCAGCTGGAGCCTGCCGGTCAGAGTCATCGCGATACACAACCAGGCCGACACGCAGATCAACGTCAGCGCCACGCTGGGCATGTCGCAAGGCGACCTGCTCATTGCCTACGAAGGAAGCACGCCGCCCAACTGCACCCTGTTCCAGGTCGATAACGCAGACCCGGTGCTGAATCCTGTCATACATGCTGCGGGTAGCTGGAACGGCAATACAGCGATATTCCCCGCCACCTTCTCGACCGATGCATTGCTGATGAACGTCGGCAGCCTGTTGTCCCACACCTACTCGGTGGATGCGAACAACAATCTGGTGCTGACGGATTACATCTCCGCAACGAATACCAATAATTCCCAGATCATCTCCTCGGATGTGGCGAGCCTGCAGGCGCAATACGGTTTCGACACGCGTGCCGGCGTGCAGACGGACTCACAGGTCGATACCTGGAGCGCCGCCATGATCGACGCCGACGCGAGCGGTACGGTAGGCGACGCAGGAGACGTCAACCGGATCTATGCGATCCGTTTTGCCATCGTCGCACGCAACGGCCTGATGGAAAAACCGAATCCGGCAACAGGTGTTTGCGACACCACTACAGTTGGCCCGTCTTGGGCTGGAGGAGTCATCAATCTAGCGGCAGACGCCAACTGGATGTGCTATCGCTACAAGACTTTTGAAACAATCGTGCCATTGCGCAACATGCTCTGGAGAAACAGCTAATGAAAAAACAAAATATAAACGCCGGGCGGCAGAGAGGCGTGGTGCTGATCATCACGTTGATCGCGCTGGTTGCGATGACCCTGGCCGCGATCGCGCTGATCCGCTCGGTCGATACCGGCAACGTCGTGGCCGGCAACATGGCCTTCAAGCAGGGAGCCGTTCTGGCCGGCGATTCCGGAACCGAAGCCGCCATCAACTGGCTGTCGGCAATCGCGGGAGTGGCCGCATCACAAGCGGACATCCCTTCCAGCGGGTATTACGCGACCAGCCAGGAAACGCTGGACATGACCGGCAACAGCGGCGACCTGACCCGTCCCAGGGTCGACTGGGACAAGGATAATTGCGGCGGACTCGCGGTGCCCGCCTGCATCGAACCGTCGCCTTTGATCGCCGCCAATGCGGCCGGCTACGAGGCCAGGTACGTGATACACCGGCTCTGCCCGGCAGCCGGGCTGGCGAACAATTGCGCCTCCACGGCGACAACGGTCGCAGGCACCAGTTCCGGCGCCAAGGACTACACCACCAAGGGCGGCCTGAGCGGCGAGGTGCAAGTGGAATATTACCGGATCACCACGCGTGTCCGCGGGCCGCGCAACACCACCAGTTTTGTCGAAACCATTGTATTTTTCTAGCCTATTACGGCAGGAGGACATATGAAAACCACCCTTAAAACTGCGCCGCTGGGTCTTGCGTTGCTGCTGGGGTTGAGCATGAATGCACAGGCGGCGCTGACGGATATTTCCAATTCGCCGCTGGCCTCCGGGGGGGTCTCGTCGGTCAAGCCGAACGTGCTGTTCATCCTGGACGATTCCGGCAGTATGGGTTGGGAATACCTGCCGGACTCGGTCAACAACAACAAGAGCAAGTTCTGTTATCGCAATGCCTACTACAACGGCGTCTATTACAACCCCGACATCACCTATTCGCCGCCGGTATATGCGGACGGATCCTCCTATCCGAACTCCGTTTTTACCGCCGCATCGACGGACGGCTTTACCACTGGCGCAACGACCAAGAACCTGGCCAGCCAGTTCCGGACCGGCAGCGACAGCTCGGACCAGCCGGCTTACTACTATAAATATACCGGGGCGACCCCGGCTACGCCGGTCCGCGGCACCTGCTATTCCGACGGCAGTTATACCAAGGTGGTTGTCAGTACGACATCGGGACCGGCAGCGAATCCCGACGAGCGCGAGAATTTCGCCAACTGGTACAGCTATTACCGTGACCGCTTGGCCACCATGAAAACGGCGGCCGGCCAGGCGTTCAAGGACATAGACAGCAGCTTCCGGGTGGGCTTTACGACCATCAGCTACACGGGAGTGAGTTCCACGGATGCGCGGTTCCTGAACATTGCCGATTTCAATTATGTCGGCGACGGCACCGGCCAGAAGGAGAAATGGTACAAGAAACTGTACGATGCGCAGACCATCAGTGCTACGCCACTGCGCGCAGCCTTGGCCAAGGCGGGCCGTATCTATGGCGGCCAGTTGCTGACCGGCGCGAACGACCCGGTGCAGTATTCCTGCCAGCAGAACTTCACCATCCTGTCCACCGACGGTTACTGGAACACCAACAATGAATCCAGCAGTTACGGTCCGGACAAGCTCAATGGCAGCACCAATGTCGGCCAGCAGGATGGCGCCGCGCCGCGTCCCCTGTACGACGGCGCGAGCCAGCAGAAATCGACCAGCCAGACAAAGAAACGGCAGGACAAGATATCCGAGTCCACCAGCCAGTTGCAATACCGGACGACCCAGATCCAGCAACGCACCCAACAGATCCAGCAGGCCAGCGGTTCAAACCAGAAGGTGACCGGTCAACTGTATCGCCTGCGCTCCTATGATTCCGGTGTCACATGGGAGGACTGGAATGACAAGAACAGTTGCTCCATAGATTCCAGCGGCTCACAACAGGATCAATGCGTGACCGGCAGTCTGGAAAAAAGAACCTCGAGCAATTCCGGCAGTACCTGGAGCTCATGGTCCAGCGCCACCGGTTGCGTGATAGACGACAGCGGTAGTAGCCGGAAAGACTGCCGGCTCATCCAGAACTGGGTGAACAGTGCTTCATGCACCCCGACCAATGATGGTACGGATTATTGGAGCGGCTCATCGTCAGTGGATTGTCAGACCAACCTGGGGGCATGGAGCAATGTGTCCAGTTGCACACCTTCCGCGACCGTTTCCTGCCAGACGACCGATACCGGCTGGGTGAACGTGACTTCCTGCACGGCCTCGGGTCCGACCAACGGGCAGACCATCACCTGCCAGATCGCCGATACCGGTTGGGTCGGCACGGACGCCTGCACGGCGGGCACTTCGGGGGGCGCAACCACCACCTGCCAGACGAACACCACGGGACCGACCTATGTCTCCTCGTGCACGCCGCAGACAGCTTCAGTAAGCAATAACTGGCTGACCCGCACCTGTACCACGACTTCAGTCCTGGCGCCGACCCCGGTGGCTTCCTGTACGCCCGAGGCGCCCACTTCGGGCAACAGCTACGTGACGACATCGTGCGATACCGTGACGACCGGCCCGACCACCACCACGTCCTGTGTCGCGGCCCTGCCGGATGCATCCAACAATTACACCACGACCACCTGCACCGCCGGCACGGGGGGGACTTCGGATTCCCTCGCGGACGTGGCGATGTACTACTACCAGACCGATCTGCGTACCACTGCGCTCGGCAATTGCACCGGCGGGCTGGGCACCGACGTATGCGAGAACAACGTGCCGGGCAGCGGCGACGACGTCAACCAGCAGCAGCACATGACGACCTTCACGCTGGGGCTGGGCGTGGACGGTACGCTGGGCTATGCCGACAACTATCTGTCGGGCGGCTCGGCCGATTTCAACGCGATCAAGCAGGGCACCAAGAACTGGCCTGACCCGATCTCCAATAGCGGAGCGGAGCGGATCGACGACCTGTGGCATGCCGCGGTCGACGGGCGCGGCGTCTATTACAGCGCGCGCGATCCGGGCACCCTGGTGAGCGGGATCAGCAATGCGCTGTCCGGCGTCACGGCGCGCACCGGTTCTGCTGCCGCAGCGGCGACCAGTAACCTGGAGCCGGTGGCGGGCGACAACTTCCTGTTCATCGCGCTGTACCGCACCAACTACTGGGACGGCGACCTGCAGGCCAAGACCATCGACCCGCAGACCGGTGACGTTTCGGCAGACCCGATCTGGACGGCGCAGCCGCTGCTGGACGTCAAGGTGGGGACGACGACCGATACGCGCACCATCTACACCTACGACGGAAGTACCGCCAACAACCTGAAGCCGTTCCTCTACGCCAGCCTGAGTGCGACCGAAAAAGCCTATTTCGCCGACATGTGTACCGTGCCGATGAAACTGTCGCAATGTCCGACGCTGATCTCCGACGACTCGACCAACAGCACCACCAATGCGACGGATGCATCCGGCGCCAATCTGGTCAATTTCCTGCGCGGACAGAAAGGCAACGAAGGCACGATCTACCGCACCCGCGAACACGTGCTGGGCGACATGGTCACGTCCCAGCCGGTCTATGTCAGAAAGCCGCCGTTCAAGTACGTGGATGCCGGCTATGTGTCGTTCCGGGACACGGTACAGGCGAGCCGGACCCCGACGGTCTATGTGGCAGCCAACGACGGCATGGTGCATGCATTCAACGGCGATACCGGTCAGGAGCAATGGGCGTACATCCCGCCGATGGTGATGAACAACATGTACCGCCTGGCAGACGAGAACTACAAGGCCAACCACCATTATTATGTGGACGGTTCACCGACAGTCGCGGATATCTGTCCCAATGCGCCTGCCGCGACATGTGCCGATACCGAATGGAAGACCATCCTGGTGGGCGGATTGAACGCCGGCGGCCGTGGTTATTACGCACTGGACGTGACCGATCCCGCCGCACCGAAGGCGCTGTGGAATTTCACCACGGCAGACGACCCTGACCTGGGATACAGTTTCGGCAACCCGCTGGTGGCCAAGCGCAAGGACGGAACCTGGGTGGTCGTGCTCACTTCCGGGTATAACAACGTGCTACCCGGTGACGGCCAGGGCTATCTCTATGTGTTGAATGCCAATGACGGCACGCTGCTTGAAAAGATCGGAACCGGGGTTGGAAGCACCTTGTCGCCAAGCGGTCTGGCGAAGATCAATGTGGTCGTCACTACGGACACGGACAATACCGCCCTGCGTTTCTACGGTGGCGACCTGCTGGGCAATCTGTGGCGCTTCACGCTGGATTCGGCCACGCCGCCCGCAGCGGCCGTTTCGACCAACGGCACGGCGGTATTGCTGGCCGAGCTGGGGGCGATCAACGGCGCGGGGGTCCAATCCATTACCACGAAGCCTGAATTGACCGTCGTACCCTACGGTGGCGTCGATTATCAGGTGGTGATGGTCGGCACGGGACGCTATCTCGGCATATCCGACAAGGGGAATCTGGATCAGCAATCGGTCTATGCGATCAAGGATACCTTGTCTCCGGTGGGGCTTGGTCAGGCGAGGACAACCGGCCTGCTGGTGGAGCAGACACTGACCAATTTCACCGGCCCCGGCGGCGAGCAGTTGCGTACGACATCCACGACCCCGGTCAATTGGTCAACCAAGTCCGGCTGGTACATGGATTTCGATCCGGCCGGCAGCTCGCCGGGTGAGCGCGTGAACGTCGATGTGCAGTTGCAACTCGGTTCGCTGACCGTTGCGACCAACGTGCCGAGTACCAACACCTGTACGGTGGGCGGTTATTCGTTCCTCTACAATCTGGATTTCAAGAGCGGCCAGTATCTTCCGACGGCATCGTTGCAAACTGCCGGCAAGCGGCTCGCCTCCAATGCGATGGTGGCGGGTATGAACACGATCCGTTTGCAGACCGGCAAGGTGATCACGATCATCACGGATACCGGCGGCAACATCACTTCGCAGGAAACGCCCACCGCCACCGGCGGGGGTGGGGGTGTGACACGGAAGGCGTGGCGTGAATTGATCCAATAAGCGCTAGGTATTCTGGAAAAGAGCGGGCAATGCCCGCTCTTTTCATTTGCAGAGGCGTTTCATAGCAAGCCGGAAAGCAAGAAGTTCTTGAAAGCCATCGCCGCGCCGGACAGGCGTTTGTTGCTGCGGTGCGCGACAAACCAGTGGCGTAGCAGCGGGAAATGCTCGACGTTAAGTACCACGAGTCGTCCGGTCTCCAGTTCCAGTTCGATGCTGTGCAGTGACAGGATGCCGAGGCCCATGCCCGCCTGCACGGCCTGCTTGATCGCCTCGTTGGTCTCCATCTCCATGCTGATGCGCGGCTGGATGTGATGCTTTGCGAATACGCGTTCCATTGCGCTGCGCGTACCCGAGCCCATTTCACGCGACAGGAAGGTTTCCTGCGCCAGTTGCGCGAACTTGACGCGCTTGAGGCGGGCGAGCGGATGGTCGGGCGCAGCGATGACCACCAGCGGATTGTCCATGAACGACTCGGCGCTGATGTCCAGTCCGTCCGGCGGTTGTCCCATGATGGCCAGATCGGTGTTGTTGTCGGCGAGTTGCTTGAGCACCGCATCGCGGTTGGCAACCTGCAGAATGACGTTGATATTGGGGTGCTGCTGACAGAAACGCGCCAGTAATTGTGGCGTGAAATAGTTGGCGGTGTTGACCACCGACAAGGTCAGCCTGCCATGCCCCAGGCCTTTCATCTCATCGAAGAGCGATTTCATTTCAGCGAGTTGCTGGCCGATATTCCGCGCATAGTGGAACAGTTCGCGCCCCGCCTCGGTCAGGTAAAGTTTCTTGCCCATCTGCTCGAAAAGCGGCAGTCCGATATTCTCTTCGAGCTGCTTGATTTGCATGGACACGGCGGGTTGCGAGAGGTATAGTTCCTCAGCGGCGCGCGAGTGGTTGAGGTGGGCAGCCACCTTTTCAAAAACCTGAAGTTGTCGCAAAGTAAGATGCAGCATGCGTGAGCGAGGTTTGATTTATAGGTGGGCATTCTAAACCATAAGCAACTCTTATGGACTCTATAAAAACAATTGACTATCCCTTATGCTTTGAGGCCTCTATAGTGACAACCGTTGTAGAGGCGTAGTGGTTTCTGATATTCAACGTAAACACAGGAGAGGAAGCAATGGATCAATCGAATCGTTATGCAAATCTGAGCCTCAAGGAAGAGGATCTGATCAAGGGCGGCAAGCACCTGCTTGTCGCATATAAACTGATACCGGCCAAGGGCTACGGCTTCCTGGAAGTGGCTGCCCACGTGGCCGCCGAATCGTCGACCGGTACCAACGTGGAAGTCTCCACGACCGACGACTTCACCCGTGGCGTCGACGCGCTGGTTTATGAAGTGGACGAGACTGCGTTCGGTGATGACCCCGTCAAGGGCGGCGGTCTGATGAAGATCGCCTATCCGGTCGATCTGTTTGATCCGAACCTGATCGACGGCTACTACAACATCTCTCACATGTGGTCCCTGATCCTGGGTAACAACCAGGGTATGGGTGATCACGTCGGCCTGCGCATGCTGGACTTCCTGGTGCCTGAGTGCATGATCAAGAAGTTCGATGGCCCAAGCGCTGGTATCGCCGATCTGTGGCGCGTGCTGGGCCGTCCTGAAGTGGATGGCGGCTACATCGCCGGTACCATCATCAAGCCCAAGCTGGGCCTGCGTCCGGATCCGTTTGCCAAGGCATGTTACGATTTCTGGCTGGGTGGCGACTTCATCAAGAACGATGAGCCTCAAGCAAACCAGGTCTTCTGCCCGATGGAAGTGGTCATTCCCAAGGTTGTTCAAGCGATGGACAAGGCTCAGCAGGAAACCGGCCAGGCCAAGCTGTTCTCGGCTAACGTGACCGCTGACTTCCACGGCGAGATGATCAAGCGTGGCGAGTACATCCTCAGTGAGTTCGCAAAGATCGGCTCCGAAAAGCATGTCGCCTTCCTGGTTGACGGCTTCGTGACAGGCCCCGCAGGTGTAACGACAGCCCGCCGCGCGTTCCCGGACGTCTTCCTGCACTTCCACCGCGCAGGTCACGGTGCTGTGACTTCCTACAAGTCGCCGATGGGCATGGATCCGCTGTGCTACATGAAGATCGCACGTCTGTCCGGCGCTTCCGGCATCCACACCGGCACCATGGGCTACGGCAAGATGGAAGGCCACGCCAAGGAAACCGTACTGGCGTACATGATCGAGCGTGACGAGTGCCAAGGACCTTACTTCTACCAGAAGTGGTACGGCATGAAGCCGACAGCACCGATCATCTCCGGCGGTATGAACGCGCTGCGTCTGCCAGGCTTCTTCAAGAACCTGGGCCACGGCAACGTGATCAACACCTGCGGCGGCGGCTCGTTCGGCCACATCGACAGCCCGGCAGCTGGCGGTATCTCTCTGGGTCAGGCGTACGAGTGCTGGAAGACCGGAACAGACCCGATCGAGTACGCGAAGACCCACAAGGAATTCGCCCGTGCCTTCGAGTCGTTCCCGAAAGATTCGGACAAGTACTTCCCGGGCTGGCGCGAGAAGCTGGGCGTTCATAAGTAATCCCAGGCTGTATCGAAGCAAAAATAACGCGCCCCCACACGTTGGGGGCGTTTTATTCCAGACGCAATATCCCGCAATACAGAAGCGGGGTTGCATCGAACCAAGGAGTTCACAATGGATAGCAAAGAACAATACAAAGTTCACAAGGAGCCGTTCTATCAGGCTCAGGGCGATGAAGTAGAACTGTATGAAGCGGCCTATGCTGCGCGTTTGCCCGTGATGGTCAAAGGGCCGACCGGTTGTGGCAAATCGCGTTTCATTGAATATATGGCATGGAAATTGAACAAGCCGTTGATCACGGTCGCCTGTAACGAGGATATGACGGCCTCCGATCTGGTTGGACGCTACCTTTTGGATGCCAACGGCACCCGCTGGCTGGACGGTCCGCTGACTACCGCAGCACGCATCGGCGCGATCTGCTATCTGGATGAGATCGTCGAGGCGCGTCAGGACACGACAGTTGTGATCCACCCGCTGACCGACCACCGCCGCACGTTACCCCTGGACAAGAAGGGTGAGTTGATCGAGGCGCATTCTGATTTCCAACTGGTGATCTCCTACAACCCGGGCTACCAGAGCCTGATGAAGGACTTGAAGCAATCCACCAAACAGCGCTTTACCGGATTTGAATTCGATTATCCGGAAGCAAGTCTGGAAGCGGAGATCCTGTCCAAGGAAACCGGCCTTGATATGGAGGTTTGCGGCAAGCTGGTCCTGATAGGCCAGGCCGCGCGCAACCTGAAGGGGCATGGCCTTGACGAGGGAATCTCAACGCGTCTGCTGGTTTACGCTGCCACCCTGATCAGGAATGGGGTCAATCCTAAAGCGGCCTGTCGCATGTCGCTGGTTCGCCCGATCACGGACGATGCCGATATCCGGGATACGCTCGACCATGCGATCGACGCTGCGTTCGGCTAAACAGACCGGCAATCCAAGTCAGCACAACAAGCATGACGATCTCATTGCCTGGAGGTGATATCGATGGTTGATTCTGCCGTGAAGAACGAGAGCTTCGAAAGGTACTGGAAGGAGCTGGGCTGTAATTTTTCCCAGGTAGAAGCGGTCTTTGAGGGATGCATGCGGGAAGCAAGAGCCCTGCTGTCCAATGAAGGACTTGACTCTTACATAGAGAACGCACGCTTTATCGGCAAGATGGGGCGTGGCGCGGAACCTTTGCTGGTCTATCTGGAAGAAGCGCCGGGTGTCGCTGACCTGGTCGGCGAGCAGGCATTGGCCGATCTGCGCGAATTTGCACACTACATGTCCACGCATACCAATTTCAAGGCGATCGTTCCGTTCTTGCAAACCAGCGGTGCCGTGGCCAGATCGTTGCATACCAGCAAGTTGTTCTCCAAGTATGTCGAGATCGTGCGCGACATGATGAATCGAACTTCAGGCTCGGTTCACGGACACCATACGACATTCCCCAGCCCCGGCCTGCCCGATCTTCTCAAACAGGCTCCACGCGTTCTGACGCTGGTACCCATTGAAGGCTTCAAGAACTGGATCGAATACGGTATCCGTTATTACAACGATCATCCCGAACGTCAGATCGAGTATTTCACACTGGAATCGGCCGATTCAAAAGCCGTGTTACAGCGCGAGCGCCATGGCACGTTACTCATCGATAATGAACGCAAGCTTGACATGTATATGCGCGGCCTGTGGAGCGATCACGATCAACTGGTGCCCTATTCGCTGGCTTTTGATGAGCTGACCAAGCCGGCGCCCTACTACGATGAAGAAGGTATCCGGTTGCCGGATGTGTTTGACGACATGGATGGCATCAGCGGTATTGACCGTTATCGCGCAACCTTGGCACACATGGCCGCACACCGGCGCTGGAGCACCAAAATGGTGGTCGACAACTGGAGCCCGTTCCAGCGTCTGGGCGTCGAGATTTTCGAGGATTGCCGGGTCGATTATCTGGCCATGCGAAGGTACCCGGGCCTGAGGCGTTTATTCCTTGCTCTGCATCCAATACCGGATGAAAGCCTGCTGGAGAACACCGAGGTTTCCAGCATCCGCATCAAGCTGGCCATGGTGTCGCGTGCCATGCTGGATCCTGATTATCAATACGAAAATGCCGACATTCGGGAATTTGCCAATCGCTTCCTTGAAGCCATGAAAGACGGCGAAAGCAAAAGTCCTGATATGGCCAGCCTCGCCCTGGCGTTTATTGCCCGCATGCGCAGACAGCAGGATCTTTCACCCAACGTCTATTTCCAGGATACCGAAGTGGATTATCGCGACGATAATCGTCATCTGTGGATTTATATTGAACAGGGCGATGACGAGGACACCACATTCGAGCATCTCGACAAGAAGAAAAAGGAGGAAGAAGAACTGCATTCACTGCCTCCGCGCCATTACGACGAGTGGGATTACACCAACCAGAGCTATCGCCCTGACTGGGTGAGCGTGTACGAAGTGCTGCATCCCGGGGGCAGTGCCGGCAAGATCGACCGACTGCTGGAAAAACATGCTGCATTGGCCAAGCGCATGAAGCGGATCCTCGATATGATCAAGCCGCAGGACAAGGTGCGCATCCGTTATCAGGAAGAAGGTTCCGAGCTGGATCTGGATGTGGCGCTTCGCTCGCTGATCGACTACAAGAGCGGTTCGTCACCCGACCCGCGTATCAATATGAGCCACCGCACGGACGGACGCAACATCGCCGTATCCCTGGTGCTTGATCTTTCCGAGTCATTGGGCGAAAAAGTGCAGGGTACGGGCCAGACGATTCTGGAATTATCACAGGAGGCCGTGTCACTACTGGCGTGGGCTGTGGATCATCTGGGTGATCCATTTGCGATCTCGGGCTTCCACTCGAATACCCGTCATGATGTGCGCTTCCTGCACATCAAGGGGTATAACGAAAAATGGGACGATCAGGTAAAAGGCCGTCTGGCAGCGATGAACGCGGCCTGGTCGACCCGCATGGGAGCGGCCATGCGCCACGCCGGCCATTATTTGAAATCCCAGCCTGCCGACAAGAAATTGCTGCTGATCCTCACCGATGGCCAGCCTTCAGACATCGATACGAAGGATGAGCGCATGCTGATCGAAGATGCGCATCAGGCGGTCAACGAGCTGGATCGGGACGGAATTTACAGTTATTGCATCACACTGGACCCAAAGGCGGACGAATATGTGTCGGACATTTTCGGCAAGCAATACACCGTTGTCGATCATATCGACCGCCTGCCGGAAAAATTGCCGGAACTATTCATTTCATTGACCAAATAGCCATAGAGAGCCAGCGGGAAAAGAAGTAGAATCGCGATTCGGGATTCGGAATAACTAAACGAGGAGAAAGAAGCATGAGCAAAAGCCTGATTCAATTCATCATCGAAGAACAACGTCATATTCCCAACGCAAGCGGTGATTTCACCGGCCTGCTCAGCGACATCGTCTCCGCCTGTAAACAGATCGCACACGATGTGAACAAGGGCGCGCTGATCGGCGTGCTGGGTTCGGCGGGCAGCGAGAACGTGCAGGGCGAAACCCAGAAGAAGCTGGACATCATTACCAACGAGGTCTTCATCAAGGCCAACGAGTGGGGCGGCCACCTGGCAGCGATGGCTTCCGAAGAGATGGACGACATCTACGAGATCCCCAAGCAATATCCGCGTGGCAAATACCTGATCACCTTCGACCCGCTGGACGGCTCGTCCAACATCGACGTGAACATCTCCGTCGGCACCATCTTCTCCATCCTGCGCTGCCCGGAAGGCGTGACCAATCCGACCGCTGCCGACTTCATGCAACCCGGCACCAAACAAGTGTGCGCAGGCTATGCGCTGTACGGCCCCAACACCATGATGGTGCTGACCACCGGCCACGGCGTGAACGGCTTCACGCTGGACCGTGATGTCGGCGATTTCTTCCTGACGCACCCCAACATGCAGATTCCGGCGGACACGGCCGAGTTCGCCATCAACATGTCCAACCAGCGCTACTGGGAAGCACCGGTACAGCGTTATGTGGATGAGTGCATGAAAGGCAAGGACGGCGGTCGCGAGAAGAACTTCAACATGCGCTGGGTCGCATCCATGGTTGCGGAAGTACACCGCATCCTGACCCGTGGTGGCATCTTCATGTATCCGTTCGACACCAAGGATCCGGCCAAGGCCGGCAAGCTGCGCCTGATGTACGAAGCCAACCCGATGTCCTTTATCGTCGAGCAGGCTGGGGGCGTGAGTTCCACGGGCCGTGATCGCATCATGGAACTGAAGCCGGAAGGCCTGCACCAGCGCGTGCCGGTCATCCTGGGTTCCAAGAACGAGGTCGATCGCGTAGTCGGTTACCACAAAAGCGCATAATCCACGGGGACGCCCCCGCGATGTCGGGGGCGTTTTTCCGTCCGCAATCCGAGGGAAAGAAATGAGCAAACCACTGGTATCCATCATCATGGGCAGCGCCAATGACTGGGACATCATGCAGCAGGCTGCCCAGCAACTGAAAGATTTCGGCGTCGAATACGATGCGAGAGTCATCTCGGCACACCGATCACCGGATCTGTTGTTCGATTACATCAAGGATATAAGCGCACAAGGGGCGCAGTGTTTCATCGCCGGTGCCGGCGGTGCGGCACACCTGGCGGGCGTGATCGCCGGCAAGACCACGCTGCCGGTGTTGGGCGTGCCCATTCCGTCCAAATATCTCAAGGGTATGGACTCCCTGCTCTCCATCGTGCAGATGCCCAAGGGCATTCCGGTCGCAACCTTTGCAATCGGCGAGGCAGGGGCAGCAAACGCAGGCCTGTTCGCGGTCTCCATGCTGGCGCTGAACGACAAGAGCCTGGCACAGAAACTGGGCGACTATCGCAGGAAGCAGGCCGAACAGATCGCTGCAACTACCCTGCCCACTTTGTAATCGGGGAGAGCCATGTCTGCATTACTTGAATCCAACCTGCCCAGCCTGAAATTCCTGCATCGCGGCAAGGTGCGCGACCTGTACGAGGTGGACGCCGACCATCTGCTGATCGTGCAGACGGATCGCCTGTCCGCTTTTGATGCCATCCTGCCTACACCCATCCCCGGCAAGGGCGAGGTGCTGACGGCCGTATCCAATTTCTGGTTCAGGAAACTGGCACATGTCATTCCCAACCATCTTTCCGGCATTGATCCGGAAGCGGTGGTGAAGACGGAAGCGGAAAAGGCTCAGGTGCGCGGGCGTTCCTTCGTTACTAAGAAACTTAAACCGCTGCCCATCGAGGCTATCGTGCGCGGCTATCTGGTCGGTTCCGGCTGGAAGGATTACAAGAAGACCGGCGCGGTGTGCGGCATCCGCCTGCCGGATGGGCTGCAGGAAGCACAGAAATTGCCCGAGCCACTGTTCACGCCTTCCACCAAGGCGGCAGTTGGAGAACATGACGAGAACATCTCGTTTGAAGAAGCCAAAAGGCTGCTGGGCCCGGATCGCGCAGAGGAAGTCAGGAAAGCCACGCTTGCCTTGTATACCGAGGCAGCCGATTACGCGCTGACGCGGGGCATCATCATCGCCGACACCAAGTTCGAGTTCGGCACCGACGCATCGGGCAAGCTCTATCTTATCGACGAGGCATTAACGCCGGATTCCTCACGATTCTGGCCTGCCGACCAATACAATGTGGGCAGCAACCCGCCCAGTTTCGACAAGCAGTTCGTGCGCGACTGGCTGGAGGCTTCTGGCTGGGACAAGAAGCCGCCCGCGCCACCCGCGCCAGCAGACATCCTGCAAAAGACTGCTGAGAAATATCGCGAAGCGCAGCAGCGCCTTATTGGCGCATGACACAGCCAACCGATTTGATCGCGGGTTTCCACCGGTTCCGCGAACGACACTTTGCGGATGATGACGCCTTGTATCGTCAGCTTGTCCAGGAAGGGCAAACCCCGCGGTTTCTGGTCGTTGCATGCTGCGATTCCCGTGTGGATCCCGCTCTCGTGCTCGATTGCGAACCGGGCGATCTGTTTGTCATCCGCAATGTGGCGAACCTCGTCCCGCCGGCCGAGATGCGCAGCGGGGGGCGGCATGGCACCAGTGCGGCATTGGAATATGGCGTGCGCATTCTTAAAGTGGAGCACATCATCGTGCTTGGACATGCACACTGTGGCGGAATACGTTCGTTGATGAGCGGCGGTGCGGCCGGCGAGCAAGCGGCATACATCAATAGCTGGATGCGTGTGGCAGAGCAGGCGCAGGAAAAAGTTCGGCAAATGCTCACGGATGCCCCATTGCACGAGCAGGAGAGGGAATGCGAGAAACAGGCCATCCTGAGCTCGCTGGAAAATCTGATGACGTTCGAATGGATACGGGAGGCCGTTGATGCGGGGTCATTGACACTGCACGGCTGGTACTTCGATATCGAACTCGGGCAGTTGCTGGGATATGATGCAACCACCCGCCAGTTTGAAACGCTATAGCTATTTGCCGGTCAGCTCCTTGTAGCGCGCCTTATCGGTATCATAGCGCGCGTTCAGGGTGTCCTTTTCGGCATTGGCGTTCCCCAGTTCCTGCTGTAAATTCTCCAGGCGTTCCTGCGTTGACTGGATGTCGTCAAGCAGCGAAGGCGGAACCGCTTTTCCGGATTTTTTCCGCCCGTCGGCTTCTTTCTGCAAGCCCCCCAAACTATCGCTGGACATCCTGATTTGCGAGTTGATGCTGCTGATGCGCGCGTCCACCTGTTGCAGATTGCGTGAGCGGGCCAGATCGATTTCATTCACATTGCTGTAGGTATTGATCAGTGCCTTGTCATGGCGTTTTCGATCAATGGCGGCTTCTTTTTCAATACGTTCCTGTTTGTCCGCCTCTTCCTTGGCACGTCGCTCTTCGGCGGTGAGCACTTCCTGTTTTTTGACAACGCGCCCCTTCTCCAGTACGGCACGATCCTTGTTGGCGTATTGCGGCGGAATGGTTTCGCCATAATGGGTGACGCCATTGTCATCTACCCACTTGTACATCTTGGCCGAAGCGGGCAGGCAGAAAGTAAGGCCGGCGATAAGTGCGATGAGCAGTCTGGATTTAGTCATTTTTCACCCCATAACGATCACGATAAGATTGGACGGCAGCCAAATTCTGCACCATCTCGGCTTCGCCCTGCAAATAACCGAGCAAATCGTCCAGTGTGGCAATTGACACCACAGGGATGCCATAGTTTCGTTGTACCTCCTGCACGGCGGATAATTCGCCCTGTCCGCGTTCCATGCGATCCAGCGCGATGACCACTCCGCAAGGCGCTGCTCCGGCAGCGCGAATCAGTTCGATAGATTCGCGCACCGAGGTGCCGGCGGAGATCACATCGTCAATGATCAATACCCTGCCCTGCAATTTCGCACCCACGGTAGTGCCACCCTCGCCATGGTCTTTGGCCTCCTTGCGGTTGTAGCAATAAGGGATGTTCCGGCCTTGTTCGTCCAGCGCGATAGCGGTGCCGGCGGCCAGGGGGATGCCTTTGTAGGCGGGACCGAACAGCATGTCGAATGGCAAATCGGCGGCAAGGATCGCCTGGGCGTAAAACTGTGAAAGGTTGCGTAACGCGCTGCCGTCGTTGAACAGCCCGGCATTGAAAAAATACGGCGACATGCGCCCCGCCTTGGTTTGAAACTCACCGAAGCGCAGTACTTGCTGGCGTACGGCAAAGCGTATGAAATCCTGCCTGAAATTGGACATGTTCATTGCAGAGGTCTGGTGGAAGACCGTCGCATTATAATGGCGTGAGTTCAACCATCGGAAATTTTCATGCGCATCATCACCATCAACTTGAACGGCATTCGTTCGGCAGCCGGAAAGGGATTCTATGAATGGCTGGCACAGCAGGATGCAGATATCGTTTGCCTGCAGGAGCTCAAGGCACAGGAAGCGGACATGACGGCCCAAATGATGGCGCCGTCCGGGTTTCATGGGCACTTCCATTACGCCGAAAAAAAAGGTTATAGCGGCGTTGGCATCTACAGCCGGGTACGGCCGTCCCAGATCACCAGCGGATTGGGCATTGCCGAGTTTGACGCCGAGGGGCGATATCTGTGTGCAGAATTTTCCGAATACAGCGTCGTCTCGCTGTATCTTCCTTCAGGTTCCAGCGGAGAAGAGCGGCAGGCCGTGAAATTCAGGTTCATGGCGGCATTCATGCCCCGGTTGCAGGAATTACGCGCCAGTGGACGCGAGGTGGTGATCTGTGGCGACTGGAACATCGCCCATACCGAGAAGGACCTCAAGAACTGGCGTGGCAACAAAAAGAACTCCGGCTTCCTGCCGGAAGAGCGCGCATGGCTCACCGAGTTGTTCGAGAAGGTCGGCTTCGTCGACGTGTTCCGGAAAGTACACCCCGAACTCGAAGCCTATACATGGTGGTCGAACCGCGGGCAGGCGTGGGCGAAGGATGTCGGTTGGCGCATCGATTACCAGATCGCCACACCGGGTATCGCACAGCGCGCACTGGCAGCCAGCATCTACAAGGCACAGCGATTTTCAGATCATGCGCCCCTGATTGTCGATTATGCGGGCTAGCTTTGCGACCAAGGCAGTCCGGCTACGCACCAGCCGTTGATCGTGCAACGCCGGCCCTCGGTGTTCTTGGTGCCTTCAAAACCTTCGAGGATGTTGTAACAATCGTTGAATCCGGCCTGTGTCGCCGCAATGGCGGCCATGTGTGAGCGTTGCGCGGAGCGGCACAGGAATAACACCAGCGATTCCCTGTCCACCTGTTGCTCCAGTTGCACCATGAAATTGGGGTTGCGCTGCATGCCCGGATAGAACGCCCATTCGATCTCGATCGCGCCGGGTACTTTACCGACCCAGTCGATCTCGGCGCGGGTGCGCACGTCGACCAATGCGGCACCCGGAGCGGAATGTAATATCTCATAGGCCTCACCGGGCAGAAGCGCTCCTTCGTAGGGCAGCCCGGCTTCTCTGGCACGTAGCTGCGCGGTTTGCAGGATGGCAGTGATTTTTCCCATGGCAGTTCTCTCTGTTGCGCCGATAGTTAACGGATCGGATGCGGATGCTATGCTACCCGGCCGGTTGCTTTCATCGTCCAGTCGGCGGAAGTGGAATCGGCCACGCAGGTGTAGAATCAATACCGCATCACGGACAAATACTAGCGCAATCGACATGGAAAAGCACACGCACACACATCGGCTGCAAGATGATTTTGACACTTCTGAACCGGTGAATCCGGAGCGCTTTGCCGCCGCAAAGAAAAGCACGTGGGTCAGTATCGTGATCAACCTGATATTGACGATCTTCCAGGTGGTGGGCGGATTCCTGTCGCACTCGCAGGCCTTGATGGCGGACGGCCTGCACTCACTGTCGGATCTGCTTTCCGATGTGCTGGTGCTTTATGCCAATCGCAGCAGCAATCGACATGCCGACGCCAATCATCCTTATGGCCATGCTCGCGTGGAGACGGCCGCCACGCTGATATTGGGGGCGTTCCTGGCAGTGCTTGGCATCGGTCTGCTGGTGACCGCTGCATTGCGCCTGCAACAACCGGCTGCCTTGCAGGCCGTGAATCCGATGGCGCTTGCCGTGGCGGTCATCGCTTTGATCGCCAAGGAAGGCATGTTCCGATACATGCTGGCAGTGGCCAAGCGGGTGCGTTCGCAGATGCTGGTCGCCAATGCGTGGCACGCACGGTCCGATGCGGCATCGTCGCTTGTAGTCGTAGTCGGCGTGACGGGCAATCTGCTGGGCTATACCTTTTTCGACCTGCTCGCGGCGGCGGTGGTGGGCGTGATGATCGCGCACATGGGAGGCAAACTGGCGCTGGAAGCGATGGCAGAACTGATCGATACCGGCCTGGATGAAGAAGAGGTGGAGGCGATACGCGTAACCTTGCGCAAAACGCCCGGCGTCTGCGGTCTGCACGAACTGCGCACGCGCAAGATGGCTGACAATGCCCTGGTTGACGCACACATAATGGTCGATCCCAAGATCAGCGTCTCCGAGGGGCATTACATCGCCGAGGCGGCGCGGCAGGCAGTATTGCGCAACCATCATGTGCTGGATGTGATGATACACATCGATCCCGAGGATGACCGCAAGGTAAAACCGAATGCGCACCTGCCCAGTCGCTCGGTATTGCTGGATCATCTGGTATCAAGGCTCGGCGAGACTTCGATAAAAGACAATCGCGTGATTTTCCATTATCTGGATGGCAAGATAGACGCTGAGATCTATCTTCCGGCCACGCAGCAGCACGCCGACCAGGCCGATTTGCTTCAGGCGCGTTGCGACGAGATAGCGCAGAACGACGAATGGTTTCGTGCCATCCACGTCCATCGCAACCATGCACCGAATTAGTGCAAAAGGAATTCAGGGCGCACGTGTTTGGTGCAAATAATTTGTGTGTGGCGGCGCGGGCTTATGGCACAATGCCCACCATGTCGTGACATGGCGTGCCAGATAACTCTGGCATGCTTTCTGCATATAAAGTTTCCGGTTTTTTTGTTTATTCGCTGTTTAACCTAAATTGTTTGGGAGAGAGTTATGTCGATGTCGGCAAATGATGTTTTGAAGATGATCAAGGATCACGATGTCAAGTTCGTGGATTTGCGTTTTACTGACACACGCGGCAAGGAGCAGCATGTAGGTGTGCCAGCCAAATATGTTGGCATGGACAAGTTCGAGGATGGTCATGCATTCGACGGATCGTCCATCGCCGGCTGGAAAGGCATCCAGGCTTCCGACATGTTGCTGATGCCGGACCCGTCTACCGCCTACCTTGATCCGTTCATGGACGAGAACACACTGGTCATCACCTGCGACGTGATCGAGCCGACCGATGGCAAAGGCTATGATCGCGATCCGCGCTCGATCGCCAAGCGTGCCGAAGCTTACCTCAAGTCGAGCGGCGTGGGTGACACCGCCTTCTTCGGACCTGAGCCCGAGTTTTTCATCTTTGATTCTGTGAACTGGACGGTGGACATGTCCGGTTGCACGTTGCGCGTAAATTCGGAAGAGGCAGCCTGGGCGACCGGCGAAAAATTCGAAGGCGGCAATACCGGCCATCGCCCGACCGTAAAGGGCGGTTACTTCCCGGTTCCTCCCGTTGACAGCCTGAACGACATCCGCGCCGCGATGTGTCTGGCGCTGGAAGACATCGGTATCGAAGTCGAAGTGCACCACCACGAAGTGGCGACTGCCGGCCAATGCGAGATCGGCACCAAGTTCAACACGCTGGTGCGCCGCGCCGACCAGACCCAGGCCTTGAAGTACATCGTGCACAACGTCGCACACCAGTACGGCAAGACTGCGACCTTCATGCCCAAGCCCATCGTTGGCGACAACGGTTCCGGCATGCACGTGCACCAGTCGATCTGGAAGGACGGCAAGAACACCTTTGCCGGCAACGGTTATGCCGGCCTGTCCGAGACTGCCCTGTACTACATCGGCGGTATCATCAAGCACGCCAAGGCACTGAACGCGATCTGCAACCCGGGCACCAACAGCTACAAGCGTCTGGTTCCGCACTATGAAGCGCCGGTGAAGATGGCCTACTCCGCCAAGAACCGTTCCGCTTCCATCCGCATCCCGCACGTTGCCAGCGACAAGGCGCGCCGCGTGGAGGCCCGCTTCCCGGATCCGACTGCGAACCCGTACCTGTGCTTCTCCGCGTTGCTGATGGCCGGCCTGGACGGTATCCAGAACAAGATCCACCCCGGCGATCCGGCAGACAAGAACCTGTACGACCTGCCTCCGGAAGAAGATGCAAAGATCCCGACCGTGGCAGTTGGTCTGGACGAAGCATTGGCTTGCCTGGACAAGGATCGCGAGTTCCTGACCCGTGGCGGTGTGTTCTCCAGCGATTTCATCGACGCTTTCATCGAATTGAAGATGGCCGAAGTGAACCGCATCCGCATGACCACGCACCCGGTCGAGTTCGATATGTATTACAGCATCTGATCATCGGCCCGAATCGGAACGTATCGGAAAACGGGGCGCAAGCCCCGTTTTTTGTTGCGACTTGAACTGTAAATGGTTTGTCTGTGTCAGATGCATGTCCTATACTTGCCGCGTCATTTCGAGGAAAGACGAACATGAAACTCCGATACCTGTTTGCCGTGCTATGCGCTTGCCCGATATTGGTGCAGGCAGAAATCTACAAGGCGGTCGATGCGGATGGACATGTCACTTATTCCAGCACGCCGATCAAGGGCGGCAAAAAGATCATTCTGGAACCGATCAATACAATGACGCCGCCGGGCCGGAAACATACGGCCGCTTCGCCGGAGGACTTCCCGAAGGTAGACGGGGAAACACAAAGAAATCGCGACGACACCCGGCGCAAGATACTCGAGGATGAACTGGCGACCGAAACGAAATTGCTCGAAGAAGCACGGCAGAACCTGAAGGAAGGCGAAGACAATCCGGAGGTCTACAGGGGGAAGGATGGAAAGACCTATCGCAACGTTGCGAAGTACGAAGAAAAGGTCAAGGCGTTAAGCGATCAGGTAGAGATACACCAGAAGAACATCGAAGCGCTCAACGCCGAACTGTCCAAGCTGAAATAACGCTCGCTCTGGCATGTTTTCTGCTGTATTGAGGATATATGCCTGACTTTCCCTACCTTACACTCGAACATCTCAAGACAGCCGTAATCCTGCTGGATGAGGAAGCGCGCATCTGTTACCTCAATCCTGCTGCGGAGGATCTGTTCGATGTGAGTGTCAAAAACCTGCTCACCCATCCGGTTCAGCAGGTATTCACCCATACCGAACAACTGGCCAGCGCGATACAGCAAGCGGTGCGCAACAACGCCAGTTTCATCGAACACGACCTGACACTGGGTACGCATACGCAAGGCAAGCTGCAGTTATGCTGTGCGGCCACCCCCCTGCAGTTTGCCAAACGTTATCTGCTGCTGGAATTCCATCCGATAGACCGCCCGTTGAAGCTGGCACGCGAAGAGCAGATGCTCGACCAGACACAGGCCAACCGGATGCTGTTGCGGAATCTGGCGCATGAGATCAAGAACCCGCTGGGTGGCATCCGCGGTGCGGCGCAACTGCTCGAACAGGAGCTGGAAAAACCCGCGCTGCGCGAATATACCCAGGTCATCGTGCAGGAAGCGGATCGCTTGCGCGCATTGACGGAGAACCTGCTGGCGCCACAGAATGTTTCGCATTACAGCGCGCTCAACATTCATGAGGTGCTGGAGCGGGTGCGCAGCGTGATGTTGGCGGAGATGCCGGAAAGCTTGAAATTCCGCCGCGACTATGACACCAGCCTGCCCGCGCTGGTCGGCGACAAAGAGCAATTGATCCAGGTCATGCTCAACATCGTACGCAATGCAGCCCAGGCGATGCAGGGCAAAGGGTTGATCATCCTGCGCACGCGCATCGCGCGGCAGGTAACCCTGATCAAGCGCCGCTACAAGCTTGCAGTGATGGTGCAGGTCATTGATGACGGGCCCGGCATCGCGGCCGAACTGCAGGACAAGATCTTCTATCCGCTGGTATCGGGCCGTGCGGATGGGCATGGGCTGGGGCTGACACTTGCGCAGGATTTCGTCAGCCAGCATAACGGCACGATAGAATTTGACAGCGAACCGGGGCGTACCTGTTTTACGGTAATGCTCCCGCTACCTTGAGGTGACTGACATGAAAGCTGTCTGGATCATAGACGATGACCGTTCCATCCGCTGGGTGCTGGAGAAGTCGCTGGCGCGCGAGAATATAGAGTTCAGGAGTTTTGCCTCGGCGGATGAGGCGTTGCGGGAACTGGACCGCAACCCCCCGCAAGTCGTGGTGAGTGACATTCGCATGCCGGGCAGCTCCGGCCTGGATTTCCTGCAGATATTGCACGAGCGGCATCCGCATGTCCCCGTCATTATCATGACCGCCTACTCCGACCTGGAAAGCGCCGTTTCCGCCTTTCAGGGGGGAGCCTTCGAGTACCTGCCCAAGCCGTTCGATGTCAACCATGCGCTCGAACTGATCCGGCGCGCGATCGATCAAAGCAAGCGCAAATCCGGCAGTGTCGAAGAAGTGGAAGTGGCTGCCGAGATCCTCGGCCAGGCGCCGGCGATGCAGGAAGTCTTTCGTGCCATCGGAAGGTTGTCGCAATCCAATGCCACGGTGTTGATCAACGGCGAATCCGGTACTGGCAAGGAACTGGTAGCCCGTGCGCTGCATCATCACAGCGCGCGGGCCGACAAACCTTTCATTGCGATCAACACCGCGGCCATTCCCAAGGATCTGCTCGAGTCCGAGCTGTTCGGCCACGAACGCGGCGCGTTCACCGGGGCGGCCGCAAGCCGACAGGGCCGCTTCGAACAGGCCGAGGGCGGCACGCTATTCCTCGACGAGATCGGCGACATGCCGTCCGATCTGCAGACGCGCCTGCTGCGCGTACTGTCGGACGGCAGCTATTACCGCGTCGGCGGTCAACAACCGATCCGGGCCAATGTGCGCATCATCACCGCCACGCACCAGAATCTCGACGAGCGCGTCAAGCAGGGCACATTCCGCGAAGACCTGTTCCATCGTCTCAATGTGATCCGTTTGCGCCTGCCTCCGCTGCGCGAACGGCGCGAGGACATTCCGTTGCTGGCAAAATATTTCCTGCAAAAGAGCGCGCGTGACCTGGCGGTGGAACAGAAGAGGCTGAGCGAAGAGGCATTGCGCTTTCTTTCCGCGCAGGACTTTCCCGGCAACGTGCGGCAACTGGAGAACCTGTGCCACTGGATCACCGTGATGACGCCCTCACAGGTCGTCGAGATCGCCGATCTGCCGCCGGAATGGCGCGCCGATTCTGCGGCCGACATGGTGGCTGCGGATGACTGGAGTGCGGCGCTGGCGCGGCATGCGGCTCAGGTGTTGCAACGAGGTGACGAACGCATCATGGATACGCTTGCCGCACAGTTCGAGCGCACCCTGATCCTGCAGGCGCTGCGTCATACCGGGGGGCGCAGGGTCGAGGCCGCAACCCTGCTCGGCATCGGGCGCAACACCCTGACGCGCAAGATACAGGAGCTGGGGCTGGACAATCAGGACGAATGACTCAGAGTCGTTCCAGCAGTCTTTCGTGTATGCCCTCGAAGCCGCCGTTGCTCATCACCAGGATGTGGTCGCCCGATCGCGCGGTTGCCGCGATGATCTCGACGAGCGCGCCGATGTCATCCTTCACCACAGCCTTGTCGCCCAGCGTCGCGAGCGCGCCGCGCGCATCCCAATCCAGGTTCCCGGCATAACAGAACGTCAGGTCGGCGTCCTGCAGGCTGCCGGGCAGCGCATCCTTCATCACGCCCAGCTTCATCGTGTTGGAACGGGGCTCGAGTACCGCGAGGATGCGTGCCGGCCCGACCTTGCGGCGCAGTCCGGCGACCGTGGTGGCGATGGCGGTCGGGTGGTGTGCGAAATCGTCGTACACGGTGATGCCGTTGACCGTTCCGCGCACCTCCATGCGGCGCTTCACGTTCCTGAACCCGGCCAGCGCCGCCAGCCCCTGTGCGACCGGCACGCCGGCGTGGCGCGCGGCAGCCAGCGCGGCCAGCGCGTTCATGCGATTGTGCTCGCCCATCAGCTCCCATTGCAGCGAACCCTGCACCTTGCCGTCGAAATAGACCGTGTCGTCTCCGTCAAGGCGCCAGCCTTTCTCATCCGCCATATTTTCCGCAGCCGGGTGAGGCACGCCAAAGAGCTCCACCGGCGTCCAGCAACCGCGTTTGATTACGCGTTGCAAGGATTCCTCTCGCCCGTTGCATACCACCAGCCCGTTCCCCGGCACGGTGCGCACCAGATGGTGGAACTGAGTCTCGATGGCGGCAAGATCGGGGAAGATGTCGGCATGATCGAACTCCAGATTGTTCAGTACCGCCGTGCGCGGACGGTAGTGCACGAACTTGGAGCGCTTGTCGAAGAACGCGGTGTCATATTCGTCCGCCTCGATCACGAAGAACGGCGACTCGGTGATGCGCGCCGAGATGCCGAAGTTCTGCGGCACACCGCCGATCAGGAAGCCGGGATTCAGCCCCGCATGTTCCACTATCCAGGCCAGCATCGAAGCGGTCGTGGTCTTGCCGTGAGTGCCCGCTACGCCCAGCACCCACTTGCCGCGCAATAATGTATCGGCCAGCCATTGCGGGCCTGATACATAGGGCAGGTTGCGGTTGAGTATCTCTTCCATCAGCGGATTGCCGCGCGACACCACATTGCCGATCACAAAAACATCTGGATTCAGCTCGAGCTGTTCCGCGCCCCAGCCTTCGATGAGCTCGATGCCCTGGGCTTCGAGCTGCGTGCTCATCGGCGGATAGACGTTGGCGTCGCAACCGGTGACGCGAAACCCGGACTGCTTGGCGATCGCCGCGATGCCGCCCATGAAAGTGCCGCAGATGCCGAGGATGTGGATATGTTTTTGTTTGCTCATTGTTCATTCCAGCTTCACCCTCTCCCCTTCCCCTCTCCCGCAAGCGGGAGAGGGTGCCCGACAGGGCGGGAGAGGGAAGGTTTTACGTCCTGAAAATAAAATACACCGCGCCCATCAGGCACAGCCCCGCCCAAAGAAAATCCAGCTTCAGCGGCTGGTTCATGTACATCACCGCGAACGGCACGAAGATCGTCAGCGTGATGACCTCCTGCATGATCTTCAGCTGGCCCAGGCTCAACTGCGTGTAGCCGATGCGGTTCGCCGGCACCTGAACCAGATACTCGAACAGCGCGATGCCCCAACTGATCAGCGCCGCCACATACCAGGGAGACGATGAGAGGTTCTTCAGGTGGCCGTACCACGCGAAGGTCATGAACAGATTGGACACGGCCAGCATCAGCGCCGTGACCAGCAACGGATTGGAGATCAGATTCATGTGCGTTTGGTGACAGGCCGCTTCTTGCTGACCTTGGCCAATCGCAAGAAGCCAGCCAATTCCTCCACCCAGCGCAAACGCTGCTCCGGCGTGAGCGCCTTGAACGCGCGCAGCCGTTCATCGCTCACGTAGTAAGTGCGGTCGCCAGGATCGAAAGGCTGCTTCATGCCGATTTGATCCTTTGAAGATGCGCCACATCAGAAAGATCGACGGGGCGGCCTACGGCACTTTTCAGCGCGATCAAATCGTCGATTGAAACCACCCTGATTGCCGTTCCAGCAATCTCAAACTCGACCGCGCGCCCTATCATCACGGCGAAATCGACCGGAGGAAACAGCAGCACATCAATCGTCACCCCGGCCAATTCCGGGGTGCGTAGCGCAAAAGCCTCAAGGTGACGCTGCGCATGCCAATCACGCAGCAACTCGATATTTCCCAACGACTCCAGCGGCACCGGAAGCACCGGCGTCAGCTTCAATTCTCTTGCTGTATCGATCAGCGCCGCAAGGTTGGCAGGATTCATCGCCACCGTGATATCCACATCCATCGTGGAACGCTCCACGCCATGCAATGAGACTGCCAACCCGCCTATCAGCAGGTAGTCCACTTTGTGGCGATCCAGCGCGGAGAAAAGTTCGAGATAGAACATGAGGGAAGTCTAACAGCGAGCCTCAGTTGATTCCAAGCAACTCAACCTCAAACACTAACGTCGCATTCGGCGGGATCACCCCGCCCGCACCACGGGCGCCGTAGCCGAATTCCGGGGGAATGACCAAAGTGCGCTGTCCGCCCACTTTCATGCCCTGCACGCCGACATCCCAGCCCCTGATGACACGACCGCCACCGAGCGGGAATTCGAACGGACGGTTGCGATCACGCGAGCTGTCGAACTTCTGGCCTTTGTGCTGCGGCGCGGCCTCGTCATACAGCCAGCCGGTGTAATGCACCGAGACCATTTGCCCGGCACTGGCGACCTCACCCGCACCCGCTTTGACTTCGATCTGCATCAGCTCAGTCACATTGCTGGGCTTGGCCGCCGGCAACTCGGCTTGAGAGCAGGCGCTGAACAACAGACTGCTTGCGCCGATCAGTGCGGCGAGCGGAAAGAAAGTGAAGCCCCTCATTTAATTCACACCCAGCAGTTCGACTTCAAACACCAGCGTCGCGTTGCCCGGGATCACGCCGCCCGCGCCGCGCTTGCCGTAACCCATCTCCGGCGGGATGGTCAGCGTGCGCTGACCGCCCACTTTCATGCCCTGCACGCCCATGTCCCAGCCCTGGATCACATGGCCCATGCCCAGCGGGAATTCGAACGGCTCGTCGCGGTCGCGCGAACTGTCGAACTTGGTGCCCTTGTTACCTTCCGCGTGCTTGTCGAATAGCCAGCCGGTGTAATGCACGGTCACATGCTGCCCGGCCTGCGCCTCGTCGCCCTCGCCGACCTTGGTATCCACCATCTCGGTGCGGATCACCTTCAGCAGCTTCACGTCGAATACCAGCGTCGCATTCGGCGGGATCACGCCGCCCGCACCGCGCGGGCCATAGCCCATCTCGGGCGGGATCACCAAGGTGCGCGTACCGCCTTCCTTCATGCCCGCCACGCCCTCGTCCCAACCCTTGATGACACGCCCGCCGCCGAGCGGGAAATCGAACGGCTCGTTGCGGTCCAGCGAGCTATCGAACTTCGTGCCCTTGTTGTCTGCTGCGTCTTCGTCATACAGCCAGCCGGTGTAGTGCACGATGACGGTCTGGCCTGCCTGCGCTTCCGCGCCTTCGCCCAGTTTGGTGTCGGTTTTGATGAGGGTGGTCATATTTCTCTTTCTAGTTAGTTTCTGTAATGCCGGAGGTCATTTGTTCAGTATCGCGCTGCTTTACCATCCTACGCTTGCTGCTCGATATCATCGCTAATTTGGATATCTTCATTTTTAGCCATTGAGTGAATCAAATCTAATGTGGCGTGACAATCCCCCAACGCCGAATGACATCCGTTCGGAAGTTTCACAAACCTTGTTGCTGGCTCCAAATATGCTTTGAATACCCTCATGGCACATTCCCATGTGACATGATCTGGAAGTGGTAACCCATGCAGCTTGCATGTATTGTCGAATATCTTGCTATCAAATCGTGAGTTGTACGTCACGATGATCTTGCCATGAAGTATCTCGATGATTTTTGAATACTCTTTAGCAAAGCTCGGGCTGCGCCTTACCATTGTGTTTGTTATGCCATGTATTTTTTTTGCTCGGTCTGGTATTGAATGCAAAGGCTTGAATCTGCGCTCATAAAGCGTTTCACCTGAAGTTGTAATGATTGCAAGTTCAATAATTTCAGCCTCAGGATTACGATCAAAACCCTCTATCAGGCCAGTTGTTTCTGTATCAAGGATAACCACATCAGGTAGTTCTAAAATGTCTCTTGCCCATTCAATAGCGCCAACGCGATCAAATACTCGCGCAGGTCGCTTCAACCAGCTCATGTGGATTTCTCTAGGGGAGAGAAGACCTTGGTCAATCAGCCATTTCACATCTAGCGAGTATTCAACCCCGAGCCTTCTAACCCATTGGCGTTGGGCTTTTTCAAGATGATTGATTAGCTGTCGATCAGACCATCCATTCACTTTCATTAGGTGCTGTCTCGCGACATCACCAATCCCAACCTTATTAGCTCGGCCTATATGAATTGAGTTGTGACAGTCCTCGCAAACCACCTTGAATCCGGTGAGAGTTTGGGTGCCTTGTTCATCATCGAAACACCAAAGTTCGTGCAAGTGCAGGTTTTCTAGAAACTGACCTCCACAACATTCGCACGTTAATGGCAATGCCGGGTCGGGATAATTGCTGTAGGAGTCATATATCGCACCAAACCGGTAGCGGAGCATGGACCAACTGCTTTCAGACACAATGGCCCGCACATTCTGCCCCCAAGCATTAGCCGGTATCATTCCCACTTCTAGCTTGGGCTTCTTTCCCGCCATTCAGCGCCTCTCTACTCGATATATGAATACAATAAACCGGCTCTTAGACTTCTTCGATTATCCCTAGTAACTCAACACCGGCGCCAACCACCGCTCCGCCTCTTCCACCGTCCAACCCTTGCGCTGGGCGTAATCCGCGACCTGATCCTTGTCCACCTTGCCGGTGGCGAAATACTTCGCTTCGGGGTGCGAGAAGTAGAAGCCGCTGACCGCTGCAGTTGGCAGCATGGCGTAGCTCTCGGTCAGCGTGATGCCTGCGTTCTTGGGTGCCTGCAGCAACTCGAACAGCGGGCCTTTCTCGCTGTGCTCGGGGCAGGCGGGATAGCCGGGGGCAGGGCGGATGCCGCGGTATTTCTCGGCGATGATGTCTTCGTTGCTCAAGGCTTCATCCGCCGCATAGCCCCAGAACTCGCGACGTACGCGCAGGTGCAGGTGCTCGGCGAAGGCTTCGGCCAAACGGTCGGCCAGTGCCTGCAGCATGATGGCGCTGTAGTCGTCGTGGGCCTTCTCGAACTCTTTCATCTTCTTTTCGATGCCGATACCCGCTGTCACCGCGAACCCGCCGATGTAGTCCTTCACGTTGCTGCCCTTGGGCGCAATGTAATCGGCCAGGCAATAGTTGGGGATGTCGGCGGGCTTCTTGGTCTGCTGGCGCAGGTTGTGCCAGATCATCGCCACGTTCTTGCGCTTGTCGTCGGTGTAGATCTCGATGTCATCACTGTTCACGGTGTTGGCAGGGAACAGGCCGAACACGGCGTTGGCGGTGAGCCATTTCTCTTTGACCAGCTTCTTCAGCATGGCCTGCGCATCGGCGAACAGCTTGGTCGCTTCCGCACCGACCACCTCGTCGCTCAATATCTTCGGATAGCGACCGGCCAGTTCCCATGCCTGGAAGAACGGCGTCCAGTCGATGAAGTCGACGAGGATGTCCAGCGGGTAGTTCTCCAGCTTCTGCACGCCGAGCAGCTTGGGCTTGGGTGGTGAATACTTCTTCCAGTCGGTCTTCAGGCCATGCTCGCGTGCTTCTTGCAGCGGGACATAAGTCGCCTTGCCCTGCTTGCCCGCGTGCTGCTCGCGTGCCGCCTGATAGTCGGCCTTGATCTCGGCCACGTAGTCGTCGCGCAGGGTCGAAGAGAGCAGGTTGCTACACACGCCCACGGCGCGCGAAGCGTCCGTCACATACACCACGGTGCCGCTCGGGTAGTTGGGTTCGATCTTCACAGCGGTGTGCACGCGCGAGGTGGTTGCGCCGCCGATGAGCAGCGGGATGGTGAAGCCCTGACGCTCCATCTCTTTCCCTACATGCGCCATCTCTTCCAGCGACGGGGTAATCAGGCCGGACAGGCCGATGATGTCCACGTTGTGCTCGCGCGCGGTGTCGAGGATCTGTTGCGCGGGCACCATCACGCCCATGTTGATGACCTCGAAGTTGTTGCACTGCAACACCACCGTGACGATGTTCTTGCCGATGTCGTGCACGTCGCCCTTCACGGTCGCCATGAGTATCTTGCCCTTGGGCTTGGTATCGCCGGAGCGCAGCTTTTCCGCTTCGATGTAGGGGATGAGGTGCGCCACGGCCTGCTTCATCACGCGCGCCGATTTCACCACCTGCGGCAGGAACATCTTGCCCGCGCCGAACAGGTCGCCGACCACGTTCATGCCGGTCATCAATGGGCCTTCGATCACATCCACCGGTTGTGTCGCTTGCAGGCGTGCCTCTTCGGTGTCTTCAACGATGAAGGTGGTGATGCCGCGCACC
Organism: Nitrosomonadales bacterium; assembly: GCA_016716325.1. NCBI lineage: Bacteria > Pseudomonadati > Pseudomonadota > Betaproteobacteria > Nitrosomonadales > Nitrosomonadales bacterium. The sequence continues at coordinate 1,616,009 of JADJWO010000001.1, forward strand.
AGTGCGTGGGTCAGGCGTTCCTGCACCGTGCCTTTGCGCCATTCCAGATCTTCGACCTGTGCCTTGCCGCCGCCCTTGAAGTTCTCGGCCAGCGTGACAAGTTTCTCGCCCGCGTCGGGATGGCGGTTCAGCACCACGTCCTCGACCGCCTCGCGCAGGTCCTTCGGCAGTTCTTCGTACACGCCGAGTTGTCCGGCGTTGACGATGCCCATGTTCATGCCGGCCTTGACGGCGTGGTACAGGAACACGGTGTGGATCGCCTCACGCACCGGCTCGTTGCCACGGAACGAGAACGACACGTTGGACACGCCGCCGCTGATCTTGGCGTAGGGCAGGTTCTTGCGTATCCACGCGGTCGCTTCGATGAAGTCCACGGCGTAGTTGTCATGCTCCTCGATGCCGGTCGCGATCGCGAAGATGTTTGGATCGAAGATGATGTCTTCGGGCGGAAAACCGATGCCTTGGTCAAACTCCACCGACCTATCCCCTCCCCCTTGCAGGGGGGAAGGAGCGGTATCCCTGAATCTTGCCGGGTCGCCCGAGAGCAAGCGATATGACCTTTCGCAAATCTCGATTTTGCGCTGGTAGGTATCCGCTTGGCCCTTTTCATCAAAGGCCATCACCACCGCCGCCGCGCCGTATTTCTTCACCAGCGTGGCGTATTTGACGAAATTCTCTTCGCCTTCCTTGAGCGAGATGGAATTGACGATGCTCTTGCCCTGTACGCACTTCAGCCCTGCCTCGATGATCTCCCACTTGGAGGAGTCGATCATCACCGGCACCTTGGAGATGTCCGGCTCGGAAGCGATGAGCTTGAGGAACTTTACCATCGCGGCCTGGCCGTCGAGCATGGCGTCGTCCATGTTGATGTCGATCACCTGCGCGCCCGCTTCGACCTGCTGCTTGCAGATCTCCAGCGCTTCTTCGTACTGGCCTTCCATGACGAGGCGCTTGAACTTGGCGGAACCCGCCACGTTGCAGCGCTCGCCCACGTTCACGAACAAAGAATCCGCTCCGATGTTGAACGGCTCCAGACCGGACAGGCGACACTCGACCGGGTTCTGCGGGATCTTGCGCGGCGCGATGTCCTGCACCGTCTCGGCGATGGCCTTGATGAAGTCGGGCGACGTGCCGCAGCAACCGCCGATGATATTGAGGAAGCCGCTGCTGGCCCATTCCTTGATGTGACCCGCCATGTTCTCGGGCGTGTCGTCGTAGCCGGTTTCGGCCAATGGATTGGGCAGACCCGCGTTGGGGTGGGCGCTCACATAACAGTTGGCGACGCGCGACAGTTCTTCCACGTACTGGCGCAATTCTTCCGCGCCCAACGCGCAGTTGAGACCGATGGAAATGGGGTTGGCGTGCGCCAGCGAGTTGTAGAACGCCTCGGTGACCTGACCGGTCAGCGTACGGCCGGATGCGTCGGTGATGGTGCCGGAGATCATGATCGGCAGACGGCAACGGGAATAAGCTGCTGCGCGTCCCGTCTGCTGCGTTACGTCCTCGCTCACGCCTCGCCTACCATCGCGGTATGTCTCGTTGCTCGCTCCGGGGCGCCTTGCATCATTGCCTGCTCGCAACGCTTCTTCCCGCTGCCGCTCCGCTTCTTCACGTTCCTCGAAGACTTGTTGTACTGCAAAGATGGCAGCCTTGGCGTTCAGCGTGTCGAAGATGGTCTCGATCAGGATCAGGTCTGCGCCGCCGTCCATCAGGCCGCGCGTGGCGTCGGAGTAGTCGCTCACCAATTGGTCGAAGCTGATGTTGCGCGCCGCCGGGTCGTTCACGTCGGGCGAGATGGTCGCGGTCTTGTCGGTGGGGCCGAGCACGCCTGCGACGAAGCGCGGCTTGTCTGCGGTAGCATATTCATCGCAGGCTTCGCGCGCCAGTGCGGCACCGGCCTTGTTCAGTTCGTAGTTCAGCGCCTCCATGCCATAGGCCTTCAGCGTGGTCGCGTTTGCGCCGAAGGTATCGGTCTCGATGATGTCCGCGCCCGCCGCCAGGTATTCGCAATGGATGCCCTTGATGACATCCGGGCGGGTCAGCACCAGCAGGTCGTTGTTCCCCTTGAGATCGCTCGGCCAGTCGGCAAAGCGCTCGCCGCGATAATCCGCCTCGGTCAGCTTGTGGCGCTGCACCATGGTGCCCATGGCACCGTCGAGGATGAGGATGCGTTGCTGCAGGAGTTTTTCGATGGGATGCAGGGTATGGCTCATGGCGTGTACGCTCAATAAATGAGCGCAGATTTTAGCATGCGCCCCCCCGCCCGGCAGTCCGGGAATTTGCGCAAAATCAACAAGGCAACGAATTGGGAGTATATTATCCGAGCCCGCTTTGGAAGTTGCGGACGATCAAATATAGAAAACTATTCCTTGGGAGGATGTCATGGGCAAGCTTGAGTGGAGTGCGGATCTGGATACAGGCATCGAGGTCATCGACAAGCAACACAGAAGGATCGTGGATTACATCAATGAACTTCACGATGCGCGCACCAGCGGACACGAAAAAGAGGATATCGGCAAGGTGATCGACGAGCTGGTGGATTACACGCTATCGCACTTTGCGTTCGAGGAAAGTCTGCAGGAAGAGGCGCACTATCCTTTCCTGAAGGCGCACAAGAAAGTGCATGACCTGTTCGTGAAACGCGTGGGCGAGTATCAGGAACGCTTCAAGCTCGGCGATGATGTTTCAGAAGAGCTGAACAATCTGCTGGTCACCTGGCTGTTCAACCACATCAAACGCGACGATGCGGATTATGTGACTGCAGTAAAGAGCAACATGGCGCAGCATGAAGCCTTTGTAGAGAAGAAAAAGGGCTTTTTCGGCCGGCTGTTCAGCTGAAACGCTGCAATTCAGAAACTCAAACGTCGATACTGCACCGCTTCGGCGACATGCCGGGCGGTGATGGTGTCGCATCCTTCCAGATCGGCGATGCTGCGCGCCACCTTGAGTATCCGATGATAGGCGCGCGCCGAAAGGTTGAGTCGGGCAATGGCGCTGTGCAACAGCGCGGTGCCCTGCTCGTCCGGCGCACATAGCGCATCGATCTCCGTTACCGAAAGTTCCGCATTCGCCTTGTTCTGCCGCGCAAGCTGGCGCTGTCGGGCAGTTTCGACACGCGCCTGAAGTTCTGCGCTGTTTTCGCCGTTTCCCTTTCCGGTCAGATCCTCCTGCGGTATGGCAGGCACTTCGATGCGGATGTCGATGCGGTCCAGCAACGGGCCGGATATCTTGCTGCGGTAGCGCGAGACCTGGTCGGGCGTGCAGCGGCATTTGCCGTTGTAGTGGCCGAGGTAACCGCACGGGCAGGGATTCATCGCCGCGATGAGCTGGAAGCGTGCGGGGAAATCGGCACGACGCGCGGCGCGCGAGATGGTGATATGCCCCGATTCCAAAGGCTCGCGCAACACTTCCAGCACGCTGCGGTCGAATTCGGGCAATTCGTCCAGGAACAGCACACCGTGCAGAGCCATCGATATTTCGCCTGGGCGCGGGTTGCTGCCGCCGCCGACCAGTGCCACGCCGGATGCGGTGTGATGCGGTGCGCGATAGGGGCGGGTCTTCCATCTGGCCACATCGAAATTGCCGTCCAGTGATTGCACGGCCGCGCTTTGCAGCGCTTCGGTTTCCGACATCTGCGGGAGGATGCCGGGAAAGCGCGATGCCAGCATGGATTTCCCGGTACCGGGCGGGCCGACCATCAGCAAGCTGTGCCCCCCGGCGGCGGCAATCTCCAGCGCGCGCTTGGCTTGCGCCTGCCCCTTTACCTCGCGCATGTCCGGGTAGCGCGGCGCGAGGGTTCGCGGCTGGCTGACATGGGGTTGCATCGCCTCGCGTCCGGCAAGATGCGCCGCAACCTGCAACAGCGATCCCGCCGCGTAAACCGTCGCATCCTGCACCAGCGACGCTTCGGCGGCATTCACGGCGGGCAGGATGAAAGCGCGACCGGAGCCAGCGGCGTGATAGGTCATCGCCAGTGCCCCGCGTATCGCGCGTAGTTCGCCGGTCAGCGCCAGTTCGCCGGCGTATTCATATTCGGCAAGCCTGTCGGAAGGGATCTGTCCCGTAGCCGCGAGGATGCCCAGCGCGATGGGCAGATCGAAACGCCCGCTCTCTTTCGGCAGGTCGGCGGGGGCAAGGTTGACGGTGATGCGACGGGCGGGAAATTCGAACTGGCAATTCTGCAGGGCGGCGCGCACGCGATCCTTGCTTTCCTTGACCTCGGTTTCCGGCAGGCCGACGATGGTGAAGCTGGGCAGCCCGTTGGCCAGGTGCACCTCGACGGTGACCAGCGCGGCTTCCATGCCGGAGAGTGCGCGACTATAAAGGACGGCCAGAGACATGATTTTCCGGGAGAGTCATTGCACCACGAAAAACACCAGGTTCACGGAGGAGCTTGATGGCGCGCAATCGTGGAATCCGGCCAGTTGATTCCGGGAAACAGGCCGCGAAATGGCGCATGGTTTCTTCGTGGCCTTCGTGCGCTTTGTGGTGCAAGGTTTATTTGTTCCGTTGCGCTTCCAGCTCGGCGATGCGCGCCTCCAGTGCGGTCAACTGCTCCCGGGCACGCGCCAGCACTTGCGCTTGCACGTCGAATTCTTCACGGGTGACCAGATCGAGTTTTGCAAAGCCCTGCTGCAACAGCGCACGGACATTCTTTTCGATGTCCTTGGCCGGACTGCTGTTTACCGCCTCTTGTAGCTTGGCAGAGATTTCATCGAATACTTTGTTGTCCAGCATGACTAAACTCCTGAATGATTGCGACGTCAGGCAGTTTAGCAAAATTAGCCGGCACAGGACGCACACAGCCGGTGCAAAGGAAGCCTTATATCGCATGCAAATGGTGCATGGCGATAAATGGCATCCAGAAAATGACATTCAATATACTGTTTAATAATGATTATTATTTTGTGGCACGCATCCTGCTGTTTGTATGGGCGGATACCGTTATCCCGTTAATCAACCAGAAAGGAAACATGATGAAAACGAAATTACTGAACTCCATGATATTGGCTGCGCTGGCAATGCCGGGCGTGGCGATGGCCGAAGAGGCCTCCCCACATACCGTAAGCGCGAACGTCGGCTTCACCACCGACTACATCTTCCGCGGCATCGCCCAGAACGCCCACAACCCGGCCGTGCAGGGCGGCATCGACTACTCGCACGCCAGCGGCCTGTATGCCGGCATGTGGGGTTCCAACGTCAGCTGGATCGCTGATAGCGGCGCGGTTGCCACCGGCAGCGTCGGCATGGAACTGGACACCTATTTCGGTTTCCGCAACAGCTTCGCCGAAGACTTCACCTATGACATCGGCTTCATCCGCTACAACTACCTCGGAAGCTACACGGCTGCCGCCGGTTTTGCCAAGGCTGATACTGACGAGATCTACGGGTCGATCGGCTACAAATGGATCAGCGCCAAGTATTCCTATGGACTGGGCCAGTTCCTGACCGTACCGGGCGCGAAGGGCACCAACTATCTCGAGCTGAATGCCAGTGTGCCTGTCGGCGATACCGGCATCACGTTCGCGGCCCACGTCGGCAAGCAAACCTATAAGGGCACGACTGCTGACGCCGCTACGGTAGCAGGGCTGACGCCTACATATAGCGATTACAAGCTGGGAGTTTCCAAGGACTTTGGCGGCTATGTGTTCGGCCTGGCTTATACCGACACCAACGCCAGTCCTTTTTATACCTGGCCCGCGACTGGTGGCGACTGGGGCAAGGGCACGGTTGCCTTGTCTGTTACCCACGCATTCTGAACGTAACCAAGGGGGCGTTCACCGCCCCCTTATTGACAAGGAGAGAGTCATGAAAATGGTCGCAGCCATCATCAAGCCGTTCAAACTGGACGAAGTGCGCGAAGCTTTGTCCACCATCGGTGTGCAGGGCATCACCGTCACCGAGGTCAAAGGTTTCGGGCGGCAAAAGGGACACACCGAGCTGTATCGCGGTGCGGAGTATGTAGTGGACTTTCTGCCCAAGGTAAAGGTGGAAGCTGCCGTAAAAGCCGACATGCTGGATCAGGTGCTGGAGGCTATCGAGAAAGCTGCACAAACCGGCAAGATCGGTGATGGCAAGATTTTCGTATCCGACCTGGAGCAAGTGATACGCATCCGCACCGGCGAGTCCGGTACGGATGCCTTATAGGAGAGCATCATGAAAAAACTTCTCGTAATGATTACCTTGCTGTCCATGCTGAGCGGCATGGCCATACCTGCCTTTGCGGAAGATATGGCCGCCACAGCCAGTGCGGTCTCACAGGTCGCGGATGTCGTCGAGCCGGTTGTCGATGCCGCAGCACCTGTTGTGGAGGAAGCTGCCGCGCCGGTTCCCGACAAGGGCGACACTACCTGGATGATGCTGTCCACGCTGCTGGTGATCCTGATGATCGTACCGGGCCTGTCCCTGTTCTACGGTGGCCTGGTGCGCGCCAAGAACATGCTGTCCGTACTTTCTCAAGTGTTCGGAATCTTCGCGCTGATCTCCATCCTGTGGGTGATCTACGGTTACTCGCTGGCCTTCGGTGACGGCGGCGCCATGAACTGGCTGATCGGCGACACTTCGAAGTTCTTCCTGGCCGGCATGACCGGTGACAGCACCGCTGCCACCTTCACCGACGGCGTGGTGATCCCCGAGTTCACCTTCGTGGCCTTCCAGCTGACCTTCGCGGCGATCACCACCGCGCTGATCATCGGCGGCTTCGCCGAGCGCATCAAGTTCGGCGCACTGATGGTGTTCTCTGCACTGTGGTTCACCTTCTCCTACCTGCCGATCGCACATATGGTGTGGGCAACCGGTGGCTACCTGTTCGAGATGGGTGCGCTGGACTTCGCCGGCGGTACCGTGGTGCACATCAACGCCGGTATCGCGGCACTGGTGGGCGCGATCGTGATCGGCAAGCGTATCGGTTACGGTAAAGAGCCGATGGCTCCGCACAACCTGCCGATGACCATGATCGGTGCATCCCTGCTGTGGGTGGGCTGGTTCGGTTTCAATGCCGGTTCCAACCTGGAAGCCACCGGCGGTGCAGCACTGGCCTTCCTGAACACCATCGTCGCCACTGCCGCTGCGGCACTGAGCTGGATGGGCGCTGAGAAGATGATGCGCGGCAAGGCTTCCATGCTGGGTATCGCTTCCGGTGCAGTCGCCGGTCTGGTTGCCGTCACACCGGCTGCCGGTCTGGTCGGCCCGATGGGTGCCATCGCCCTCGGCTTGATCGTCGGTCCGGTCTGTCTGTGGGGCGTGTCCGGCCTGAAGAAGTCGCTAGGCTATGACGATTCGCTCGACGTGTTCGGCATCCACGCGTTGGGCGGCATCGTCGGCGCGATCGGCACCGGCATCTTCGTCTCGCCGGCACTGGGCGGCGTGGGCATCGACGGCTACACCATGGCAGGTCAGGTGATGACGCAGGCCACCGGCGTGCTGGTCACCATCGTGTGGTCCGGTGTGGTCGCCTTCGTCTGCTTCAAGTTGGTCGACATGGTCATGGGTCTGCGCGTTTCGGAAGAAGCGGAACGCGAAGGTCTGGACACCGCGACGCACGGCGAACGCGCGTACAACGTGTAACCTCTCCTCCCGGAGCCTCCCCGGCTCCATTTCAAGGGCACCGCAAGGTGCCCTTTTTTATTTTTGTGAATCGTACGCTTACTTGAACACGATGGTCTTGTTGCCACACACCAGCACGCGGTCTTCCACGTGGTAGCGCAGGCCGCGCGACAGGACGGTCTTCTCGATGTCGCGTCCGTAGCGCACCAGGTCCTCGACCGCATCGCCGTGATCGATGCGTACCGTGTCCTGTTCGATGATGGGGCCCGCGTCCAGATCCTCGGTGACGTAATGGCAGGTTGCGCCAATCAGTTTGACGCCACGCCGGTGAGCCTGGTGATAAGGTTTCGCGCCGACGAAAGAAGGCAGGAAACTGTGGTGGATGTTGATGATGCGCCCCGGATAACGCTGGCACACTGCCGGCGGGAGTATCTGCATGAAACGCGCCAGCACCATGCAATCGCCGCTCTGTTGTTCGAACAGCGCCATGATCCTGTCAAATGCAGCAGCCTTGGCCGAGGCATCACTGCCCGGCATCTCGACATGAATGAACGGGATGCCGTGCCACTCGACGAAGCTGCGCAGGTCTTCGTGGTTGGAGATCACGCAGGGAATATCAACCTGCAGCTCGCCGCTACGCCAGCGATACAACAGGTCGTCCAGACAATGGTCCTGCTTGCTGACCAGAATGACCAGGCGTTTCTTCTGCGTGGAATCGGCAAGCCGCCAGGTCATGTCGAATTCCTGCGCCAGCGGCGCGAAACGGCGGTCGAACTCCTGTGCGTCGAATGGCAGGGAATCGGCGCGTATCTCCTGGCGCATGAAGAAACGTTGCGCTTCCTGCTCGGTGTGATAGCTGGCCTCGACGATGAAGCCGCCGTGCTGTGCGATGAAGCCGCTCACGGCGGCGATGATGCCCGCGCGGTCGGGACAGGAAATGGTCAGGGTGTAGCGCCGCGCCGCACTCATGCCGATCGACGCCATCAGCGCTTGATATCCTCGCCGACGTCGACGCCCGCCTTTTTCGCCTTGTCGTACCACTTGATGGCCTGCATGTAATCGCGCGGGACGGCTGCGTTGCCCTTGTTGTAGATGTCGCCCACCTTCTTCATGGCCGGCCCGTAGCCTGCTTTGGCCGATTTCAGGAGGGCGTTCAGGGATTCCTTCAATTTGCCTTCGTTTTCAAGCTGGATGCCTTCGTCATACATATCCTTGGCGCTTCCGGATACGGCAGGCTGGGCAGGAGCGGCCTTGGGCTTTTCTGCTTCTGCCTTGGCTTTGGCTTCCGCCTCGGCCTTCGCTTTGGCATCGGCTTCCGCCTTGGCTTTGGCCTGGGCATCGGCCCGGGCCTGGGCTTCGGCATCAGCTCTGGCCTTGGCTTTGGCGGCTTCTTCCGCGGCAGCCTTGGCCTTGATTTCGGCTTCTGCAGCACGTTGCTTGGCGGCCTCCGCCCTTGCCGCAGCAGCTTCGCGATCAGCCTTCAGCTTGACCAATTCCTGTTCCTGCTTCGCGCGAAGTTCTTTCTCCTTGGCGAGTCTTTCCTGTTCAGCCTTTGTCTTGGCGAGTTTGTCCTGCTCGGCCTTCAGCCTTGCCTGCTCGGCCTTCAGCCTTGCCTGCTCGACTTTCTGTCTTGCCAGCTCAGCCTTTGCCTGTTCTTTACGGATGCGTTCAGCTTCTGCAGCAGTCTTGGCGGCAGCCAGCCTTTCCTTCTCCGCTTGCGCTCTTTCCTTCTCGGCTTGTTCTCTTTCCTTGGCCAGTCTTGCTCTTTCCAGCCTTTCTTTCTCGATCCTTTCGCCTTCCTTCCGGGCTTGCTCAGCCAATTCGTTCTCGCGCTGGGCCTGCGCTCTGATCTTCTCGATCATTTCCTGCTCGGCCTTGGCCATTTCCGCCAGCTCCAGCTCCGCCTTTTCTCTTTCCTTGTTGGCCTGTTCTATCTTTTCCCTTTCCTGGCGTGCCAGCTCCAGCTTATCCTGTTCGATCTTGAGCAGCTCCGCCATCCTTTGCTGCAGCATTTCTCTTTCCTTCTTCACCTTCTCGACATCGGCGCGCGCCTGCTCCTCGGCAGTCAGCGGCACGACCACTTGCGGTTCGGAAGGTTTTTTCATCGCGAACCATGTGCCACCGCCACCGATTGCGATGACAAGCACGACAGCTGCGATGATCCAGACGGTTTTTTTAGAGGATGGCGGTCCTTCAGCAGCTCCCCCCAGTTTGCCGAGCGCATTGAGCTTCAGGCGCGCAAGTTCCGCGAAATGTCCTTCCGGATATTTTTCGAGGTAAAGCTCGAGTTCTTCCTTGTTGGCGTCGGCCTTGATGTTGTTCCAGAAGCTGATCTCGGTTTGCGAGGTATCGTCTTCACCGGAAGAAACCTTCGGCTGCTTCTGCGCGACTTTACGCTTGCGCTCGAGCATCGCTTTTTCAAGCGCGGCGATCTTGGATTTGGCCAGATTGGCGAAACTGCCGCCGGGATATTTCTTCAGGTAGGCTTGTATGTCCGCGATGCTGGTGCTGCTCTGGATGCGCCGCCAGTGATCGAGCTCCGCCGGATCGGTAGCGGCAGCGGCTTGCGCGGTCATGTCGGCCGCTGCGCCGACGACCGTTTCATCCGAGCCGACGATAGTCGCATCCGAATCCATCCCGAGGTCTGCACCGATGTCGCCGGTCATCTCTCCCTGGACGGCGTCGCGCAATGCCTCGGCGAATTCCCCGGCGGTCTGGAAGCGGTCTTCCGGACGTTTGGCGATCGCCATTTCCACCACGAAATCCAGCGATTTCGGAATAGACATGTTCAGTTGCGACGGCGGGATCGGCATCTGGTTCATCACTTTGTGCATGATGGCCGCCACCGAGCCGGTGAAAGGTTTTTCACCGGTCAGGAACTGGTACAGGATCACGCCGGATGAATAGATGTCACTGCGCCGGTCGACGACATTCCCCATGAACTGTTCCGGGGACATGTAGGCGGGCGTGCCGAGCACGGTGCCGACTTGGGTCAGTGTGGACGACTCGATGCGCGCGATGCCGAAATCGGCCACCTTGACCTGGCCGGTTTCATCCAGAATGATGATGTTGGCCGGCTTGATGTCGCGATGCACCACGCCCTTGCTGTGCGAATAATCGAGTGCGGCCAGCAGTTCCGACATGATGCGCAGGGTGTCCGGCAGCTGGAAGCGTTCCTCCGAGTCGAAGAAGCTCTTGAGCTCCTTGCCCTTGATGAATTCCATCGCGATGAACGCGGTGTCGCCATCTTCTCCGTACTCGTAGATCGCGCAGATGTTGGGATGCGTCAGACGTCCGGCGGCTTGCGCTTCACGGCGGAAGCGGTTGAGCATGTCCTGGGCTTCCTGGGGTTCAAGCTGGCTCTTCAGAATGGTCTTGATGGCGACGACGCGTTCGATGAAGGGATCGAAGCCTTCATAAACAACGCCCATGGCGCCTTTGCCGAGCTCGCGCACGACATTATATTTGCCCAGTTTTTTTAATTCAGACATTCGGCGTTATTACCATCTTTTTAAGAGCGCGGAATCGGCACCTATCAAAGGTCATGCGCGTCGCATTATATAGTCCCTGATTCTTTTGGGGGAGTCGGAAACGCAAGCATTTTATCTATTAGCAAGCCCTGATTCTCACCCTGAACAGCCAAAAAAATATTATTTTTTCATCCTGAGTCAGGATGCGGTACGAACAATTTCCCATGCAAAAATACCCAGCAGGAGCAGACTGATGAGCGTGAGGCGCGCATTGTAGCGTCGTTGCTGCTCCAGCATCAGTCTCTGTATCTCATCATTGCGGCTGGCGGTATCGTTTGTCAGGTAGCGATGCAGCAAGCGCGGGATCTGCGGCAACAGGGTGGAATAATTTGGCGCTTCCTCGCGCAGCGTCCTGATAAAACCGCGCCAGCCCACTTGGTCGTTCATCCAGCTTTCCAGCCAGGGTTTGGCCGTCTTCCACAGATCCAGCTCCGGATCGAGTTGCAAGCCCAGCCCTTCGATGTTGAGCAGGGTCTTCTGCAGCAACACCAGTTGCGGCTGCACTTCGATGCCGAACTGGCGCGAGGTCTGGAACAGGCGCAGCAGCACGCGGCCGAACGACACTTCTCGCAATGGCCGGTCGAAGATCGGTTCGCATACCGCGCGAATCGCCGCCTCCAGTTCATCCACGCGGGTTTCAGCCGGCGCCCAGCCGGATTCGATGTGCACTTCCGCGACACGCTTGTAGTCGCGGCGGAAGAACGCGATGAAGTTCTGTGCCAGATAATGCTTGTCGGTGTCTGTGAGTGTGCCCATGATGCCGAAATCCAGCGCGATATAACGGCCGTCCGGCGACACCAGTACGTTGCCCGGATGCATGTCGGCATGGAAGAAGCCGTCGCGGAACACCTGCGTATAGAAGATCTCCACCCCGTTCGCGGCCAGCCTGGGGATGTCGATGCCGGCAGCGCGCAAGGCGCCAACCTGGCTGACCGGGATGCCGCTCATGCGTTCCATCACCATCACCTCGCTGGAGCAGAAATCCCAGTACATCTCCGGGACGAGCAACAGGTCCGAGCTGGCGAACGAGCGTTTGAGCTGGCTGCCGTTGGCGGCCTCGCGCATCAGGTCGAGTTCGTTCGCCAGATGCTTCTCGAATTCCTCGACAACCTCGCGTGGCCTGAGGCGGCGCCCGTCCGCCCACACCTGTTCGATCAGGTCGGCGGCGGCTTTCAACAAGGAGACATCGTGCGCGATGATGTCGGTGATACCTGGGCGCAATATCTTCACGGCGACCTTGCGTCCGTCAGGCAATACGGCGAAATGCACCTGTGCGACCGAGGCGCTGGCGATGGGCGTTTCATCGAAACTCTGGAACACCTCGCGCAACGGCTTGCGGTAATTGGCTTCCAGCAGCGCAATGGCCTGGGCGGAAGGGAAGGGCGGCACCTGATCCTGCAGTCTGGCGAGTTCGTCGGCGATATCGACAGGCATCAGGTCGCGGCGCGTGGACAGCATCTGGCCGAATTTGACGAAGATCGGACCGAGGTTTTCCAGTGCGTGGCGCAGCCTGATTGCGCGCGGGGCAGAGGTGTCGCGCATGAACAGCAGGATGTTCAGCGGTGTGCGCATCCAGCGCACACGGCTGTGCGCGAGCATGAATTCGTCCAGCCCGAAGCGCAATACCACAAAGATGATTTTCAACAGCCGCAGCAGACGCAACATGTCAGGGTTCCCGCGCGGCAAACAAACGGCTGACGCGCAACTCCAGACGCGCCACATCATCGCGCAGCGTGTCCACCTGCTGCATGAATGCGGCAACCTGCTGCGGCTTGGCCAGCAGCGGCTGTTCCTCCGTCCAGTATTCCTTTGCGGCATGCGACAGGCTCGAGGCCGCATCGCGCAACTGCCGCTGTGCTTCATGAGCGGTCTGCACGATGCGCTCCGCCGCGATGTCCCCGGTGATGCGGCTCAGATCTTCCGCCGCGTCCCAGCGCAGGTTGCGCGACAGGAAGAATATCTCCGTGAGCAGTGCGCCATCGCCTTCGCTGATGATCTCGCTGTGCGCTTTTTCGTCATGCAGCGCCAGTCTCGGCAACAGCGAAGGCGCGATCACGCATGCCGCGTCGGCGCTGGCGGAAGCGTCCGCGCTGCGCAACGTGCCATCCTGCAGAATGGTAAAGGCGAAAGAGAGCGGCGCGATATCGAAGCGCGCCGTCTTTCCGGCGAAACGGATGAGCCGCGCCATCGCCCAGCTGTTTTGCTTGAGCAGGTGGTTCAGCGCAGCGGCAGACGGTTGGGCGAACATGGCATTCAGTGCAGCGTGGTCTGCTGGATGCCGGCGAGCAGCCACCCTGACTTCTCGTCGGCCAAGCTCTTCTGCACATGCCATATCTCGTCGACGCTTTCCGGCGCGCCGTTGTTCTCGGACAACTGACCGGTGAAACGCACACTGGCGATAGCGAGGCCGCCTTCGTTGGCCACTTCCAGCAACTCGCCATTGATGGACAGCACATCGGTCTTTTGCGCGCTGCCGTCGCGCTCCTGCATCTGCATCGAGATCTCGGCGAACATCTCCGGCGTGGTGTATTCGCGGATGTCATTCAAGTCCTTGCGGTCGTTCGCGGCCTGCAGGCGGATGAACGAAGTCTTGGCACTGCGCAAAAAACTTTCTACCGGGAAATCGGCGGGGATGCTGGCGTTGCTTGCGGAAACCGGATTCGTTGCGCCGCCGCTCAGCGGTTGTGCTGCTGGTTGCTGTGTGCCGCCATAGGGCGCACCCGCTCCGGCGTATTGCATCGCGGGCTGCTGCTTCTTGCGGAACATCGAGACCAGGAACATCACCGCGACCCCGGCGAGGATGATCATCAGGATCGTGCCCATGCCCTCACCCAGACCCATGCTGGCGAACAGCGCACCCAGTCCTGCGCCGATCGCCAAGCCAGCCAAAGGACCGAGCCATTTGTTGCCCGGCTTTGCCGGGGTCGCGCCCTGTGCGGGAGCGGGGGCGGCAGCAGGTGCTTTCTGTGCCTGTTGCGGAGCCATCGAGCGTTGCTTGCCGAAACTGCCACCCCCGCCAAGGCGTTTGGCCTCGGCGTTCGCTGCAAACAGGGAAAGGCTGGTCAGAACAATGGTGAAAAATAACAAAAAGCGCTTCATGCGTATCCTCGGGGGTGGTTAAAACAATGCGAACGGAAGTATAGCATCGGCCAATGGCGCACAGGACTTGCCGCAGCTCAAAACGGCGGCTCACACACAAAGGAAAGCGGAGTATCACCGAGCGGATGGGGGAAGCCCAGCGCGCTGGCGTGCAGCAACAGGCGCGGCGCGCTGGCGGCATTCCCGTACAGCGCATCCCCCAGGATCGGATGGCCGATGACGGCCATGTGGACACGCAACTGGTGGCTGCGGCCGGTGAACGGCTCCAGTTCGACGCGGCTCGAACCGTTTTGCGCATCGTATGCCAGCAGGCGATAGCGGGTGAGCGAGGGCTTGCCTGCTACGACATCGATTTTTTGCAGCGGACGATTCGGCCAGTCGGCGGCAATGGGCAAATCGATCTCGCCTGCTGCGTTTTCCAGCTTGCCAGCCACCACTGCAACATAGCGCTTTTGCACATCGCGGTCATGGAACATCCGCGAAAGCCTGCGCTGCATTTCTGCCCCGCGCGCGAACACCATCAGGCCGGAAGTCGCCATGTCCAGGCGGTGCACCACCAGCGCGTCCGGAAAATATTGTTGGAGTCGCACAACAAGGCAATCCTGCTTGTCCGCGCCGCGTCCGGGCACGGCGAGCAACCCGGCGGGCTTGTTTGCGACCAGCAGCGAGCCGTCGTGGTAGATCAGTTCGGGAAGACTATCTCTTGTCGTCATCACCCGACGCGGGCGTTCCGGAGGGGCCATGCGGAGCCTTCTTCGGGCGGTTCTTGCTGTCGTCGGCAAAGCGGAAGCGTCCTGCCAGCACGCATCCCTTCATGCCGATGTCGCACGGCTTGTTCAACACCTTCTGGCATTTGCCATCGTCCTCGTGCGGACAGCCCCAGCCACTCATCGTTCTTCTCCGTTAAACCTTCTTCACAAATTCGGTCTTCAACTGCATCGCGCCGATGCCGTCGATCTTGCAATCGATGTCGTGGTCGCCATCCACCAGACGGATGTTCTTCACCTTGGTGCCGACCTTCACCACCGAAGACGAACCCTTGATCTTCAGGTCTTTGATCACGGTGATGGTGTCACCGTCATTCAGAACCGTACCGAACGCATCCTTGAACACCTTCACTTCTTCGGCCGCCTCGGCTACAGCCTTGGGCCACTCGTGCGCGCACTCGGGGCAGACATAGTTGTCGCCGTCCTCATAGGTGAATTCGGAACCGCATTTGGGGCATTTTGGTAGATTGCTCACAACCGGCCTTCCTTCTTTGGGTGGCGGATCAGAATTTGTAACCGCGGTGCACCGCCACCACCCCGCCGGTCATATTGAAATACTCGACGCGCTCCAGTCCGGCATCGACCATCATCTGCTTCAGTTCTTCCTGTCCCGGATGCATGCGGATGGATTCGGCGAGGTAGCGATAGCTGTCGGCGTCGTTGGCGATGAGCTCGCCCATCTTCGGCAGCAGCTTGAAGGAATACAGGTCGTACATCTTCTCCAGCGGTTTGGCGACCCTGGAGAATTCCAGCACGATCACACGTCCGCCCGGCTTGATCACCCGGTGCATCTCGCGCAACGCGGCATCCTTGTGGGTGACGTTGCGCAGACCGAAGGCGATGCTGACGCAGTCGAAATAATTATCGGGGAACGGCAGGTGCTCGGCATCGCATTGCGCGGCCGGCGTGGCGATGCCTTCATCGAGCAAGCGGTCGCGCCCGACGCGCAGCATCGCGTTGTTGATGTCGGTGAGCACGACCTGGCCGGTCTCGCCGACCGCCTTGAGGAACAGCCGCGACAGGTCCGCCGATCCGCCCGCCACGTCCAGCACGCGCTGGCCGCTGTGCACATTGGCCAGGCCGACCGCGAAGCGCTTCCAGATGCGGTGCAGCCCGACCGACATCAGGTCGTTCATCACGTCGTACTTGCCGGCGACGGAGGTGAACACGCCGGCGACCTTTTTGGCCTTCTCTTCCTCGGCGACGGTCTCGAAACCGAAATGGGTGGTCTTGCTCATGTCCGTGCTCCCAGATTATTTGTCCCGGCTTGCGCCCGCTTCTTCCAGACGGTGCAGGTAATTGTGCCAGAGGATCTCTTCGTTCTGTCCCAGTCCGTGCAGGTAGTCCCAGGTGTACAGTCCACTGTCGTGCCCATCGTCGAAGATGATCTTGAGCGCGTACTGACCGGCCGGTTCGACTGCGACGATACCGACATCGCGCTTGCCGACCTGCAGCACTTCCTGGCCCTCGCCGTGTCCGCGCACCTCGGCCGATGGCGAATAGACGCGCAGGAATTCGGCGGGCAGCGTATGGCGCGCGCCATCATCGAAAGCGATCTCCAGCGCTTTCGACTGCTGGTGCAGGATGATTTCGGTAGGCAAAAGATTATTGTTCATAATGAGCGTATCTTCTTCAACAGAGCGGTGGTGGAACGGTCGTGCAGGAACGGGATGCTGTGCACCGCCCCTCCCCAGCCCTGTACTTCGCTGCCGCCGACGATGCTCTCCGGCGGCCAGTCGCCGCCTTTTACCAGCACATCCGGATGGCAGGCGAGGATGAGGTTCAGCGGTGTGGCCTCGTCGAAAGGGATCACCAGGCTGACTGATTCCAGCGCGGCGAGCACTGCCATGCGGTCGTCCTGCGGGTTGACGGGGCGGTCGCCGCCCTTGCCCAACAGCCTCACCGAGGCGTCGCTGTTGACGCCGACGATCAGCGAGGCGCCGAGCGCGCGGGCCTGCGCCAGATAGGTGACATGGCCGCGGTGCAGCATGTCGAAGCAACCGTTGGTGAACACCAGCGGACGCGGCAGCGCCGCGGCACGCGCAGCGGCGTCGCCCGCCGCGCAGATCTTGCGCTCGTGGGCAGGTGCCTGAAGCATCAATCGAGGTATTCGAACAGCCGCACCACGCGCTGCACGCCGCCGGTGGTGCTGGTTATTTCGGTGGCGATATCCGCCTCGGCGCGCTTGACGATGCCCATCAGGAACACGGTGCCGTTCTCGGTGACGACCTTGACGTGGTCCGCATTGAAACGCTTGTCATGCACGAAGCGCAGTTTCACGTCCGAGGTGATCAGGCTGTCGCTGCTGCGCGAGGTCAGGGAACTGGGGCCGGAGACGACCAGTTCGTTGCTGATGTTGCGCACGTTGTCGATGCCGGCGACGATTCTGCCGATCGCAGTCCTGGTTTCCGCATCGGGCACCTCGCCGGTGATCAGCACGTTGCGGTTGAAACTGGTGACATTGGCATGCACGAGCGACCCCTTGTATTGCTTGCCAATCCGGTCGAACGCCTTGGTCTCGATCGCCTCGTCCTCGACATACGCTCCGCTGGTGCGGCGGTCGGTCGCCATCATCACGCCGGCGCCGACGCCTGCGGCGATCACCGGGAAACAGCCTTGCAGCGTGGTGGACAGCATGACCAGCAACAACAGTGAAAATTTCGTACGCATGGTTATTCTCCTAACAACAAGTAATCGATCACATCGCACAGGCAATGCAGGGTAAGCAGGTGGACTTCCTGGATGCGCGCGGTATTTTTTCCGTCCACGCAGATCAGCACGTCGTCCGGATTAAGCGCGGTGGCCATCTCGCCGCCGTCACGCCCGGTCAGCGCGATCACGCGCATGCTGCGATCGTGCGCGGCGCGGATCGCGGCCGTCACGTTGGGCGAATTCCCGCTGGTGGAGATTGCCAGCAGGCTGTCGCCGGGCAAGCCGAGCGCGCGCACCTGTTTGGAAAAGACCTGGTTGAAATCGTAATCGTTGCTGATCGATGTCAGTACCGAACTGTCGGTGGTCAGCGCGATGGCGGCCAGGCCGGGGCGTTCCTTCTCGAAACGGTTCAGCAATTCGGCCGCGAAGTGCTGCGCATCGGCAGCCGAGCCGCCGTTGCCGCAACACAGGATCTTGCCGTCGTTGGCGACGCAATCGAAAAGGACCTGTGCACCGTCGGCGATGGGTTGCGCCAGCGCGTCCTTCACCTTCAGCTTGAGGTCGGCGCTGTCCTTGAAGTGCTTGATGATGCGTTTGTTGATGTCCATGTTGATTGTTGCTGTTTTATTGAGAACGGATATTAACCTGAATAACCTGCAAATTCATGCCCAAGACCTCCGGGTGACGGACAGGCAAGGAGGAAAGCGGCGATGAACCGCAGTACATGTGCATATATATGGGGACGTCGAACCGTATTCCGGTAACCCGTCACCGGGCGCGACGGTTGCGCAGGGGTCTTCATGCCTCGAACGCGTTCTTCAGCCATTGCGCATTCCTGCCGCAGGCATCGTCCATCAGCACCGCATCGAAACGGCACGGCGGCAGGTGCGCGAGGCCGGCCAGATATTGCTGTGCGGTGCGGATGATGCGCTGCTGCTTGCGCGCATCGATGCTGGAGGCGGCCCCGCCGAAACCGGGATTGCTGCGCAACCGCACCTCGACGAACACCAGCGTCGCGCCGTCGCGCATGATCAGGTCGATCTCTCCGAAGCGGCCCCGATAATTCCGTGCCACGGGCTCCAGGCCCTGCTGCTGCAAATGCCCTGCAGCCCATTGTTCGGCTTGCGCGCCGTCATGGTTCATTGCGGCGGGGTAGCGCCCGGTTCGGCCGGGATTGCCTCAGGTCCGGACGGGGGAGGCATCATGCCGGGAAACATCGGCAGGACGGAACCGGACGAAGTGCCGGGCAGTTGCGCGCGCCCTTGTCCGAATACCGCCGGGAGGGAGATGCGCTGGAAGGTATGCCCGTCGAGCAGCACGGTCCCGCTGACCCCGTCCAGCATCAGCGACCGCGTATTGCCGGCGAGCAGCGATTCGATCAGCCGGAAGGCGTCTATCCCCAGCGCGTAGAGTCGTTCGTGATCCACAGGAAGCGGCGGGTTGGCGCGCGGATACATCATCACTTCCGGGAGATCGGCCTGCAACAGCCACGGCATGTCGACGAAGTGGATGCCGTCCAGATCGTAATTGACCAGCGTGTTGTCGTTGCCGACGAAGATCTGCGAGGTGGCGTAGATCGGCAATTTGTTCGGCAGGTAAGGGCGGATCAGGCGCGCAACGGGCGCATCGGTCGCGAGGAAGATCAGCGTATCCGGCATTTCGGCGATGTCCGCGAACACGGCGGGATCGTTATTGAATTCGATCTCGCGCGATATCGTGCCGCCCGAACGATCCCATTCTTCCTCGAAGGCGAGTTGCAGGCGCCGCGCCAGTTGCGTATGCGTGGTGATGACGATGGACTTGTGCAGGCCCGCCTCGCGGGCCAGCCGGGCGGCTTGCCGGGCCTCGTTTTCCACCGCCATACCGAAGAAATACAGGTTCTGGGTGGGGCGTGCGTCCACGATGTTCAGGCTCAGGGTCGGCACGGGGATACGCTTTTCCGCCGCCAGCGCACCGACGCCGTTGCGTGTCAGCGGGCCGACCACGGCGTGGGCGCCATTGGCGACGGCCTGTCGATAGGCGGCGATCACGCTGACGTTCTCGTCGAAGTCACTGTAGACGCGTATCGGCAAAACCGAGCCTGGCTGGCTGGCCGCCGCCATGAAGCCCTGCTGCACTGCATCGGCTGCGGTGCCGAATATCGGCGATTTCAACGGCAGCAGCAGCGCGATGTGCGGTGCGGGGGTGCCGTCGGGCAGTACGGCCGGCACCCGTTCCACCCTGGCTTCCGGGGCGGCGATCTGTTCGGGAACGGTTGCCTTGGCAACAGGCCGTTCGACCACGGCGGAGGGGCGCTTTTCAACCTCCGCTTTGTGCGGTACGGTACCGGTGCAAGCGTATAGTGCGAACAAGCTGGAAAACAAAAGGAGTGCACGTTGCATCATTCACATCCGCAAAAGTTGGAGGCCGCATTATATGTAGTCGCCACCCCGATTGGAAACCTTGGCGACATCACGCTGCGCGCGCTGGACGTGCTGGGCGGGGCCGACGTGGTGGCTGCGGAGGACACCCGCAACACCTCACACCTGTTGTCACACCACGGAATCCGCGCGAACCGGCTGGTCGCGGTACATCAGCACAACGAGCGCGGCGCGGCGGAAAAGATCGTTGCGGCATTGCGTGAAGGACAGAGCGTCGTCTTCGTCAGCGATGCCGGCACGCCTGCGGTCAGCGATCCCGGCGCGCTGCTGGTGGAAGCGGTGCGTGCCGCGGGTCTGCGCGTCATTCCGGTTCCCGGCGCAAGCGCGGCGATCGCGGCGCTGTCGGCTTCCGGGCTGGACAACCCGCATTTCCTGTTCTACGGATTCCTACCGAACAAGCCGGCGGCGCGCCGCAACGCGCTGGAGCCGCTCGTCGACAGTCCTTATACGCTGGTGTTCTACGAGGCGCCGCACCGCATCCTCGAATGCGTGGAGGACTTGCTCGCGGCGTTCGGTGCGGAACGCGAGATCGTATTTGCGCGCGAGGTCACCAAACTGTTCGAAGACATCCACCGTTGCAAACTGGGCGGGGCGCCGGACTGGCTGAACAGCGATCCGAACAACCGGCGCGGCGAATTCGTGCTGCTGGTGTCGGGCGCCGCGACGCAGAAAGAGGGTGGCGTGGATGCCGAAACCGAACGCATCCTGACGCTGTTGCTCGACGAGCTGCCGCTCAAGCAGGCGGTGCAGCTTGCGGTGAAGATCACCGGCGGCAACAAGAACGAACTGTACCGCCACGCGCTGGAACGCAAGGCGACGGAATAGCCACGCCCGCCCGGTGGTTGTGTTTCAAACAGGCGTTTGATACGCTCGACACACGTTACGGCCAATCATCTTTACAGAGGGAATCCCGATGTTTTCCGATCGCCTGCCTTATGCCCTTCCCGTATTGCTGCTCCCACTGTTGCTATCCGCCTGCGGAGGCGACGGCAAGGGCGCCCCGGCAGGCGCGCCGGGCGGCGGCATGCCGCCGCCCCCCGAGGTCGATGTCGTCACGGTCGCGCCGGGCGACGCGACGCTGACACAGGACTTGCCCGGACGGGTGCAGGCCTACCGCACCGCGCAGGTGAGGGCGCGCGTCGAGGGCGTGGTCGAGAAACGACTGTTCCGGGAAGGCAGCGATGTGAAGGCGGGTGCGTCGTTGTTCCAGATCGATGCGCGCACCTACCGCGCGACTGCAACAGCGGCGAGGGCCGACCTGGACATCGCGAGCCAGACCGTCGAGCGTTACCGTCCGTTGCTGGAGGTCAAGGCGGTCAGCCAACAGGAATTCGATCTCGCGGTCGCGAAGGCCAGGCAGGCCGAAGCGGCGCTGGTCCGCGCCGAGGAAGACCTGCAGAACGCTTCCGTGCCCGCGCCTATCTCCGGTTACGTCGGGCGCGCGATGGTGACCGAGGGCGCGCTGGTCGGCAGGGGCGAAGCCACCCTGCTGGCGACTGTCGAGCAACTCGATCCGGTGTACATCAACTTCACCCAGCCGGGCAACGACCTGTTGCGGCTGCGCCGCTCGATCTCCGACGGCCGGCTCAAGCGCGCCGAATCCGCAAAAGTGGAACTGCTGCTGGAAGACGGCAGCGTGTACCCGCAGGACGGCAGGATATTCTTTGCCGACATGGCGGTCGATCCGGCCACCGGCTCGGTATCGTTGCGCGCCCAATTCCCGAATCCGAAACGCGAACTGCTGCCCGGCATGTTTGTGCGCATCCGCTTCCCCGAAGCGGTGGCGCAGAATGCCATCCGCATCCCGCAACGCGCGGTTCAGTCGGGGCCAGAGGGGCAGTTCGTGATGATGGTCGGCCCTGAAAGCAAGGCCGTGCCCGTGCCGGTCAAGACCGGTGGCATGGCAGGCGGGGATTTCCTCATTGCTTCCGGACTGAAGGGCGGGGAGCAGGTCGTCGTGAACGGCCTGCAGAAGGCGCGACCGGGTTCGCCGGTGAAGCCGGTACCGTGGGTCGGGAACAACGGCCTGAAGATGGAAGACAAGCTGTCTTCCGGCAAGTAGGGACGCGCCATGTTCTCCAAATTCTTCATCGACCGCCCGGTGTTCGCCTGGGTCATCGCGCTGATCATCCTGCTCGGCGGCATGCTGGCGTTGCGCGGCCTGCCGGTCGCACAGTATCCGTCCGTCGCGCCGCCGGCACTGGCGGTCACGGTCACCTACCCGGGCGCGTCGGCACAGGTCATCGAGGAGACCGTCGTCGCGCTGCTCGAGCAGGAGATGAACGGCATCGAGAACCTGCTGTACATGGAATCGTCGGCGGAACTGGGCCGGGGCAGCATCACGCTGACCTTCCAGCCCGGCACCGATCTCGATCTGGCCTCGGTGGAAGCGCAGAACCGTACCAAGCGTGCCGAGATCCGCCTGCCGGAAGAAGTGCGCAGGATGGGCGTCACCGTGACGAAGTCGGCGCGCAACTACGTGATGATCGTGGCGCTGGTGTCGCCGGACAAGAGCCTCGACAACGTTGCGCTGGGCAGCTACGCCAGCGCCAGCGTGCTGGACAGCGTCCGCCGCATTTCCGGCGTGGGCGAGGCGCTGCTGTTCGGCACCGAATACTCGATGCGCATCTGGCTCAAGCCGGAGAAGCTGCAAGCCTACGGCATCTCGCCTGCTGACGTGTCGAAAGCGGTACGCGCGCAGAACTCCGAGCTCGCGGTCGGTGAACTGGGCCAGTTGCCTTCCTCATCCGGGCAGGAGCTCAATGCGGTGATCGTCACGCGCAGCCGGCTGTCCACGACAGAAGAGTTCGGCAACATCGTGGTGCGCACCAATCCGGACGGATCGGCGCTGCGCGTGAAGGACATCGCGCGCGTCGAGCTGGGCGCGCAGGACTATTCGACCGCCGCGCGCATCGACGGCCAGCCGACCGCCGCCATCGCGATCCGCCTGACGCCCGACGCCAATGCGCTGGAAACGGTGGCAGCGGTGAAAGCGCGCATGGCGGAACTGGCGAAGTTCTTCCCGCAGGGCATCGACTGGGTGGTGCCGTACGAAACCTCGCAGTTCATCGACATCTCCATCAAGGAAGTGCAGAAGAGTCTTGCCGAGGCGCTATTCCTGGTGTTCCTGGTGATGTACCTGTTCCTCGGCAACCTGCGCGCGACGCTGATCCCCACCATCGTCATCCCGATCGCGCTGACCGGCGCACTGGTCGGCCTGTACCTGCTGGGCTATTCGATCAACGTGCTGACGCTGTTCGCGATGGTGCTGGCCATCGGCATCGTGGTGGACGACGCCATCGTGGTGGTGGAGAACGTCGAGCGCATCATGACCACCGAGGGGTTGTCGGCGCGCGACGCGACCCGCAAGGCCATGGACCAGATCGTCGGCGCGATCATCGCGATCACGCTGGTGCTGTCGGCAGTGTTCGTCCCGATGGCGTTCTTCCCCGGCTCGACCGGCGCGATCTACCGCCAGTTCGCGGTCACGCTGGTGCTGACCATGGGCTTCTCTGCGCTGATGGCGCTGACGCTCACCCCCGCGCTGTGCGCCAGCATGCTCAGGCACAAGAAAGCCGAGCCGCCCGGCAGGTTCGGCGAATTCTTCCAGCGCTTGACGCGCAGCTATACCGGCACGGTCAGCCGGATCGTCACGCGCACCGGGCGCTACCTGCTGGTGTACGCGGCGATCCTGCTGGCGGCGGGCGGGCTGTTCAGCAAGTTACCGGGCAGCTTCCTGCCGTCCGAGGATCAGGGCTATTTCATCAGCGTCATCCAGTTGCCGTCGGGGGCGACGCGCGAACGCACGCTGGAAGTGCTGACCCAAGTCGAGCAGTATTTCCTCGGGCAGAAAGAGGTCGAACACGTGATCGGCGTGGCGGGATTCTCCTTCTTCGGGCGCGGCCAGAACGCGGCGATCGCCTTCGTGCGCCTGAAGAACTGGGACGTGCGCCCCGGCGCGGAGAGCGGCGCCGACGCGTTGACGCGCAAGGCCAACATGATGCTGTTCGGCATCAAGCAGGCGATGATCTTCTCCATCAACCCGCCGCCCATCCCCGAGCTGGCAGCGGCGGGCGGCTTCGATTTCCGGTTGCAGGACCGCGGCGGGATGGGCCGCGACAAGTTGCTGGAGGCGCGCAACATGGCGCTCGGCATGGCGATGCAGAACCCGGTGCTGGCCGGCGTGCGTCCGGAAGGGCAGGAGGCCGGGCCGCAACTGTTCCTCGACATCGACCGCCTCAAGGCCGAATCGCTGGGCGTGTCCATCACCGACCTGAACGAGACGCTGCAATCGCTGCTCGGCACGGTGTATCTCAACGACTTCGTGCGTCAGGGGCGCGTGCTGCGCGTGCAGATGCAGGCCGAGGCGGACACCCGCCGCACGCCGGACGACATCCTCAAGGTATCGGTGCGCAACAATCGGGGCGGCATGGTGCCGCTGTCCGAGCTGGCCACTGCGGAATGGATCTCCGGTTCGCCCAAGCTGGACCGCTACAACGGTCTGCCCGCGATGAAGATCGCCGGCGGCCCCGCGCCCGGCCGCAGTTCCGGCGAGGCGATGCAGGCGATGCAGGAGATCGCCGCGAAGCTGCCGCCGGGATTCGGCTTCGAATGGTCGGGCACCGCGCGCGAGGAGACGCAATCAGGCGCGCAGGCGCCGCTGCTGTTCGCCGTGTCGCTGATCGTGGTGTTCCTGTGTCTGGCGGCGCTGTATGAGAGCTGGTCGATCCCGTTCGCGGTGATGCTGGTGGTGCCGCTGGGCGTGTTCGGTTCGGTACTCGCGGTCACCCTGCGCGACCTGCCCAACGACGTGTATTTCAAGGTCGGCCTGATCGCCATCATCGGCCTGTCGTCCAAGAACGCCATCCTGATCATCGAATTCGCGCGCAAGCTGCAGGACGAAGGCATGAGCCTGATCGACGCCACGCTGGAAGCGTGCCGGTTGCGCTTCCGCCCGATCCTGATGACCTCCATCGCGTTCATCGCCGGCGTGACGCCGCTGGCGATCTCCACCGGCGCGGGCGCGCAGAGCCGTCATGCCATCGGCACCGGCGTGATGGGCGGCATGTTCGCCGCCACCGTGCTGGCGGTGTTCCTGGTGCCGGTGTTCTTCGTTGTGGTGCGCCGCTTCTTCCCCGGTCATGCGCGCGCACATGCCGAACAGAAGGAGGCGCGCCATGAATCCAGCTAATCCATTAGCTCCGTCATTCCCGCGAAAGCGGGAATCCAGCGAAAAAATGTCCCGCGTAGCGGACAAAATCAAGGCTTTATCCGCTACGCGTAAATTCTTTAATTATCTGGATTCCCGCTTTCGCGGGAATGACGGGTATTTTCCGATACTCGTCATTTTATCGCTCACAATGTTAAGCGCTTGCTCGCTGACGCCGACCTACCAGCGGCCCGAGGCGCCGGTCGCCGCCGCATGGCCCGGTTCCGCCAAGGCGGACGGCGCGCGCCGGGTGGCGGACACCGACATCGCGCACTACTACCCGGACCCGCGTTTGCAGACGCTGATCGCCGCCGCGCTGGAGAACAACCGCGACCTGCGCATCGCCACGGCGCGCATCGCCGAGGCGCGCGGCCAATACGGCATCCAGCAGGCCGACCGCCTGCCCAACGTCAGCGTGAATGCGTCGCGCACCGCGTCGGCATCGCCGGCCAGTACCTCGTTCACCGGGCGCACCTTCAAGTCGCAACGCTATGACGTGAACCTCGGCCTGTTGTCGTTCGAGCTGGATTTCTGGGGGCGCGTCGCCAGCCTGAGCGCGGCGGCCAGGGCGAACTACCTTGCCACCGAAGCCGCGCAGCGCGCGTTCCGCCTGTCACTGGTCGCGGAGGTGGCGAACGCCTACCTGTCGTTGCTGGAACTGGGCGAGCGCGCGCAACTGGCCGCTGCCACCGCAAGGACGCGCGCCGAATACCGCGAACTGACCTCGCGCCGCCGCGACCTCGGTGTGGCGGGTGACCTCGAATACCTGCAGGCGGAAGGCGCATATCAGGCCGCGCTGGCCGAACAGGCCAGCCTGGAACGGCAGCAGGCCGCCGCCGCGAACCTGCTCGACGTGCTGGTCGGCCAGCCGGTCGCACAGATGAAGGACCTGCCGGCCGGCCGCGCCCTTGCCGGACAGGACATCACGCCGGACCTGATCGCGGACCTGCCCGCCGAAGTGCTGTTGCAGCGTCCCGACGTGCTGGCGGCCGAACAAAATCTCGTCGCGGCGAACGCCAACATCGGCGCGGCACGCGCGGCGTTCCTGCCGCGCATCACGCTGACCGGCAGCGTCGGCACCGCCAGCCGCACACTGGCGGGCCTGTTCGATGCGGGCAGCGGCGCATGGAGCTTCCAGCCCGCGCTGGCGCAACCGCTGTTCGATGCCGGACGCCACTCGTCAAGTCTTGACGTTGCCGAGGCACGCAAGGTGATCGCCGTCGCCGAATACGAAAAGGCCATCCAGCAGGCGTTCCGCGAAGTGGCCGATCTGCTCGACGCGCGCGAGAAACTCGCCGTGCAGCTCGACGCGCAGCAAGCCAACGCGCGGGCGCAGGCACAGCGACTCAAGCTGGTCGAGGCGCGCTACCAGGCGGGCATCGCCAACCATCTCGAACTGCTGGACGCGCAGCGCGAAGCGTTCGCCGCGCAGCAGGGCGAAGTGCAGGTGCGGCGCATCGCGCTGTCCAACGCCGCGCAACTCTACAAGGCGCTGGCGGGTCAGGGCGCGGAACCGGAGCCCGGAAAATGAAATGTGATGCGCCGGCCGAGCAGACCCGCGAACGGCTGCTGGCGGCGGCGCGCGAAGCCTTCTCCGAATGCGGCTTCCAGGGGGCGACGGTGCGCGAGATCTGCCGCCGCGCCGGGGCCAACGTCGCGGCAGTGAGCTATCACTTCGGTAGCAAGGACGGCCTGCTGGCCGAGGCGCTGCACTTCGAATCGCTGCGCCTGTTGCAGGAGACCAACGCACAGGCCGACGCCTGCCCCGAGGCGCGCCTGCGCCTGTTCATCCGCGACTTCATGCACATGATGCTGGACGAGGGCAGCGCCTCGTCGCAATGCCGCATCATGGCACGCGAACTGGCCGATCCCACGCCGGGGCTGGACAAGATCGTGCGCGAGGCCATCGCGCCGCTGCACGATCATCTGGTCCGGCTGGTGCGCGAGATCGTCGGCGGCACGGTGGGCGAAACGGCAGTGAACCGCTGCGTGCACAGCATCCTCGGACAATGCTCGTTCTATCACCATTCGCATCCGGTGCTGCAACGCCTGCACCCGGAGTTGCGCTACGACCACGGGGAGATCGAAGCGATCGCGAAACACATCGCCGATTTCTCGTTGAGCGGGCTCGGTTATCCGGGACGGAAGGCGAAATAGCCGGGCGCAGGACCGGATTGCCTTCCTTGCTGCAATTTGCTACTGTTTACTACAAATGTAGCAAATGGAGAAGATCATGAGCATGCCAGTCCGTATTGAAGGTGAGTTGTACGAACAAGCGAAGGCTGCATCAAAAGGCGAGTGCCGTACGATTGCGGGACAACTCGAATTCTGGGCAAAGGTTGGCAAAGCTGCGCTGGACAATCCCGACCTGCCGATAGAGTTCGTCCGCGAATTGCTGGTGGCCAAGGCGGAAGATCGCAAGCAACTTACCGATTTTGTGCCGGGTCAGTTCCGTGGCTGATATTCGGGTTTTGCAGGCCAACGCATTTCTGCGAGCCTACAAAAAATTACACAACAACCAGAAAGACGCAGTTGACCAAGCTGTAGTCGATATCGTTCGCGATCCCGGCATCGGCGAAGCCAAGAAAGGTGACTTGTCTGGCGTTTACGTCTACAAGTTCGATTGCGTGAATCAACTGTTCTTATTGGCTTACGAATACGACCCTGCGACCCGTGTGTTGCTGTTGGTAGGTACGCACGAGAATTTTTACCGCAACCTCAAGCGCTGATTAAAGGCGTCCTGCGGTAAAGGCAGCCCATACGTCTTTGATTTACAATCTCCCCATCCATCCAGACGGGATAATGCCATGCAGCAACTCACCCTCACCCGCCCCGACGACTGGCACCTGCACCTGCGCGATGACGCGCTGATGTCCTCCGTCCTGCCGGACACTGCACGCCAGTTCGCCCGCGCCATCGTCATGCCCAACCTGCGTCCGCCCGTCACCACCACCGAACAGGCCATCGCCTACCGCGAGCGCATCCTCAAAGCGCTGCCCGCTGGGATGAGGTTCGAGCCGCTGATGACGCTGTACCTCACCGACATCACCAGTGCGGAAGAGATCAACAAGGCCAAAGCCAGCGGCGTGGTGCATGCGGTGAAGCTGTATCCCGCCGGAGCGACCACCAACTCCGATGCGGGCGTGACCGACATCCGCAAGACTTATGCCGCGCTGGAAGCCATGCAAGCCTGCGGCATGCCGCTGCTGGTGCACGGCGAAGTCACCAGCCCCGACATCGACATCTTCGACCGCGAAGCCGTGTTCATCGAGCGCGTAATGCAGCCCTTGCTGAAAGACCTGCCCGAGCTGCGCGTGGTGTTCGAACACATCACCACCCAAGATGCCGCGCAGTTCGTGACGAGCGCACCCGACACCATCGCCGCCACGCTCACCCCGCAACACCTGCTCTACAACCGCAACGCCATGCTGGTCGGCGGCATCCGTCCGCACTACTACTGCCTGCCGATATTGAAACGTGAGACGCACCGAGCTGCACTGGTCAAAGCCGCCACCAGCGGCAACAGGAAATTCTTCCTCGGCACCGACAGCGCCCCGCACGCGCAGCACACCAAAGAGAACGCCTGCGGCTGCGCCGGTTGCTACAGCGCGCATTCCGCCATCGAGCTGTATGCCGAAGCGTTCGAGAATGCGGGCGCACTGGACAAGCTGGAAGGCTTCGCCAGTTTCTATGGGGCGGATTATTACGGCCTGCCGCGCAACACCGATAAGGTCACGTTGCGCAAGGAAGAGTGGCAAGTGCCTGCGTCGGTGGGATTTGGAGAGCATCAGCTTGTGCCGCTGAGGGCGGGGGAGACGATGAAGTGGAAGTTCAACAGATGACCGCCAGATAGTTTCATTCACCAAAGCCAATTACTAGGGGCGGAGAGAGTTAGATGAAGTGGTTTTTTCGAATTTCAGCAATATTGCTTATAGCTGATTTGATAACCACGCATTCATGTGGACTTCTCCTTCGTTATTCAGATTGACTGGAAATTCAATCTTGGCACATTCGATGCCGTGCGGTTTAGCCGCTCTACGATGCGGGAAGTCCATTTATATTCGGTCAGGTTCGCTCCGCTGTGCTGGGACTGCGCTAAAGCGCAGCCCCTTACCTTCGTTCGGCGGATAACTAAGATTGGGGGGGGCGAGGCAAAGTGACAAAGAAGAATCTGGCAATGGCAATGGAGTGGCTTCGGCCTGTCGGCATAGGGCTTACTATCTTTTTTGCCTACTATTTTGGCCATGATGCGATATCGCAATTTCACATTATGGGTCCATTCATCGTTATGCTCATGTCGGGCACGGTAGCCTTTGAATCTCTGATATTGGGAGAAGTGGCCTCCGAGAAAATTGGCTATGCACCCAATCGGGCTTATCAGATTCAATCGGGTCTGGCCAATGCTGCCACGGCCATGACAGCCTTGCTTGTATATCTCGTGGATTGGGGGCGATATGCGGATGCGACCATCGTTACTGCGATGTTGATGTTCTTTACTTTCTCAGCGGTAAATCATGCCATCACCGCTATCACGGAGAGAAACATGAAACCTGTAAACTTGCTGCGACCGGCGATGGCGTTGCTATTGATTGGATTCCTGCTTCCAGCCATGATCAAAGCGCTCAGTCAGTAAAATTAAAGTAAATACTGGGGGCGGAGCCCAATTGAAATCAAAACACCGACTAGGTCACACTGCGCAAGGAAGAATGGGAGATGCCGCACGCAGTCTAATTTGGCGGCTCCAAGCTGGTGCCGCTGAGGGCGGGGGAGACGATGAAGTGGAAGTTGTTGAGGCGATGCTACATCGCAAGTGAATATTGTAATTACTGTATGTAACGACAATGAGAATCGACGGCAAGCTTACCAAGTGGAATGATGATCGCGGCTTTGGATTTATCTCGCCAAATCATGGAAAGGGGGAAATATTCGCCCATATTTCTGCTTTTCCAAATGACGGGCAGCGTCCGAAGCTTGGTGAACCAGTGTCGTTCGAAATAGAAATAGACAAATCAGGCAAAAAGAGGGCGATAGATATTTCCTTTTCTGCTCGCACCAAGATATCGCGCCAAAATCAAAGCAAAATAAAGCCGTCATACAATAAGCAAGGCGTAGCGGGTCGCCTGATGCCAATTCTATTGGTTGTGTTGGTGGTCTACGGGTATGCCAGCTACTCAGAACGAAACAGCGACTCAGCAGAGGCGAGGAACACCGAAAACACATTGCAGGAGAGCTCACTTTCCGCCACATCACAAACAAGCAGGAACACAGAGTCAGCTCAAGTAAATGATAGCGATTCTGAGTTCTTCAAAGCATACGAATCCCGAACAAGCAATCTCCAAATTGAAGGAAGCGGGAGGGTTGTAACGCTTTTGTCTGACGACAACGATGGAAGCCGACATCAAAGGTTTATTGTGCGCCTTAACTCGGGCCAGACGCTCTTGGTTGCTCACAACATCGACCTGGCACAAAGAATTGACTCCCTTGCCGAGGGGGACTCAATCAGATTTTATGGACAATATGAATGGAACGAAAAAGGTGGGGTAATCCACTGGACGCATAATGACCCTAGTGGATCTCATGTGGCGGGATGGATAGAGCATAAAGGAAAAAGGTATCAATAAATTCAGTGGGAACGACAATGAAGATGCCGCTATCCAACTACTTGAATACCTCCCCCGCCCTCGGCGACCGCGTCTATCTGCATCCGTCCTGTCAGGTCATCGGCGACGTGATCATCGGCGACGACAGTTCGGTGTGGTGCAACGCGGTGCTGCGCGGCGACGTGAATCGCATCGTGATCGGGCGCGGCACGAACGTGCAGGATCTGAGCCTCGGCCATGTGTCGCACAAGTCGGTGGACAAACCGGAGGGTTCGCCGCTGATCATCGGCGACCATGTGACCATCGGCCATTCGGTTGTTTTGCACGGCTGCACCATCGGCAACGAATGCCTGATCGGGATGGGCTCCATCATCCTCGACGATGCGGTGATCCACGACCGCGTGGTGGTCGGCGCGGGCAGCCTGGTGACGCAGGGCAAGGTGCTGGAGAGCGGCATGCTGTACATGGGGCGCCCCGCGAAAGCGGTGCGCAAGCTGACGGAAGAGGAACTCGACTATCTGCGCTATTCCGCCGAGCATTACATGCGGCTGAAGGACGACTATCTGAAAGGATCGGGCAAATAGCGATGTTGAGCAACGATACCCTGCTGATGAACGGGCACCAGATGGATCAGGCGATCGAGCGCAAATGTCTGGCGCTCGGCATCAATTGCGGCGACGAACCGGGTGTGCGGAAGTTCGCGCACGATGTGCTGCAGAACATCGATGCGCTGCGGGATGCATCCTGCAGGGGCGACCGTCAGGCGCGCACCAAGGTCGAGCTGTACGGGCTGGCGATGCTGATGCACCTGACCAACACGCGCGCCTTCGGGCCGGGTTACATGGCGCATTTCGATACGCTGTCCAAACACGAATCGTCGTGGGCGGCCGTGGCGCAGGCGATGTGGCGGGAACTCGATGCGCGCGGCGCGGCCGACGACGAAATGAAAGGGAGCCGCCAATGAGCCGGGCCGAACGGGACGAGATCTATCGCGCCAAGTTGAACATGGAGACCGCGCAGATCGCATGGCGCGAGTTGCAGCGCTATTTTGCCAGCGGTGTCGTGATCGCCGTCAGCCCCGAACTGGATCTGGTGGAGGTGGCGTTCCGGGTGTCGGAAGACGATGCGCAACAGGTGTCGCAATGGATGGACGCCGGCGGGGTCGCGCGTGTGACGGACGAGCAGGCGAAGGCATGGTACGAAGAGGATGCCATGGTCTGGGCTGTGGTGGCGCGGCCTTACGTGCTGGTGCAATCTGTGGACGGACCGCGATAGTCCCGTTGCCGCACCAGTGAAAACGGGGGCTCGCGGCCCCCGTTGTTTTTTACGTCACTGCGTTCACTTGCCGAAAGGTTGCGGACGCGGCGTGCCGTCGACGGATGGTGGCAGGATCGGCATCTGGAACGAGGGCTGTTTGCCGGTCAATGTCTTCAGGAAGGCGACGATCCGGCCGTTCTCCTCCTCGGTGAAGTCCTTGCCGAGCTGGATGCGGCCCATGGTGTTCACCGCTTCGCCCAGCGTGGCAGCCCCGCCGTCGTGGAAGTACGGATAGGTCAGTTCCACGTTGCGCAGCGTCGGCACCTTGAAATAGAAGCGGTCGGCATCCTTGCCGGTGACGGCGATGCGTCCTCGGCGGGATTGTCGGTCTTGTACGGCTCGACCACGCCGAGCTTCTGGAACGAGTTGCCGCCGACAGCGGGGCCGTTATGGCAGGCGGTGCAACCGCTGTCCTTGAACAGCTTGTAGCCGGCCAACTCATCCTTGCTCAAGGCATTCTTATTGCCCTTGAGCCATTTGTCGAAGCGCGAGTCTGGCGTGACCAGCGTCTTCTCGAAGGCGGCGATGGCCTCGGTGACCTTGTCGATGTCGATCTTGTCGGAGCCGAAAGCCGTTTTGAATTCCCTTACGTAACCCGGGATGGATTGCAGGACTTCAACGGCAAGTTCGTGGTTGGAGGCCATTTCGCCCGGATTCGCGATCGGGCCGCCCGCCTGCGCCTTGAGGTCGGCTGCGCGGCCGTCCCAGAACTGCGCGAGGTTCATGCCCGAGTTCAGCACGGTCGGCGAATTGATCGGGCCCTGTTGCCAGTTGTGGCCGATCGAGGTCTTGAGGTTGTCGGTGCCGCCCATCGAGAGGTTGTGGCAGGAATTGCAGGAGATGAAGCCGGATTTGGACAGGCGCGGATCGAAGTAGAGTTTCTTGCCGAGTTCGACGACGGCCGGTTTGCCGGGTTTGACCGCGGCGATGGGCTGGATCGGTTCGTTACTGCCGGCAGCCAGTGCCATTCCGGGGAGCGGCTGACAGGGCAAACAGTCCAATGGACAGTGCCAGTACGCGTTGTCTGGTCATGATGATTCCTTTCTTGATGAACGATGGATTGCGATAAATTTTGACGCCGCCCCGGTAACGAAGGCCACCTGTTATGGATGGCAGCGTACCGGGTTCGACGATAAAGGTCGGCGAGGGTTCCTCAGGTCATTTCTTTTTCATTTCCGCTTCGATGCGCTGGCACAAAGTTTCCAGCACCTTGATGCGCGCGAAGTACTTGTCGTTGGCTTCCACCAGCGTCCACGGGGAGATCTCGGTGCTGGTGCGGTCGACCATGTCACATACCGCGTGCTCATATTCGTCCCATTTCTTGCGGTTGCGCCAGTCTTCCTCGGTGATCTTGAAGCGCTTGAAGCCGATCTTTTCGCGTTCCTTGAAGCGGCGCAACTGTTCTTCCTTGGTGATGGTCAGCCAGAACTTGACGACCACGATCCGGTGACGTGCCAGTTGCCCCTCGAAATCGTTGATCTCGCTGTAGGCACGCATCCAGTCCGATCTGGAGCAGAAGCCCTCGACGCGTTCGACCAGCACGCGGCCATACCACGATCGATCGAAGATGGTCACGCGGCCCTTGCGCGGGATGTGCCGCCAGAAACGCCACAGGTAAGGCTGGGCGCGTTCTTCCTCGGTCGGCGCTGCGATCGGCACGATGTTGTATTGACGTGCGTCCAGCGCACTGGTGATGCGCCGGATGGCGCCGCCCTTCCCTGCCGCATCGTTGCCCTCGAACATCGCGACCACGGTGATGTTCCTGAACCTCGGATCGCGCGACAGCAGGGCCAGCTTGCCCTGGTATTTCTCCAGCTCGGACTGGTATTTCTTCTTCTCGAGCTTCTGCTTCATGTCGAGCGCCTTCAGCACATTGATCTGGTCGATCGACGGCAGCGGCGGCGGCGCGGAGACCTCGGTCTTCTTGCCGGCTTCCTTGACGCGTTTCTGGATCGCATCAAGGATGGTCTTGCCCACGGTCAGGCCACGGTAGCGCGCGTCGTAGCCCTCGACGATGATCCACGGTGCTTCGGCGGTGCTGGTATGGCGCACCACGCTCTCGTGCACGGCGTTGAACTTGTCGTACAGTTTGTAATGTTCCCAGTCGCGCTTGGTGACGCGCCAGCGGGTCTTGGGATCCTTCTCCAGCATCTTCAGGCGTTTCTGCTGTTTATCCTTGGACAGGTGCAGCCAGAACTTGATCACCAGCGCGCCTTCGTCCACCAGCATCTTCTCGAGGCGCTTGGCACGCTCCAGGCTCTGGTCCAGTTGCGAATTCTTGGTGATGCCATGCACGCGGTTGAGTATCGGCCAGGTGTACCAGGAACCGAGGAACACGCCGACCTTGCCCTTGGGTGGCAATGCACGCCAGAAGCGCCACATCATCGGGCGGTCCAGTTCCTCGTCGGACGGTTCGCCCATGCCGTGCGTTTCCACGAAGCGCGGATCCATCCATTCATTGAGCAGGTTCACGGTCTCGCCGCGCCCCGCGCCGTCCACGCCGCCGACCAGGATGATGACCGGGAATTTCGCCAGCTTGGCCAAGTCCATCTGTGCTTCAAGCAATGCTTCGCGCAGCTTGGGCACTTCCGCGTCATAGGTGGCTTTGTCTATCTTGTGTCCGAGTTCAGCAGATTCAAACATGATGCCCTCCCGATGTTTAGAGATGAAACCTACAAAAGATCCGGTGCGATGACCAGACGCAAGGTGGCTTGTGAAACCCCTTCGCGCTGGCTGAACCACCATAGCGCACCCTTCTTGATGCTTAATGAGTCGTTTCCGCAACCGAGCAATTGCGAGGCGATGTGGCCGAGTGTGGGTTGATGGCCGACGACCAGGACGGTGCCGTCGGCATCCGGCCAACCTGCCGCCTGGAGTACCGCCTGTGCAGAGGCGCCGGGGCCGATGGCATCGGCCAGTTCGAAATGCTTGCCGAGCGGAGCGATGGTCTGTTGTGTGCGGGTGGCGGGACTGACAAGGATGCGGGTGTTGGCGGGCAGATGGGCCTTCAGGAATGCGGCAGTCTTTGCGGCCTGCTTCCTGCCTTTGGCGGTGAGGCGCGCGTGATGTCCGGCGTGCCGTCCTCAGCTTCCGCATGTCGCCACAGGATCAATTCCACGATACCCTCCGACCATCTATTCACTTGTCAGCATATACCGTATACACTGCTTTTACCACTTTAACGCGAGGGGAATGACATGGCAACCAAGGGGGCCGTCGCAAAGACGGCAAGCACTGCAACAAGACCGGCAGTAAAAAAAGCACCTGCTGCGAGCAAGCCGAAACCTGCGGCCACCGCCAAACCCGCACTCAAGCCGAGCGACATCCTGAAGCAGCGCGACAGAAAAACGAAGAAGGAAGGCAAGGTCAAGGTCGTTCGAGACAGCTTCACCATGCCGCGCGACGAATATCAGAAGATTGCGGAGCTCAAAGAGCTGTGCCAGAAAAGCGGGCTGCATGTGAAGAAGAGCGAGGTATTGCGCGCCGGCCTGAAAATGCTGGCCGAGGTCGATGCGGCGAAACTTAAGCTGACACTGGAAGGGCTGGAAAAGATCAAGACCGGCCGCCCCAGGAAGCACTGAAGTCTCTGCAACCGAACATGCCGGGCCGGACTTGTCCGGCCCGTGTCATTGCGGGATCGCCTTTACCGGAGAACTGGCGATCAGTTTGAGCAGTTCGGTCTGGGCGCATTTCCGCAAGGCGGGCTTGGCACTCTTGAGGTGGTAACGTCCGTCGCCGTCCATTTCCCACGCCTGGGAATTGTCGCGCAGGTAGGTCTTGAGCCCCTCGTCGATCACGCGCTTCTTGAGCTTCGCGTCGAGTATCGGGAAGCAGACCTCGATACGGCGGAAGAAGTTGCGATCCATCCAGTCCGCGCTGGCCAGATAGACATCGTGCTTCAGCTCGTTGCGGAAATAGAAGATGCGCGTGTGTTCGAGGAAGCGGCCGATGATCGAGCGCACGCGGATATTCTCGGACAGGCCGGGCACGCCGGGGCGCAGCGCGCACACGCCGCGCACGATCAGGTCCACCTTGACGCCCGCCTGCGAGGCTTCATACAGCGCGGTGATGGTTTCCGGTTCCAGCAGCGCGTTCATCTTGGCGATGATGTGCGCCCGCTTGCCCGCCCTGGCCAGCGCAGTCTCGTTCCGGATCGAACGCAGTACCTCGCTGTGCAGCGAGAACGGCGACTGCCACAGGTGATTGAGCTTGCGCGCCTTGCCCAGGCTGGTGAGCTGGCTGAACACCTCGTTCGCGTCGGCGCAGACCTCGTCGTTGCCGGTGAACAGGCCGAAGTCCGTGTATAGCCGCGCGGTGCGCGGATGGTAGTTGCCGGTACCCAGATGCACATAGCGGCGCAGCCTGCCGTCCTCGCGGCGCACCACCATCAGCATCTTGGCGTGGGTCTTGTGGCCGACCACGCCGTACACCACATGCGCGCCCACCTCCTCCAGACGCGTCGCCCAACTGATGTTGGCTTCCTCGTCGAAGCGCGCCAGCAACTCCACGACCACGGTCACTTCCTTGCCGCGCTTGGCTGCGGCGATCAGCGCCTCCATCAGTTCAGAATCCGTCCCGGTGCGGTACACGGTCTGCTTGATCGCCACCACGTTCGGGTCGCTGGAGGCCTGCTGGATGAAGTTGATCACCGGCTTGAACGACTGGTAAGGATGGTGCAACAGCACATCGCCCTTGCGGATCACCTTGAACATGTTCTCGCCCTTCTTGCGCAGCACGGGCGGGACGCTGGGTACGAAGGCGGGGAATTTCAGGTCGTCGCGCGCGACCTGGTCCGGGATGCCCATCAATCGCACCAGGTTCACCGGGCCATGCACCCGGTACAGGTCCTCTGCGTTCAGGTTGAATTCCTTGAGCAACAGTTCGGCGATCTGCGGCGGGCAGGTGTCGGCGATCTCCAGGCGCACCGCGTCGCCGAAATGGCGCTGCGGCAATCCGCCCTGCAGGCTGATGCGCAGGTTCTTGACCTCTTCCTCGTCGACGAACAGATTGCTGTTGCGCGTCACGCGGAACTGGTAGCAGCCCAGCACTTCCATGCCGGCGAACAGTTCGCCGACATGCGCGTGCAGGATGGAGGAAAGGAACACGAAGCCGTGCGCGCAGCCGCTCACCTCCGGCGGCATCGGGATGCAGCGCGGCAGCACGCGCGGCGCCTGCACGATGGCGCGCGCCGAGTTGCGCCCGAACGCGTCCTTGCCCTGCAATTCCACGGCGAAGTTCAGGCTCTTGTTGAGCACGCGCGGGAACGGGTGGGCGGGATCGAGCCCGATGGGCGTCAGCACCGGGATGACCTCGCGAAAGAAAAAGTCCTTCACCCATGCGCGCTGCGCCTCGTTCCAGTGGGTGCGGCGCAGGAACTTGATGTCATGCTGCGCGAGCGCGGGCGTGATGTCCTTGTTGAACAACTGGTACTGGCGCTCGATCATCCGGTGCGCCTGATCGCGTACCAGTTCGAGCGTCTGTTTTGCCGTCATGCCGTCCGCGCCGGTGGCGATGCCGCCCAGCCGGATCTGTTCCTTCAGGCCGGCCACGCGTATCTCGAAGAACTCGTCGAGATTGCTGCTGACGATGCACAGGTATTTCAGCCGTTCCAGCAGCGGGACGCTCTGGTCTTCGGCCTGGGCGAGCACGCGCCTGTTGAACTCGAGTTGGCCGACCTCGCGGTTGAGGAATTGTTGCGGGACGAATTTTTTCGACACGAAGCGGCCTGTCAGTTTTTGGGCGGGACGTAGCCTTCGGGCATCTGTGTGCCCGCGCCGAAGAAATAGTTCTCCATCTGCGTGGCGAGATACTTGCGCGCCTGCGCGTCGGCCAGATTGAGCCGGTTCTCGTTCACCAGCATGGTCTGGAAACGTATCCAGCCCTGCCAGGCCTCCTTGGAAACGTTGTCGAATATCCGTTGGCCCAACGGACCGGGATAGGTCGGACGCTCCAGCCCTTCGGCCTCGCGCCCCAGTTTCACGCACTGCACCATTCTTGTCATGTCGTATCTCTCCGGGTCGAACTTTCTGTTCCGCAATTATGACACCGCGCCGGTATTTTTGCGCGCATCGGTCCGCAAGCCTGCAAACATGCGGGTGCGACAATATGCCGCATTCCCGCGGAAGCGCATTGCACCGATAATCGCCGCGCATTTTTCAGGGAGATCAGGCAATGCAATTCAAACGGATTACTTTATATGTCGCACTGGCCGTCGCGCCGAACGCTTTCGCCGCGGAGACGGCGACCATGCCGGAAGTCAGCGTAACGGCGGAAAGGTTGCAGCCGCTGCCGTCGTTGAACAATGTCGGTCTGGACCGGGACGCGCTGGACCGCCAGCGGACGGTCACCAGCGATACCGCCGGCCTGCTCGACGGGCAGCCGGGCGTCAGCCTGTACCGTGCGGGCGGCGTATCCAGCCTGCCGGTGATACGCGGCATGGCGGACGACCGTGTGCGCGTGAAGGTCGACGGCATGGACATCATCTCGGCCTGCGCCAATCACATGAACCCGCCGCTGTCGTACATCGATCCCGCCAACGTTGCCAGTGTCGAGGTGATGGCGGGGATCGCCCCGGTCAGCGTCGGCGGCGACAGCATCGCGGGCACGATACAGGTGGATTCCGCCGCGCCCGAATTCGCGCGGGACGGCGCCACGCTATTGAAGGGACAGGCCGGCGCGTTCTATCGCAGCAACAATGCGGCGCAGGGCGCCAACCTGTCGGCGACCATCGCCAGCGACATGCTGTCGGTGCGCTATACCGGCTCCACGGTCAGCGCGAAGAACTACCGGGCGGCAAGCGCGTTCAAGGCGCCCGCCACGATCACCGGCTCGCTGACCAACGCCACCGTGGCAGGCGACGAGGTCGGCTCTTCCAGCTACCAGTCGGACAATCACCAGCTTGCGCTGGGGCTGCGCCGCGACAACCATCTGGTCGAACTCAAGCTCGGCTTGCAGAACATCCCGTACCAGGGCTTTCCCAACCAGCGCATGGACATGACCGGCAACGACAGCCAGCAATTCAACCTGAGCTATCGGGGCCAGTACGATTGGGGCGGACTGGTCGCGCGCGCCTACAGCGAACAGACCCGGCACAGCATGCAATTCCTCGGCGACAAGACCTATTGGTACGGCGCATTGCTTAACGTACCCGGCATGCCGATGGACACCGACGGCAGGAACACCGGTGCGACCGTCAAGGCCGACATCGTCCTGTCCGAGCGCGACATCGTGCGCACCGGGATCGAGTACCAGCAATACCGGCTGAACGACTGGTGGGATCCTTCCCCGCCCTCGCCGATGATGTCGCCCAACACCTTCTGGAACATCAACAACGGCCAGCGCGACCGCACCGACATCTTCGCCGAATGGGAAGCGCGCTGGAACCCGCAATGGGTGTCGCAACTGGGCGCCCGTTATGGCAACGTGAAGATGGATACCGGCAACGTGCAGGGTTACGGCGCAGCCTACAATGCCGCCGCCACCGCGTTCAACGCGAAGAATCGCCAGCGCAGCGACAACAACCTCGACCTCACCGCGCTGGCGCGTTACACGCCGAGCGAGGGCGCCAGCTTCGAAGCGGGTTACGCGATGAAGAACCGCTCGCCCAACCTGTACGAACGTTTCGCATGGTCCAACACCAACACCATGGTGATGAACATGAACAACTGGTACGGCGACGGCAACGGCTATGTCGGCAACCTCAACCTCAAGCCCGAGACCGCGCACACCCTGAGCGCCTCCGCCGAATGGCG
Source organism: Nitrosomonadales bacterium (assembly GCA_016716325.1). Taxonomy (NCBI): domain Bacteria; kingdom Pseudomonadati; phylum Pseudomonadota; class Betaproteobacteria; order Nitrosomonadales; species Nitrosomonadales bacterium. Next base: position 1,655,899 of record JADJWO010000001.1, read on the forward strand.
CGACGCGTCGCAGGGAGGCTGGGAACTGAAGGTGTCGCCCTACTACACCCGCGTGCAGAACTACATCGACGCGGCCACCTGCGCATCGGTCGGCATCGTCTGCCCGGCGCGGACGGACGGCTTCCTCAACCTCACGCTGTCCAACCAGAGCGCGCGGCTGTATGGCGCGGACCTTTCCGGCAAGCTGGCGATCTCCAAAGGCGGCGCATACGGCGACTTCGACGCCAGCGGCGTGCTGAGCTACGTGAACGGCAAGAACCTCACCACCGGCGACAACCTCTACAACATCATGCCGCTCAACGCCAAACTGGCCGTCGAGCAGCGCATGGGCGGCTGGACCAACACGCTGGAAGCGCGTCTGGTCGACAGCAAGACGCAAGTGCAGGCGGCGCGCAAGGAACTGGCGACCGGCGGCTACGGGCTGGTCAACCTGCGCGGCAGCTACGAGTGGAAACAGGTGCGCTTCGACCTGGGTGTGGAGAACCTGCTCGACAAGTACTACCTCGATCCGCTGGGCGGCGCCTATGTCGGTCAGGGGGCGACCATGGGAACCGGCGTGGCTTACGGCACCGGCGTCCCCGGCATGGGGCGCTCGTTCAACGCGGGCGTGACTGTGAAGTTCTAAAGCAAGCTGCTGTCATTCCCGCGCAAGCGGGAATCCAGCAAGACAACAATTCCGCGTAGCGGACAAAGCCAAGGGGTTTTGTCCGCTGCGCGGAAACATTTTCAATCGACTGGATTCCCGCTTGCGCGGGAATGACGGGGTTTCGGGGGCTTCCCGGAGCTGTCGTTCGTGGATTCGCGTCCGCTCGGGAATGACGGGCCGGCGAATTAACCCGCCGACCAGTTCACCAAACCGCTGTAGGCCGTGCCCAGCACGATCAGGCCGAACACGATGCGGTACCACGCGAACACTGTGAAATCGTGGTGGCTGATGAAGCGCAGCAGCCAGCGCACGCACAGGAACGCGCTGATGAAGGAAGTGATGCCGCCCACCGCGAACATGCCCAGATCCTCCGCGCTGAACAGCGCGCGATATTTCACCATCTCGTAGACCGTCGCGGCGAACAGCGTCGGGATCGCGAGGAAGAACGAGAACTCCGTCGCCGCCTTGCGGCTCAATCCGAAGAACAATCCGCCGATGATCGTCGCGCCGGAGCGCGACGTGCCGGGGATCAATGCGAAAGCCTGCGCGCAACCCACCTTCAGCGCATCCTTCCAGCCCATGTCGTCCACCGACTCCACGGTGATCCGGTGGTCGCGCTTCTCCGCCCACAGGATGAACAGGCCGCCGACGATGAGCGCGATCGCGACCGGCACCGGCGCGAACAAGTGTGCCTTGATCGCATTCGCGAACAGCAGCCCCAGCACCGCGGCCGGCATGAACGCGATGACGAGGTTGAGCGTGAAGCGTTGCGCGGCTTCCTGCTTTTGCGCCAATCCGCCGAACACCGACGCGATCTTCGCGCGGTATTCCCAGCACACCGCCAGGATCGCGCCGAACTGGATCACGATCTCGAACACCTTGCCCTTCTCGTCGTTGAAGTTCAGCAGGTCGCCGGCAAGGATCAGATGCCCGGTGGACGAGATCGGCAGGAATTCGGTGAGTCCCTCGACCACGCCGAGGATGGCGGCTTTGAGTAGTAATACGATGTCCATAAAGTGCGTCATTCCCGCGAAGGCGGGAATCCAGTGATAAAAAGTTTTTCAATATTCCCGCCAACACACCATCCCCTCTTCCTTGCAGGGAGATAACCAGCGACTTGCCCGCTTGCGGGCTTAGTCGAATGGCTGGTAGTCCCATCAGGGCCAGGGAGAGGGTAGAAACCCTGAGGATGCGCTGATCAAGTCGTCATTCCCGCGAAAGCGGGAATCCAGCTTGTTGATTTAACCGGGTTCCCGCTTTCGCGGGAACGACAAAACCATACTTGTTCAGTGCATCCATAAGTTTAAAAGGCTGTGGATTATACCCGCCTCAACCGGCCGATTGCTCCCAGCGCTCCAGCGCGATACGCCGGTTCACCGCCCTCCTCTCCTCCTCGTTCATCTCCACCCAGCGCGTGATCTCGTCGAACGTGCGCAGGCAACTGCGGCAAACATCGTCGCCCAGCGCGGTCGTGCAATGACCGGTGCAGGGCGTGGCGGCAGAGATCTCAAGATGGGAAATAGCGGAGTGCGAGGGCATGCCGCGATTATACCGACGGCCTGGTCGCGCGTTCCAAACGCGCCAGCCACGCCAGCGCCGCCTCGCGCGAATCGCCACACATCTCCGCCGAAGGCTGCAACGTGGCACAGAAAGAAGGGCGCTCGGGACGGCCAAATATCGCACAACGGTCGTCATCCGTCAGCTGAACACAGCGCACCCCGGCGGGCTTGCCATCCGGCATGCCGGGGATGGGAGAGGTGATCGAGGGCGCGATGCAGCAGGCGGCGCAGGAGGGGCGGCAGTTCATGGGGCGCGATTATATCTGTGCCTGTTACATGCGCGGAATTAAGTCCTGCCATTCAAAAGGTAATTCGGCAGAACGTATAAACAATGTTGACACTCCATAAGTACCCCAATAAACTGCGGCAAATAAATTGTGAAAGGCATTCATCATGGAAGTCATTGTAAAAAAATGGGGCAACAGCGCGGCGGTGCGCATACCGGCATCCGTCATGGCGGCGGCGCATGTCGCTTTGGAGCAATCGGTCGAAGTGCGCGAAGAACAGGGACGCATCGTCATCGAGCCGGTACGCCGCAAGATTTACAAGCTGGACGAATTATTGGGCGGAATCACAACCAACAATCAGCACAAGCCCATTGATACCGGCGAGCCGGTCGGCAAGGAAGTCTGGTAATGGCGAAGCGCTTCGTGCCGGACGCGGGCGACATCGTCTGGCTCGAATTTTCCCCGCAGGCCGGGCACGAACAGGCAGGCCACCGACCCGCGCTGGTACTTAGCCCCGCCGCCTACAACGGCAAAACCGGCACCATGCTGTGCTGTCCGATGACCACGCAGATCAAAGGCTACCCGTTTGAAGTCATCATCCAGACGAAAAACGTCAGTGGCGCGGTGCTATCCGACCAGGTAAAAAACCTCGACTGGAAAGCACGCAAGGCCACACCAAAAGGCAAGGCATCTGATGAAGAACTGGATGAGGTGCGGGCAAAGATTGCGACGCTGCTTGGAATGTGATGCCGCCCATCAACTGCAGGGCAATCGTTCATGGGCCGCGCTTGATTCAAGGTCCGTCCACTGGCTTAATCTACCCATAGATCAGAGCCAATCAAGGAGCTGAATCATGGCAATGGAAACGATACTGTCCGACCTTTCTGTCAGCATGACGGAATTCAAGAAAAACCCGAACAACGCCCTCCGCGAATCAAACAGGCAAACGGTGGCGGTGCTCAGCCACAACAGGCCCGCCTTTTACATAGTGCCGCCGGAACGCTACGAGGCCATGCCGGAAGAACTCGACGACCTGCAACTCGTGCGGCTGGCAAGGGAACGTCTCAAGCAAAAAGGCCGCGCCATCGAGGTGACTCTGGATGCGCTTTGAAAACCGCATGAGCCATGTGCGTAAATTTGACGTACAATACCTTCATCGGTAAATCGGGAGTAACAGCCATGTCAGCAATCACTACCAATGAATCGTCGCGAATCAACTTGCGCACCAGCGCCGATGCCAAAGCCATGATCGAACGCGCCGCCGCGCTGATGGGGACGACCGTATCCGGTTTCATGCTGCAGAACGCATACGAGGCAGCACGGCGAGTGGTGTCGGACTACGACACGCTCATGCTCACCCAGCGCGACTTTGAGGCATTCGCCTCGTCCGTGGAAAAACCGCCCAAACCAAAAGCCGCATTGCGCAAACTCATGGCGCGCAAGTAAACGTGGCAGTCATCCAACTGCTCGGCAAGCAGCACAACCGCAAAGGGTTCGATTGCGGCGACGCCGCGCTGAACGAATTTTTGCAGCGCCAAGCGGGCCAGCAACAACGGCGCGGCTTCGGTAAAACCTATGTGGCGCTGGCCGATGATGCCGCAACCGTCATTGGCTTCGTCACGGTGAGCGCGGGCCAGATCGCCACGGCATCGCTGCCCGCCCAGTCAAAACTGCCGCGCCATCCCGCCCCCATCCTGCGCATCGGCCGCCTGGCGGTAGATGTCCGCCATCAGGGCAAAGGCACCGGCCAAGACTTGCTGGCGTTCGCATTGCGCCTTGCGGTGGAATTTTCGCAGCGCGTGGGGCTGTATGCCGTGGTGGTCGATGCCAAACACGACAAGGCCAAAGCGTTTTATACCAAGCTGGGTTTCATTGCCTGCATCGATAGTCCGCTGGTGCTGTATCTGCCGGTGGCGACGCTGGAGCAGGCTGCGGTGATTGAAAAATGAAGATCGGTGACATGATATGAATAGAGCGTACTACTCAGCATCGGTTCATGAATTTCTTCGAAGCTCGACAGAAGAAATTGTCGGTAAGCTATCCCTAAACAACGACTACGCGCTAATCCAAACTCAACGCGATGCGTGGGTTGCGCAAATCGATCTTCTTCGAAATGTCTTGGTAGACCGCGAGGGATCAATCTATTTTGAATATTCGATCCCACGAATGGGCCGCAGGATTGATGCAGTCTTGTTGATTGGCCAAGTGATATTCGTAGTCGAATTCAAGGTCGGTGAGAAAACTCACACTAGCTTTGCCTTTGACCAAGTGTTCGACTATGCCTTGGACTTGAAGAACTTTCATGAATCCAGTCATGAACAATTCATAGCGCCAATACTGGTTGCGACAGAGGCAGCTCAATCCCCTATTTCTGTTTCGTTTACTACGCGAAACGACAAATTGCTAATCCCAGTAAAAACGAATAAGGACCAACTGGGGTATGTAATAGACGAGGTGCTGAGTTTTATCGGGGAAGGAAGAGTTGATGTCGATGAATGGGAGGCTGGTCGGTATTGCCCTACTCCTACGATTATTGAAGCGGCGATGACCTTGTATAACAGCCATTCTGTTGCTGAAATCACTCGATCTGATGCGGGGGCTACCAATTTAAGACTTACCTCTTCCGCAATTTCCGATGTCATTCAACGCTCGAAAGTGCAATCTCAAAAATCCCTTTGTTTTGTAACCGGGGTACCAGGAGCGGGTAAGACCTTAGTGGGTTTGGATGTGGCGACAAAGCATTCTGAGGCGAGAGACGATCTGTACAGCGTCTATTTGTCCGGCAATGGTCCGCTAGTCAAAATTCTTTGTGAGGCGCTCGCTCGCGATCAGGTGTCTCGCGGAAAATGCAGGGGCGACCGCGTAAAGATCGGGGAGGCAAGAAGCTCGGTAAAAGCCTTTATACAAAATGTTCATCACTTCAGAGATGACTGTTTGCGGGACGCAAACGCGGCTCCGATAGAGCATGTGGCAATTTTTGATGAAGCACAACGCGCATGGAACGTTGAGCAAACTTCATCATTTATGCGGCGCAAGAAGAATTACCCAAACTTTAACCAGTCCGAGCCGGAGTTCCTAATTTCATGCATGGATAGGCATAAAGATTGGGCGGCTATTGTTTGCCTAGTGGGTGGCGGACAAGAAATTAATACAGGTGAAGCCGGGATTGGTGAATGGATTAATTCAATAACTCGTACTTTCCCGGATTGGCACGTCTATGTTTCTTCGCGTTTGACGGATAGTGAATATCAAGCTGGAGAAGCTCTAAAACTGTTGGAGTCCCACGCTAACGTGAATTATTTGGATGAGCTGCATTTGGGCGTATCCATGCGTTCTTTCCGCGCAGAAGATGTTTCTTTGCTAGTGAAGCAATTGCTTGATCTAGATATTGATTCTGCAAAACGTACCTATGAGAGCGTCAAGACGCGCTATCCGATCGTAATTACTAGAGACCTGGGAAAGGCGAAGGGGTGGCTAAAGCACCATGCACGAGGCAGTGAACGCTATGGAATAGTTGTATCGTCTCAGGCGGAACGGCTGAAGCCACACGCAATTGATGTTAAGTCTCCGATGGACCCGGTGAATTGGTTCTTAAATGAAAAAGATGATGTTCGCTCTTCTTACTACCTTGAGGATGTTGCAACGGAATTTCATGTACAGGGGCTTGAACTCGATTGGACCTGTGTAACGTGGGATGCTGATTTTCGCTACACAAAAAACGGCTGGAGTCATCATTCGTTTCGTGGAAATGGGTGGAACAGAATTAATAAAGATGAGCGGAAACAGTATTTGAAAAATGCATACCGAGTGTTGATGACTAGAGCGCGGCAGGGAATGGTTTTGGTAGTGCCCGCAGGCGACACCGAAGACCATACCCGCAGCCCACAGTACTATGATGGGACCTTCAGATATTTGAAGGAAATTGGCTTTACTGAAATCTGAGGAGAAAAAGCAAAATGCAATTTTCAGATGCGCCGCTGGAATCCCCAAGCTATTTCATCATTTCCGACCAGCCAGACACCTGCGGATATTGCGGCGCACGTCTTGAGTTGCTTGAAATAAAGGAAATCCAAGGCGAGCGAGTTTTTGTTAACGAATGCTTAGGCTGCAAGCGCGAAATACTCATGGTTGAAGACTAAACGGGCCGCAGATGCGGCCCATTTGTATTCCGGAGCGCGCAGTGCTTACGCCTTGTGATAAACCTCAGCCCCCTGCTTCACAAACTCCACCGACTTCACTTCCATCCCTTTCGCGAGTGCCTTTGCCTCGGCGATGCCCTGCGCGGCGGCGAAGTCGCGCAGGCTTATTTGATTTCGTCGAGCAGTTGTTTGATTTGTGTGTGCAGTTCCGGCAAATCGGTGCGGATGGTTTCCCAGACCATTTCCAGATCAACCTTGAAGTAGCCGTGTGCGACGCGGTTACGCATCGCATATACGACTGTCCATGGAATTTCCGGGTGGGCAGCTGCAAATTCGGCGTGGAAGCGCTCGATGTTGTGCGCTGCTTCGCCGATGATCTCAAAATTGCGGATTACTGCATCCTGTGTTTTCTGGTCATTCAGGAATGCGACTTCATCGGTGTCCGCAAGGTACAGGTCGATGCGCTCGATGGCTTCGAGGATATGCTCGAGATAATCGGGAATGCGCAGGATATCGGATTTGCTCATACCGGGACGGCCTCGGTCAGCACATGTGCGCGGAATTTGTCGGGCAAAGCATTGGGGGTCAATACGTCCACACTGACGTTGAGCAGTTTTGCCACTTCCACCTGTATCCTGGCAATATCCATCAGGGTTGTTTCCGGTAGTGGTTCAACCAGCAAATCAAGGTCGCTGTCTTCGGTGTCTTCGCCATGCAGCACGGAGCCAAACACACGCACGTTGCGCACGCGATGGCGCAGGGCGATTTCGCGTATGGCCTCGCGGTGGTTTTGCAGTGCTATGGAAGGGCGCATGGCGTTGTTTGTCTTGATTCAATGGCGCGATTATAACGAGCCGGGAGGATTATTGTGGTTTCACTCTCGGACAATCTGCGCATGCGCCACCGGGACGAATGACCCTGCAGCCACGGCCTGCGCCCTGCGGGGACAGCGCGGACGTGAAGCCTGTCACGCCTTGTGATAAACCTCCGCCCCCTGCTTCACAAACTCCACCGACTTCACTTCCATCCCTTTCGCTAAAGCCTCTGCTTCGGCAATCCCCTGCGCGGCGGCGAAGTCGCGCACGTCCTGGCTGATCTTCATCGAGCAGAAGTGGGCCGCCTTGACGGATTCCTGAGAAGAATTTGCGTTCCGCTACTGCGATTTATCGAGGCCAAGCGACTGAGCCTGATGTTCGATGCGGGCGACGATGTCCATGAGCATGCGAGAGGCTTCGTCAGCTGTTTGCAGTGCTTCGAGGAACAGCTCCGCTTCGGCCATGTATTCGTGAACGAGGAGATTGCGGAGTTTCCTCGCGCTGATGAATGATTCGGTGCTTTCCACCCAACCTGCCTTTTCGGCATAGGCAAGGTTGTCCAGCAAGGATGTTGGGGTGCCGCCAAGGAGAAAGACAAATCGCGGAATGAGTTTGTCGCCGATGTGGTCTTGCAGTCTACCGAAGCGGCTGACGAATGCGTCAATCTTTTCCGCGAGGTCGTCGCGCTGGGTGAGGTTGCACACCCACTCCAAATCCATGTGCTGCGCATACAAAGTGCGATGGGTGTAGGCGAGGTGGGTCGCTTCCTTCCTGGCCAGGTTAAGCGCGAGCAGGGCGTTCTCGGCGTGCTCTGGCAAGTAAGCAAGGGTCATAGCAGCACACCGGTGCGTTTGGCGATGCCGAAGATCGGCGCCTCGGCGGTGCGCCCATCCTTGAGCAGGACATCCAGTTTGCGGTCGCCCAACGCCATGATCAGTGCGCCATAGAGATTGCAGAGGACCTTGGCACGGTTGGGAAACTTTGCTTCGGTCTCAACCAGTAAATCTATGTCGCCGCCGCGCAGGTTGTCGTCCACGCGCGAACCGAACAGCCAGACGCGACTCTCCGTACCCAGTACTCGGGCCACGGTGCTTTTGGTGATCTGTGCCTGATCCGGTGTAAGACGCATGCTGCTTCCTCTCTGCTGGCAACTCGGTGTTTCTAACCGGGAAAATCATATCATGCCCCGGGTTTGAGTGGCTTCCGCAGTTGTCAAGCCTTGTGATAAACCTCCGCCCCCTGCTTCACAAACTCCACCGACTTCACTTCCATCCCTTTCGCCAGTGCTTCTGCTTCAGCGATGCCCTGCGCGGCGGCGAAGTCGCGCACGTCCTGACTGATCTTCATCGAGCAGAACTGCGGGCCGCACATGGAGCAGAAGTGGGCGACTTTGGCGGATTCCTTGGGCAGGGTCTCGTCGTGGAATTCGCGTGCGCGGTCGGGGTCGAGGCCGATGTTGAACTGGTCTTCCCAGCGGAATTCGAAGCGTGCCTTGCTCATGGCGTTGTCGCGGATCTGCGCGCCGGGGTGGCCCTTGGCTAGGTCGGCGGCGTGGGCGGCGATCTTGTAGGTGATGATGCCTTCCTTCACGTCGGCCTTGTTGGGCAGGCCGAGGTGCTCCTTGGGTGTGACGTAGCAGAGCATGGCGGTGCCGAACCAGCCGATCAGCGCCGCGCCGATGGCGCTGGTGATGTGGTCGTAGCCGGGGGCGATGTCTTGGGTCAGTGGGCCGAGTGTGTAGAACGGTGCTTCGTGGCACCACTTCAATTGCAGGTCCATGTTCTCTTTGATCATGTGCATGGGCACATGGCCGGGGCCTTCGATCATCACTTGCACGTCGTGCTTCCACGCGATCTGCGTGAGTTCGCCCAGCGTCTTCAGTTCGCCGAGTTGCGCTTCATCGTTGGCGTCGTAGACTGAGCCGGGACGCAGGCCGTCGCCGAGCGAGAAGGTCACGTCGTAGGCTTTCATGATCTCGCAGATCTCTTCGAAGTGCGTGTAGAGGAAGTTTTCCTGGTGGTGTGCCAGGCACCACTTGGCCATGATGGAGCCGCCGCGCGAGACGATGCCGGTCATGCGCTTCGCGGTCATCGGGATGTAGCGCAGCAGCACGCCGGCGTGGATGGTGAAGTAGTCCACACCCTGTTCGGCTTGCTCGATCAGCGTGTCTTTGAATATCTCCCAGGTCAGGTCTTCGGCCTTGCCGTTCACCTTTTCCAGCGCCTGATAGATCGGCACGGTGCCGATGGGCACGGGCGAGTTGCGGATGATCCATTCGCGCGTCTCGTGGATGTTCTTGCCGGTGGACAGATCCATCACCGTGTCGCCGCCCCAGCGGATGGCCCAGGTCATCTTCTCGACTTCTTCCTGGATGCTGGAACCGAGCGCGGAGTTGCCGATGTTGGCGTTGATCTTCACCAGGAAGTTGCGGCCGATGATCATCGGCTCGCACTCGGGGTGGTTGATGTTGGTGGTGATCACCGCGCGGCCGGCGGCGACTTCATCGCGCACGAACTCGGGGGTGATCTCCTTGGGCATGGCTTTGCCGAAGTTCTCGCCCGGATGCTGTTTGAGCATCATCTCGGAAAGGCCGTCGCGCTTCTGGTTCTCGCGGATGGCGATGTATTCCATCTCCGGCGTGATGATGCCTTTGCGCGCATAGTGCATCTGCGTCACGTTCTTGCCGGGCTTGGCTTTTCGCGGCGTGTGCTTGAGGTTGAAGCGCATGTCGGCCAGCGCCGGGTCGCCCAGACGTTGCTGGCCGTAGTCGGAACTCAGGCGCGGCAATTCCTCAGTGTCGCCGCGCTCGGCGATCCATGGTGCGCGCAGTTCTTCCAGACCGGAACGGATGTCGATCTTCACTTCCGGGTCGGTATAGGGGCCGGAGCAGTCGTAGACGTAGATCGGCGGGTTCTTCTCGACGCCGTTGTTCAGGTGGGTGTCGCTCAGCGTGATCTCGCGCATCGGCACGCGGATGTCGGGGCGCGAACCTTGCACGTAGATCTTGCGCGAGTTCGGCAGCGGCTTGATCGCGGCCTCGTCAACGTGGGCGGTTTTGGATAGAAACTCAGGTGCGTTCATGATGGTGCTCCAAAATGCTGGGAGCACCGGATGGATGCTTCCCTACGACGGCATGACCCGTACAGGTTCAAAGGGTGTGTCTCACTCCGCCATCGCGGAGACCCCTAGCGAGGGACGCAAGGTACTGGATTGGTACGCCAAAAGCAAGTTTCCGGTAAACCATAACCTGACACACGGTGAGGAATTTGCATACAATCCCCGCCTCGGGAATTTTTTCTTGGTGATCGCGAATGAAGGGACTGATCAGGGTAATCCTGCGCATCATTGCGCAACTATTGTTTCGATTACAGGTGCGCGGAGACGCTTCAGTCTTAAAGACGGAACGGTTGCTCATCATTGCCAATCACGAGTCCTTCCTGGACGGTTTGCTGCTCGGCCTGTTCCTTCCGGTCAACCCGGTGTTTGTAGTCCATACCGGCATCTCCCGGCTCTGGTTTTTCCGGATCATCCTGTCGTTGGTCGATTATCTGGCCGTTGATCCGACCAGCCCGATGGCAATGAAGAAAGTCATCAAACTGATCGACACCGGCCGGCCGGTGATGATTTTTCCGGAAGGGCGCATCACCGTTACCGGCAACCTGATGAAGGTCTACGAGGGGCCTGCGTTCGTTGCCGCCAAGACCGGCGCAACGCTGGTGCCGGTCCGGCTGGACGGCGGGGCACGCAGCTATTTTTCACGGGTGTCCGGCAAGATGCCCAAGCAACTGTTCCCGAAAATATCCATTTCCATTTTGCCTGCGACGCGTATCGCCATGCCGGACGCACCGTCGGCAAAACTGCGCCGTCGCATGGCGGGTGAAGCGCTGCGCCGCCTGATGCAGGAAATGATCTTTGCTTCGCACCCCAAGCAGACCCTGTACTCCGCGTTTATCGATGCAACCGAAATATTCGGCCGCAAGCGCCGCTTGCTGGAGGACATGAAACAGATCGAATATTCCTACAACGATCTGCTGAAGATGGTGCTGGTGCTGGGCCGTCTGGTTGCCAGGGAAACTTCGGAAACCGAGCGCGTCGGCCTGCTGCTGCCTAATGTCGCACCGACGCTGAGCCTGATTTTCGGCCTGACTGCATTGCGGCGCGTGCCTGCCATGCTCAATTACACGGCGGGCACGGACGGGCTGCAGGCGGCCTGCGTGGCGGCGCAGATTCAGACCATCGTCGCATCGCGCGCCTTCGTGGAGCAGGCCAAGCTCACGGACAAGCTTTCCGGATTGCAAGCGGTACGCCTTATCTACCTGGAAGACCTGCGCGAACAGGTCGGCCTGGCGGACAAGCTGTGGCTGGTGCTCTATGCCTTGCGCCGCCCGCGCGCGATCGAGCTGCCCACAGCCCCTGATGAACCTGCCGTGGTGCTGTTCACCTCCGGATCGGAAGGCAAGCCCAAGGGCGTGGTGTTGTCGCATCGCGCGCTACTGTCAAACATCGCGCAGGTACGCGCGGTGATCGACTTCTCGGTGGACGACAAGGTGCTCAACGCCCTGCCCATCTTCCATTCCTTCGGGCTCACCGCCGGCGCGTTGCTGCCGGTGCTGACCGGCGCCAACCTGTTCCTCTACCCGACGCCGCTGCACTACCGCGTCATTCCGGAACTGGCTTACGACCGCAACTGCACAGTCCTGTTCGGCACCAGCACGTTCTTGGGAAACTACGCTAAATTTGCCCATCCATACGACTTCTTCCGTCTGCGTTATGTGATCGCGGGGGCCGAAAAACTCTCCGACGCGGTACGCGGGATATGGTTTGAAAAGTTTGGCATCCGTATTTTTGAAGGGTATGGCGCGACCGAGACGGCGCCGGTGCTTTCGGTCAACACACCGATGACCTACCGAACCGGGACAGTGGGGCACCTGCTCCCGGGCATTGAACACCGTATCGAGCCGGTGCCCGGTATCGAGGATGGCGGCTTGTTGCATGTGCGCGGCCCCAATCTCATGTCCGGGTACCTGCGATTCGAAAGACCCGGCGAACTGGAACCGCCGTCCTCCAGCATGGGGGCGGGCTGGTACAGCACCGGCGACATCGTCAACATCGACGGGGACGGTTTCCTGAAAATCGTCGGGCGCGTGAAACGTTTCGCCAAAGTGGCCGGTGAAATGGTCTCGCTGGAGGTGGTGGAGAAGATGGCCGTGCTTGCCTCACCGGGTGGCACGCATGCCGCTTCCACCCAAGCCGACCCGCAGCGCGGTGAAACCATCGTGCTGTTCACCACCGATGCCGGACTTACCCGTGACGTGTTGCAAACCGTCGCGCGCGACAACGGCTGGCCGGAGATCGCCGTGCCGCGCAAGATCCAGCGCGTCGATGCGCTGCCGCTGCTCGGCACCGGAAAACTGGATTACATGACGCTGAAGACCTGGGCGGAGACGGCATAGTCCGATGCAGAGCATGAACGCGAATCGCCGCCGTTTCCTGCAGCAACTGCTGGCTGCCGGCTTTGCGCTGGCCGCTACGCCCGCCAGTGCCGGTCTGCTGAAAGGCAGGCTGCTCAACGCCTGTGGAACCATCCTCCCGAAATACCTTGCCGAACATCCGATTGTCACCGCAGCGTGGTCGGGAATCGTGCCCGAGCGGGTCTGGGACGCGCATGCCCATATTGCGGGCACGGGTGATTCGGGCAGCGGGATTTACACCTCGCCAGACATGGATAGCGTATGGCACCCGGTGGAATTTGCTCAGCACGAGTTTTATCTGGATGCGGCCTGCGCCGAAAAAACGCGGGTTGACCTGAGCTATGTCGAGCGTCTGGCGCATCTGGTCGAGGAACTGAAACCCGGCTGCAAACTGCTGTTGTTCGCCTTCGAACAGGCATACGACGAATCGGGCAGGGCGCTGCCGGAACGCACCGCATTCCACGTTCCGAATGCCTATGCCCGCGAACTTGCGCGCCACTATCCGCAACATTTCGAGTGGGCGTGTTCGATTCATCCCTACCGGCCCGAAGCCGTTGACGCACTGGCGGCCGCCGTGTCGGACGGCGCACGCGCGGTCAAGTGGCTGCCGTCCGCGATGGGCATCGATCCCGCGTCGCCGAAGTGCGATGCATTTTATGCCGCACTGGCGCGGCTGGATGTGCCATTGGTCTGCCATTGCGGCGAGGAGAAAGCCGTCGAGGGCGCGGGTTTTGAGGGCGGGAACAATCCGTTGCACCTGCGCCGCGCGCTCGATGCCGGCGTGCGGGTAGCGGTCGCGCATTGCGCATCCATCGGCGAAGATATCGATCTGGATCGCGGTAAACACGGACCTTACGTGCCGAGCTTCGATCTGTTCGCGCGGATGATGGGGAATGACGATTACCGGCAACACCTGTTCGGGGATATCTCGGCGGTCGTGTTGCGCAACCGCCCGTCCCGGATCCTGCGCGCGATCATCGAACATCGCGACTGGCATGCCCGCCTGCTCAACGGCACCGATTACCCGCTGCCCGGCGTGCTGCCGCTGACTTCTCCGCATCGGTGGGCCAAGGCCGGGCTGCTCGACAGCGCGGCAGTGCCGGTGCTGAACAAGATACAGAATTACAATCCGCTGCTGTTCGACTTCGTGCTGAAGCGGCAATTGCGAGTCGGCACGCAGCAATTGCCGGCCGGCATTTTCCATACCCGTGACTTTTTCCTGCGGAGCGCCATATGAGCGGGCAATTCCACTTGCTGCAAACACGCCGTTTCCTGCCTTTTTTCGGCACGCAATTCCTTGGCGCATTCAACGACAACCTGTTCAAGAATTCGCTGATCGTCCTGCTCACCTTCCAGGCGGCGAGCTGGACCACGATGCGGCCCGAGTTGCTGGCCAACCTGGCGGCAGGGATTTTCATCCTGCCGTTCTTCCTGTTCTCCGCCACTGCCGGACAGCTTGCCGACAAATACGACAAGGCGCAGCTCGCGCGCCTGGTCAAACTGCTGGAGATATTCATCATGCTGGTGGCGAGCGTGGGCTTCGCCCTGCACAGCCTGAACCTGCTGATGGGGGCGCTGTTTCTGTTCGGGATGCATTCGACGCTGTTCGGCCCGGTGAAATACGCCATCCTGCCGCAGCATCTCAAGGAAGAAGAATTGATCGGCGGCAACGCGCTGGTGGAAGCGGGGACCTTTGTCGCGATCCTGATCGGCACGCTCGCCGGCGGACTGATGGCCGGGCTGCCGCAGGGTGCCGTATGGATCAGCATCGGCGGGTTGCTTGTGGCTGCCGCAGGATACCTTGCCAGCCGCCAGATTCCGTCGGCACCGCCGCCTGCCGCCGAGTTGCGCATCAATCCCAACCCCGTCACCGAAACCTGGCGCAACATCGGTTTCGCACGCGAGAACCGCACCGTGTTCCTGTCGATACTCGGCATCTCGTGGTTCTGGCTGTATGGCGCCATGTTCCTCGCGCAATTCCCGGCCTTTGCCAAAAACGTGCTGGGCGGATCGGAAACGGCCGTCACGCTATTGCTGGCGGTTTTCACGATCGGCATCGGCGTCGGCTCGATGCTGTGCGAAAGAATGTCCGGAAAAATGGTGGAGATTGGCCTGGTGCCGTTCGGCTCGATCGGGCTGACGCTGTTCGGCCTCGACCTGGCATGGGCCTCGCCCGCCATGCCGCCTGCCGGCTGAACCGCTGAGCGTGGCGGCGCTGCTGGCCGAACCGGGCATGTGGCGCGTGCTGTTCGATCTGGGTGCGCTGGGTCTGTTCGGCGGCTTTTTCATCGTGCCGCTGTATGCCCTGGTGCAGACGCGCAGCAAAGCAGAATTCAGGGCGCGGATCATCGCCAGCAACAACATCATCAATGCCCTGTTCATGGTGGTGGGTTCGCTGGCCGCAGCGGCACTGCTCGGCGCCGGCCTGTCGATACCGGCGCTGTTCGGCGTGGCCGCCGTGTGCAATGCCGCAGTGGCGGTTTACATTTACAAACTGGTGCCGGAATTCCTGCTGCGCTTCATCGTCTGGATACTCGTGCATACGGTATATCGTCTGGACAAACGCGGCGTCGAACACATCCCCGATGAAGGCGCGGCAGTCCTGGCCTGCAACCATGCAAGCTTCGTCGATGCGCTGATCATCGCGGCAGCCAGCCGCCGGCCGGTGCGCTTCGTCATCGACCACCGCGTGTTCCGCTGGCCGATCCTCTCCTTCGTGTTCAAGGCCGGCCGCGCCATCCCCATCGCGCCGGAAAAGGAAGATGCCGCACTCAAGGCGCAGGCCTTCGACGAGATCTCTCAGGCGCTCGCGGCGGGTGAACTGGTGTGCATCTTTCCGGAAGGCAATGTCACAGCCAATGGCGAGATTTCTCCCTTCCGCCCCGGCGTCACGCAAATCGTCGCGCGCGATCCGGTGCCGGTTATCCCGATGGCGCTGTCGGGTCTGTGGGGCAGCATTTTCTCGCTCGCCGATGGCAGGGTGCTGAGTAAACCCTGGAAAGCGCGACCGTTCCGCAGGGTGGTACTGAATGTGGGCGAGCCCGTAGTTCCCGGGAGTGTGTCGCTGAAGGAATTGCAAGGCATAGTGGCAACATTGCGCGGGGAGGTGCGTTGACATGCGGGACGGCATGCATGCGTACTGACGGAGAATCCCGATATGCGGCTTGATCGATCATGGATGCTTTTGTTGCTGGGTCTGCTGGGTCTGCCCACTCCTTCGCTGGCGGTACAGGAAGATGCCGCCATGGAATTCATCGGCCGGCAGATCGCAGCGCATGACGGCCGGAGCGGTGCATATGTACTGGATACCGGTCCGGACGCTTTACAGGCGCGTGCGTGGCTGGCGGATCATGCCCGGCACACGATAGAGGTGCAATACTTCATCTGGAGCGCCGACAACATCGGCATCCTCGCTGCCGAGGCGCTGCTGCGCGCCGCCGATCGCGGCGTGAAGGTGCGCGTCATCGTGGATGACCTGCTGATCGATGCGCCGGACAAATCCCTGCTTGCCCTCGCGTACCATCCCAATGTCGAAATCCGCATCTACAACCCGAAGAATTCGGTCGGGGTGCCATTGCTCAAGCGCATATTGAATGTGGCCGTCGACTTTCGCGGCGTCAACCAGCGCATGCACGACAAGACCTTCATGGTCGACGGCCAGGTGGCGATCACCGGTGGGCGGAACATGGCCGCCGAATATTACGACTACAACCACGAATACAATTTCCGCGACCGCGATGTGCTTCTGCTGGGCAAAGTGGTCACGGCCATGCGGGCCAGCTTTGAAAATTTCTGGGGCAGCGAGCTGGCCGTGCCGGTGGAAGAACTTTACGACGGGCTTGGCCTGATACAGAAGAACGTGAAAGTGACCGACGGGGAAATTGCGAAGATTTATCGCGACCTGCACGACTACGCCGGCTCGCCGGACAACTTTGCGCCGGAAGTGCATGCCGCGATCAATAATATGCCCGGCTCGTTTGAACAATTGGCCGGCCAGATAAGCTGGGGAGAGATCGAGTTCATCAGCGACCGGCCCGGCAAGAACGATAAGCACATGGGCTTGGGCGGCGGCGGCCTGACTACGGAAGCGCTGGCCAGACTGGTCGGGTCGGCCACCGACCATATCGTGATCCAGTCGCCCTACCTGGTGCTGTCCGGCGATGCGAAGGAGTTGTTCAGGCAAACCCTGGCGCGCGGCGTGCGCGTGCGCATCAACACCAATTCGCTTGCCTCCAGCGACAACATCCAGGCTTCCAGCGGATACCGCAACCAGCGCCGTTCATTGCTCAAAATGGGTCTGGAGATTCATGAATACAAACCCGACCCGGAAGAACGGCAGCCGTTGATCCGGCGCGCACTCGATGCCAAACAGAAACCGCCGGTGTTCGCGCTCCATGCCAAGACCATGGTGGTGGATTCGAAGACAGTCTTCATCGGCACCTTCAATTTCGATCCGCGCTCGGAGAATCTCAATACCGAAGTCGGCGTGATCATTCGCGACGAGGCGCTTGCACGCAAAGTCGAGGCGGCGATAGAAACCGACATGCGGCCGGGCAACAGCTGGAACGCGGCCACGGACGACCCGGATCAATACGTGCCGCTTTCCAGGCGCAGCCAAGTCAGGTTCTGGCAGCTGATGCCGATCAAACCGCTGCTGTAAGGCATACATGAGGCGCATCAGAAAATGAGCAACCGGAACAACTGTTCGATTCCCATCCCGCAAAAACATGCCGGGATCAGCCGGTTGCCTGTGGTGGATTATCACGATATTCGCGACGAGTTACGTACCGGCGATCTGCTGTTTTGCAGCGGCAACAAACCCGTCTCGCGTGCCGTGCAGGCGGTAACGAACAGTCCGTACAGTCACGTCGCATTGGTTGTGCGCATGCTATCGGTTGACCGTATCCTGTTGCTGGGGGCGGAATGGCCATATGGCGTGCGCGTGGTTTCGTTGAGCAGTTATCTGACCGACTGGAATGGCAGCGGCAAACCGTATCTGGGGCACTTGATCGTCGGCCGCCATGGCGGCCTGGATTTGAAAAGCGAAGAGATGCTGAAGATATTCCTGTCGGAACTGATCGATGTGCTGGGGCAGCCATACAGCTTCCGCCGTGTGCTGCGCATGGGACTGCGCGAACTGGCCGCACTGATCGGCCTGCGCTTCCGCAGGCTGCGCATCAAAAAGGCGGCGGTATGTTCGGAATACGTCCATCGCGCCCTGTCCAGATTGGGAGTGCGCATCAGATGGAATCAGAAGGGATATATCCTGCCGGTTGACATTGCCGCCGACCCGGAGGTGATGCTGGTGTGCCGCTTGTCGTGATCCAATCCGATCAACATGGAGCATCAGTACCCGGCAAACAACAGATACCTCCCTTCTCAGACGGTCACCCGGATGCTTCTCGTCAGCCCAATATCTCCACCCGCCCGTTCCTGCCATCCACCTTCACCCGCTGACCATTGCTCAGGCGAGCCAGCACGCCGCGCACGCTCATCACGGCGGGTATCTGCATTTCGCGTGCGGTGACCGCGCCGTGCGAGAGCGGGCCGCCGCTTTCGGTGATGACGGCGCAGGCGCTATAGAACAGCGGCGTCCAGGCGGGGTTGGTGGTGCGCGCGACCAGCACCGCGCCTTTGGGGAAGCCGGCGAAGTCGTCGGGGGAGCGCACCACGAATACGCTGCCTTCGGCGACGCCGGCGCTGCCGGCGAGGCCACTCAGCACGTCGCCGGAGGCGCTTGCCGCGACATCGTCTGGCGTGTCTTCGCTGAGGTTCCATGCAGGCGTGCTGTCGCGGTGTTTCAGATATTCCGCCTTTTCTTCGCGGATGGCCGATGCCAGCGCTGACCATAACGCCGGGGTGTCGCTTTCGATGGCTTCCTGCAACGCCCGGTAATGGGCGAAAAATATGTCCATTGGATCGTCCAGCACCTTGCGCGTCTGCAAATGTTCGCCGAGACGGCGTAATCCCTTGCGCAGCGGCAGCGTGAGGCGGGTGGTGTGGTAATGCTCGACGTCGTCCAGTGTGGTGTAGGCGCGCACCAGTCGCAAGACTTCGTGGAAGAAGAAATGCAGCCGTTGCGGGATGCGTGCATACAGTGCAAGTTCGGCTTCATGCATCGCCAGTTTGAGTTGGCGTTCGCGCTCGCGCGGAGCGTCTTCCTGTGGCATCGCGGCCATCAGGCGCAGGTTGTCGAGCACCAGCCAGGGCGCTTCCAGCCAGGTCGGCTGGTAGGGGTCAAAGTCCACTTCGCGGTGGCCGTGGTCGCGCAGGAATTTCTCGAATTGCGCGGCGAAACCGGTATGCGCCTCCAATTGGCCCGTCTCGATCAGCGTGCGTGAAGGCGCCGACGCGATCATTGCCCCGAGATTGGTATCGCTGCGGATCTCATTGGCCAGCGCGGCCAGTTCCTTGTTGATGATGCCGGTCTTGGTTTCGGTGTGGGCGATCAGTGTATCGAACAGCGCCGCCGCTTCCTGCGGATTGCCGGTCAGCATCTGCAGCAGACCGTGCAACAGACGATAAAGCGTGCGCTGGGTGATGGAGATGGCGATGTTGGGCAGGAAATAATCGGCGCCGAGCCGGTTCACGCGCAGCACGTACTGCCACACTTCGGCCAGGCTCTCGCCTTGCAGGTTTTCGGCGTTGAGTTCGCCCAGCGTCAGCAGGTAGTAGTCGAGGTCGCGCGACCATTCCAGCGGCAGGTCCTGCACCCATGCATAGTCACTGCGCAGGTGCGGGATGGCGGCTTCCAGTTCCTCCAGGTTGCGGATCGCGAACGGCATGCGGCGGCCGTAGATTTCCACCGCGTTCTGGTTGCCGTAGATGTAGTGATCGAACATCGCGAACCACTTGCCGGAAAACGCCGGGTAGCCCATCAGCCTGAACGAGTGGTTGAGCGAGCGGTGGAAACCGTCCTCGACCATTTCCCAAGCCAGCGGCGTGATCACGTTGGGGAAGCGCTCGGCGGATTCGTCGCGCGTCCAGCGCGGCGGGATGCTGGTGATCGGGCGCGATTGCAGCAGCCACAGCTTGCCGGAACTGATCGCCCATTCGATGTCCTGCGGGAACTGGTACGAGGCCTCGACACGGCGCATCAGGTCGGCCAGTCCGGCGAGTTGTGTTTCGTCCATGCTGGCCCGGTTCGCATCCTCGCCTTCCACTTCGACCTCGACCGTGCCCTGTGCAGTGTTGACGATGCGCTGGGTTTTCTCGCCGATGGCGCTACCGAGCAGGCTGCCGTCGCGCGCCAGCACGAACTGGTCGATCGCGCCTTCGCCGCTGACCACCGATTCACCCAAACCGAAGTTGGCATTGACCAGCATCTCGTCGATGTTGCCGCTGATCGGGTTGAGGGTGAAGCCGACCCCGGAAATTTCTGACGGGATCATCGTCTGTACCACCACCGCCATGGTCGCCTGCAACTGGTCGAAGCCGAGCCGCTGACGGTAGGCGATGGCACGATCCTGCCATAACGAGGCATAGCAGGCGCGGATGCGTTCGAGGATGGCGTCTGCGCCGTGGATGTTGAGGTAAGTGTCATGCTGCCCGGCAAACGCCGCACTGGCCAGGTCTTCGAAGGTGGAGGAAGAGCGCACGGAGAATGCCGCATCGGGCGGAAATGCGGCAAGTTGCTGGCGCACGGAAGCCTCCAGCGAGACAGGTAACGGCATCTGCTCGAGCTCGGCACGCAATTGTGCGGCCTGTCCCTGCAGCTTTGCGGCGTTGGCATAATCAAATGCCGCGACCCGGCTGTGCAAGGTCGCGGCCGTCGCAATGTATTCGCGGTAAGCGCTTGCTGTCACCACGAACCCGGAGGGGACCGGAAAGCCGCGTTGCGTGAGCAGCGAGAGGTTGGCACCCTTGCCGCCGGAAAGCTCATGGCGGCAGGCATCGGGTTCGGTAAACGCGAGCGTCAGGTTCATGCGGGATTCTCCGTGGTTGGGGTGTATCGGTTCGCGATCCACAGTGCCCAGGCGGCCAGCAGTGCACCGCAGAGTACGTCGATCAGGTAGTGGTAGCGCAGGTACAGGGTTGAGCACCATAGTCCCAGGCACGGTAACAGGCAGATCCAGAAGCGGCGGCGGTTGTGCCGGAAATCGAAGCCGAGGATGAACAGAGACACCGCCACATGCAGGCTGGGGAACACGTCCACGCCGGTTGATCCCATCTTTACCAGCGAGGCATTGAACACCGTCAGCGGCCCGCCCGTCAGCTGCGTGGCGAATGCGTCGCCGAAGGCGAGGTACGGCCCGGCAGCCGGCACCAGCGTGTAGCCGAGGAAACCGACACCATAGAGCGAAAACAGGCCGGCGATGAAGGACTTGCAGCGCCACATCGGGCCGAGAAAATTCACCACTACCCCCATGATCAGATAGGGGAAGAAGAACAGGTAACACAGACTCATCAGTTCAGTGAGCCCCGGCGTGACCAGGTGCTGCCACAACATGGAGGGTGTGTCGCCGAGCAGCGCGCTGTCGATGCCGCGCAATATGGTGTCTTCCTTGCTGCTGGAGATTGCCGGCACGGCGGAGCGCATCTGCTGGAAATACACGTTCATCGCGACCGGGTAGAACAGCAAACGCCATCGCAACGAGGCATCGGTGTTGCGATGCCGGTCGTAGGCCACCAGCATCAGCGCAGCGAGCAGCCCCGCGCCGAACATCAGCGTGTCGCCCCAGAACATACCCTGCACGGAGAGCAGGCGCACGAAGGTGACGAGCAGGAACGCCCCAAAAAACATCTCGTGTTCATACAGTGCGGGCAGTGTCCGTGTGGTGCTAGGCATTCCGTGACCTCATGCAATCCTCCAGCGACGCGCGCCAGTTTAACAGCGGCTGGCGCAATTGCGGCGCCAGCGCCCAGTTGTGCAGTGTGATCGCCAGTTTCTGCACGCGGCGCAGCGATTTGATCCCGATGATGCTGACTGAAAGATAGGCCGGCCACAGCCATGGCAGATGCGCCCACAGCGCTGCGCAGAGCAACAATGCCGCCCACAGCAGCAAGGCGGGAAAGCCCGCCAGCAGACGCCACAACGCGATGGTATTGATGCCGTCGCTGAAGCGCTGTCCGGCCCAGCGTGCGATCAGTAACGGCGGCGCATTGAGCGCGCAGGCCAGCGCGGTAAACGGCAGCAACAGCAAGAACAGCAGCGGGTAAGCCCAGGCGTGACGCATCGGCATCAAGGGTACGCCCTGATGCAGCCACAGACGCCGCCCTGCCGGCGTCCCGAGAACTTCGGTTTCCAGTTTCGCTGCCAACGCCTCCGCTTCCGGCAGGCCGCGTTCCAGGGTTTTCAGCGCCGCAAAATAGCTGCGCCGGCTGCCCAGTGTCGCGGCATAGGCGATGCGCTCGCGCCGCGCAAAAGCTTCGGCATCTTCCGCCTGCACCGCCAATTCCTCGAGCGCGGCGGTGATGCGCTCGTGCAGGACTCGTACCCGCTCCGCATCGGAGGTCCCGGCGGGTAGCCGCGTATCGACGGGGTTCCCCGCCACCACCTCGGCGTCGCTCTGCCACACCCATGCCTGCTCGTAGTGGATGCCCAGCGGTATGACCACAGGTGCGGTACCGATATTTTCCAGCAATCGTGCCAGTGTGCGTGCCGCGCCTTTGTGGAAGGGCAAGTGGCGGCATCCCAGGTCGCTGGTTCCCTCCGGCAGGATCAACAGTTCGCCGCCCTGTGCAAGGTAGTCCGCACAGGCGTCTATTGCCGTGTTGCTGTTGGCGGATTCGGTAACACGGCCGGTCGCATGGTCCTTCTTCCGCGCAACTTCGATCCCGTCAAAAAAAACCCGGCCGATCAGGCTGCGGCGCAGTTGTACTGAAATCAGGAAATTGGCTCGAGGGAATTGTGATTTGTAAACGTAACCGTCAACCGCGCCGTTACGATGCAATGCCACAAAAAACAGCGGGCCTTGCCGGGGCAACATTTCCCCATTCAGCAAACGGACGCGATGGTAGTAGAGGAATACAAGCAGTTGGCTTAACAGCCGATACCAGCAGTTTTTCAGCATGTCCGCCCGTTCGAGGTGGTAAAAATTATGCCGGCAAGTATAAGTGCCCGCCCAAACGGAAACAACGCGGCCACTTTGCACGATCTGATGACATGATTGCGCAAGATTGTGCAGCCATGGAACCCGGTGGGTTGTTTACGAATGCCGATGCGGTTTCATGACCACCACATAGAGCAGCGGCATGACGAACAGGGTGAGCACGGTGGAGATGCTCAGCCCGAACACGATGGCGGAAGCAACCGGGCCCCAGATCAGGGATTTCCCGCCCAGCCCCAGCGCCAGAGAGAGCAGGCCGCCTATGGTGGTCGTGGTGGTGATGAGGATGGGCACCACGCGCCGCCGCGCCGCATAGACCGCCGCGTGGATGATGCTCATGCCGTCGGCGCGCCGCTGGTTGGCGGCGTCGATCAGCACGATGGCGGAGTTGACCGCGATGCCGACCAGCGCGATGACCCCGTACAACGTGTACAGACTGAGCGGGTTGCCCGAGAGCAGCAGGCCGAAGGCCACGCCGGTGAACGCCATCGGCACGGTGCTGATGATCATCAGGGGTTGCCAGTAGCTGCGGAACTGCGTGGCGAGGATGAGGTAGATCAGGCCGACGCCGAGCAGGAACAGCAGCAGCATGGAGTCCAGACTCTCCTGGATGTCGTCCATTTCGCCGGAATAATCGACCGATACGCCGGGAAACCCGGGCGAGAGGTTGTTCCATGCCTCGCGCGCCAGGGCATTGGCGGCGAGCGTGTCGGTGACGGTCTTGTCGAGATCGGCCTCTATGGTGATGGCGCGGCGCAGGTCGTAATGCTTGATCACCCCCTTGGCGATGCGTGATTCAGTCGTGACCAGACTGGCGAGCGTCGTGGTACCGCCGTTCGGCAGTGCGACCGGCACTGCCAGCGCGTCTTCGACATCGTCCAGCGGACGGCCCAGGGCGCGCACGCGCACCTCGATCTTCTCGCCCTGGCTGCGCGCCGCAGCGACGATCTCGCCCTCGCTGTGCAGGCGAACCAGACGGGCTACGGTCATGGGCGACAGGCCGGTGGCCTTGACCGCTTCACCGTCCACTTGCAGCACCAGTTCATGGCGGCCCGGCAGGTCGTCGTCGCCAAGGTCGCGGATGCCCGGGACAGCGGCCACCTTTGCGCGCAGTGCATCGGCGGCGCGGCGCAGTTCGGCATAATCGTCGCCGCGCAGACGCAGCTTGACCGGCTTGGAGGAAGGCGGCCCGCCGGACATGACGAAGAAGGACACCTTGCCCTTCAGCGGCAAGGATTCGATCTCCTTGCGCATCGCCTCGACGATGACGTCGGCATCGCGCATGTCGCCAACCCGGGGCAATAGCGATACAACCGTCTGTCCGTAGGCGTCACCGTAGAGCGGCTCCGTGTCGGTGAACTTCACCCCGGCGTAGGAGGCGACGGCGCGCGTCTCTTCGGGGCGCAGGTGTTTCCTGACGGCGACCTCCAGTCGCTCGGCCTCATGCAGCGTGGTCTCAATCGCGGTGCCCGGCGGCATGTCCAGGCTGACGTAGAACAGGCGCATCGGATCGAAGGCGAAGAAATTGGTCTTGACCAACCCCCCGACGACGGAGCCCACCGCCAGCACGAACAGCATGACGATGATGGCAAGCGTTTTGCGTGCATGGCGCAAGGACCACAGCAGCCAGCGCGAATAGCGCAACCGCAGGAGGTGGGTGAAATTGGTGCGCCAGACGTGCAGGCGCGAGGGGCGGCTGAAATCCATGCGCAGTGCGACCACATGCGTGGGCAGCATCCAGAAGGCCTCGAGCAGGCTGATCAGCAATGCCAGCGTGACCACGAAGGGGACCACTTTCATGAAGTCGCCGATGATGCCGGGCAGCAGCATCAGCGGCAGGAATGCGGCAATGGTGGTGAGCACCGAGGCGAGCACGGGCAGGCCCACGCTGCGTATCGCATTGAGCGCGGATTCCAGCGCGGATTCGCCGCGCGCGATGCGGAAATACATGTCCTCCACGATCACCACGGCATCATCCACCAGCATGCCGAGCGAGATGATGACGCCGAGCAGGACGGTGAGATTGAGCGTGTAACCGAGCCCGTTCAATATCCAGAAGGTGCCGAGCAGGGAGAACGGGATGCCGAGGGCGATCAGGGTGGCGATGCGGCTGCCGAGGAACAGCCAGGTGATGAACAGCACAAGGATCAGGCCTTGCAGGGCGTTGCGCTCCATCAGGCTGATGGCTTGTCGGGTGGGGACGGTCTGGTCGTCGAGCAGGGTGAGTTGCACACCGGAAGAAGCGATGCGCGTGCCCTGCTGCGCGAGATAACCATTGATGTGCTGCACCAGTTCCAGCGTATTGGTGTAGTTCTTCTTGTTGACGGCCAGCAGCACGCCGGGGCGGCCCTTGCGGGACACCAGACTGCCGGCCTTCTCGCGCCCGCGCGCCACTTCCGCGACCGCCTCTATCGGGATCGCCTGGGCGCTGTGCGGGGGTTGGAACACGGTCAGTCCGGCCAGATAGTCGGGGTCGCTGTCCTGCCCGACCACGCGCAACAGCCATTCGTCGTCGCCCACCCGGACGCGGCCCGCCGGCGTGTCGCGGAACCAGCCGGCCACCGAATCGGCGAGGTCGGCGGCGCTCAGCCCGCGTGCGGCCAGTGCATCGGGGCGGAATTCGATCTGCAGCTCGGGATCGGACAGGCCGGTGGTGAGCACCTTGTCCACCCCGGGCATGCGTTCGAGGTCCGATTTGATACGGTAGGCATGGCTGCGCAGGGTCTCGTCGAAATCGTTGCCTTCCACCAGGATCATCGCCGTGGGGAAGCCGTTGGAGGTGGTGATCTCGAACACTTCGGGACGCGTCGCGTCGCGTGGCAGTTCACGGTCGGCGGCGGTCTGTACCTCGCGGCGCATGTCGTTGATGCGCTTGTCGTAGACGCGTTCCGGGATGTCGCGGAAGCGCACCAGTATGCTGGCGATGCCCTCGCGGCTGGTGCTGGAGACGAAGCGGATGTCCGGGATGCGCGCGATGGCGTCTTCCAGCGGGTCGGTGATCTTCTTCTCCACGTCCTGCGCCGAAGCGCCGGGTAATGCGACGGTCACCACCAGCCAGTTGAAGTTGATCTCCGGGTCGCGCTCGCGCGGCATCATGTTATAGGACAGCATGCCCATCAAGAGCACTACCGCGAACGTGATGTTGGCGAACGGGTGGTTGCGGATCAGCGCGGCAAAAATCTTCACAGCGCCTCTTGACCGCGAGTCACGATCTGCGTGCCGGCGGGCAGGTCGGGGACCGCGACCGGGCGGCCTTCTTCGGCTTGCGGCAGTTCAAGGAAGCGCGGTTTGCCCTGTTCGAGCACGAACGTCCCGAGGCGACCGTTGCGCCGCGTGACAAGTTCCGTCGGCAGGTGGGGGAGGGGGCTTTGCCATACGATGCGCCCGCTGCTGCCGCTGGTCGCCGTTTGCCCGGTGAATTTCAGGCGTGCCTCCAGCAGGCGGGTGGATCGGCTGAGCGCGGGCGACAGACGGATCATTTGTACCGGGTAGCTGCCTTGCGGGGCGACGAAAGTGATCCTGCCGGCCTCGGTCAGCGAGCGGTCCTTTTCCTGGATGTCGGCGCGCACTTCGATGCGTGACAGGTCGCGCACCGTGATCAGGGGCGTGCCGGGCGCGGCCATCTCGCCCACTTGCGCGATGCGTTCCAGCACCACGGCGGGGAAGGGCGCGCGGATGTCGCATTTGCGCGCCGCATTGTGCGCGGTGTTGAGCGCGCTGCGGGCAACCGCAGCTTCCGCGCGGGCGCTTTCGGTCTGCGCGAACTGCATGTCCAGTCCCGCCGGCGAGATGAATTTCTGTTCGGCCAGTTTGCGGCTGCGTTCCAGTTGCGATTCGGCCACCCTGGCGCGCGCCTCGCCGGCCTTGAGGTTGGCCGCCGCGCGTTCGCTGGCGAGCAGGTAGTCGCTGCATTCCAGCCGAACCAGCGCTGCGCCTTTCGCCACCGTTTGCCCGGATTCGACCGGGATGCGCTCGACCCGCGCGGCGATCTCCGCGGACAGGCGGCTTTCGTTCAGGCTGACGGCTTGCGCCGAGGCGCTGCGTTCGGGATGGACGGCCACCTCGTTGAGCGGTCGGGTCTGCAAGGCAGGTGCGCCATGGGCCGGGATCGCCAGGCCGGTCAGCAGGACAAAAAGTATCGTTCGGTTCATTCGTTATCTGTCTCCGTACGGCGGCGATTATCCTAGCACAGCCGTTGACGGCCAAACGGAGTATCCTGCCGGTACCCGCCAATGTTGAGGTGGGCGGGGCGTGTTGTTATACTGCCCGGCGAACGGATGCAACCAGACAATCTATAAAGAAGATGGAGAGGGAGATGCAGAACATGGAACAGGCACGCTTCAACATGATCGAGCAGCAGATTCGTCCGTGCGAAGTGCTGGAGGGACGGATCCTGGAATTGCTCAAGCACATCCGCCGCGAAAATTTCGTGCCGGATGCCGCCAAAAGGCTGGCCTTTGCCGATATGGAGATCCCGCTGGGGCACGGCGCGCACATGTGGCAACCCAAACTGGAAGCGCGCGTCGTCCAGGAATTGCATCTCACCCGCAATGACAAGGTGCTGGAGATCGGCACGGGTAGCGGCTACCTGACCGCGTTGATGTCCGCGCTGGCCGGGCATGTCACCACGGTCGAGATCGTGCCGGAGCTGAGCGCTGCAGCCCGGAAGAATCTGGAGGCTTGCAAGCGCGACAACGTCACCTTCGAAGTGGGCGACGCATCCCGCGGTTGGGGCAACGACGCGAGCTTCGATGTCATCGTGCTGACCGGTTCGGTGCCGGTCTTGCCGGAGGGATTCCAGAACAGTCTGAATGTGGGCGGACGCCTGTTCGCCATCGTGGGGGACGCACCCGTGATGGAGGCGAAACTGATCACGCGCGTTGCCGCCGACACGTTCGAAACCGTCAATATCATGGAAACCAGCGTGGCGCCGTTGCAGAATGCCGAGCAACCCGAACGTTTCGTGTTTTGACCGTGGTCGCGCATTTGCGTAGCGCGCCACAAAAATGTAGTATTAGAAAACTCTAATATTAACGTTACGCAAACCCGATGAAATTCATACCGATCTTTCTGGCAGCATTCTTTGGCTTGTGCGGTTCGGCACAAGCCGCCGACTTGCTGGAGACTTTCCGTGCGGCGCAGGCGAACGATCCGGTGTTCGCCGCTGCGCGTGCCACGCAGCAGGCCGGGCAGGAGAAGCTTCCGCAGGGCCGTTCCCTGTTGCTGCCCAGCGTCAATCTCAATGCGAACAGTACCTTCAATGACCAGACCGTCCAGTACAAGGGCGCATTCCCGTTTCCCGGCGGCAACAACCGTTACAACAGCCACGGTTACGGGGTGAGCATCGTGCAGCCGCTGTTCCGGCAGCAGAGTTGGATGGCCTATTCCGAATCCGAATTGCAGGTCGTGCAAAGCGAAGCGCAATTCAGGATCGCTGGGCAGGATCTGATCCTGCGTGTCGCACAGGCCTATTTCGACGTGCTGAGCGCGCAGGACGGCGTGCAGCTGGCCGAGGCGCAAAAGGCCGCCATCTCCGAACAGCTGGAACAGGCCAAGCGCAATTTCGACGTGGGCAGCGCCACCATCACCGACACGCACGAAGCGCAGGCACGCCATGATCTGGTCAGCGCGCAGGAGATCGCCGCACGCAACAATCTGGAAGTCAGGCGCAACGCGTTGCAGCAACTGATCAACGCGATGCCGAAAGAGCTCAATCCGCTCGGCAAGGAATTCAAGCTGGAAACGCCGCAACCCGCCGACATGGAAAAATGGGTGGGCGACGCGCTGTTGAACAACCCGCAACTCGCCATCGCCCAGGCAGGCGCGGAGCTGGCCGAAAAAGAAGTCACGCGCAATCTCGGCGGGCATCTGCCGACGGTGGATCTGGTGGCCAATTATTCGAAGAGTTACGCCAATGGCGGCAGTTTCGGCGTGGGCAGCGACAGCAACAACAAAAGCATAGGCGTGCAACTGAACATGCCGTTGTTCCAGGGCGGCGCGGTGAATTCGCGCTGGCGCGAGGCGGAGGCCAATCGTGACCGCGCGAAGGAAGAGCTGGAAAACGCGCGCCGCATGATCGCGGCACAGACCCGGCAGGCCTATCTCGGCGTGGTCAGCGGCATCGCCCAGGTCAAGGCGCTGCAACAGGCGCTGGTCTCCAGTGAAAGCGTGCTGGAAGCCAGCCGGCTGGGACAGGAAGTCGGCGTGCGCACCAACCTCGATGTGTTGAATGCGCAACAGCAGTTGTATGCGACACGGCGCGACCTGTATCAGGCCGAATACGCCTATCTCATCAGTCACCTCCGCCTGAAAGCCGCTGCCGGCTCGCTCGGCGAGGAAGACCTGAATCGGGTCAATCAGGCGCTCCATTAATAATGGGCGACTCAATAGATTTTCTGCTCAAGGAAACATTGGAACAATTTCCACAGGTTTCCCTCGCAGTGCTGTTTGGCTCTGCGGCACGGGGCCATCAACAGCCTGAAAGCGATCTGGACATTGCTGTTGCTGCAAACCGGCCGCTGACTGCCGACGAAAAAATAGCCATTATCGGCGCGTTGGCCGAACGTACCGGACGGCCGATTGATCTGATTGACTTGAACGGCGTGGCCGAGCCATTGCTTGGGCAAGTGGTGCGGCATGGCAGAAAGATACTGGGGAGCGACACCCTTTATGGGGAGTTGATTAGCCGGCACCTGTTTGAGCAGGCGGACTTCATGCCGTATCGTGCCAGATTGCTTGCGGAAAGGCGGTTAGCATGGATCGGGAAGTAGTCGAACAAAAACTGGAATCTTTGCGCCGCTGTTTACAGCGAATAGAAACAAAGTGCCCTTCAGAGGCATCCACGCTGGTGGCGGACATGGATCTTCAGGACATTGTCGCGCTCAATCTCAGCCGTGCCGTGCAAATTTCTGTGGATATTGGCGCACACTTGATAGCGGGTATGGAAGTGCCGCCACCGGATACGATGGGGCAAACGTTCGACGTGTTGGCACAAGCGGGCTTCTTAAGCGATACGTTGGCAATCAACCTTAAGAAGGCGGTGGGATTTCGCAATATTGCCGTACACAATTATGAAAAGATTGACTGGATTATTGTGCATGGCATCGTGAAGCATCACCTTGCGGATTTTTCCGAATTCGCCAGGATAGTAGCAATCAAATTGGCAGGCTGAGCCCCTCCGCCTGAAAGCCGCTGCCGGCTCGCTCGGCGAGGAAGACCTGAATCGGGTCAATCAGGCGCTCCATTGATCCCCCATCCTGCTTGACAATAACCGGGCGGGGCTGTTGTAATGCGGGCTGTTCAATCAATGAACGCACCCCATGCCAGACGATCGCACCAGCTACGGCCTGCTCAAAACACTGCAAGACAACCCCGGTCTTTCCCAGAGAGATCTGGCGAAGCAACTGGGCGTCAGCCTCGGCAAAGTCAATTATTGCCTCAACGCCCTGATCGAGAAGGGCTGCCTCAAGGTCAACAACTTCCGCAACAGCGACAACAAGCTGGCCTACGCCTACTTGCTCACGCCGAAAGGTGTCGAAGCGCGCGCGCGCATGACGGTGCAGTTCCTGCAATACAAAATGGTGGAATACGAGGCCCTGAAAGCGGAGATCGAACACCTGCAACACGAGGCCGGACTGATCGACCCGGCCGTTTATCACGGCAATGAAACCAAGTAAGCAGAGGCACACATGAGCGCAACGGGCAAAAAAAAGATACTGGTAACCGGAGCCGATGGTTTCATCGGTTCGCACCTGACAGAGACACTTGTACGCCAGGGACATGACGTGCGCGCATTCGTGCTCTACAACTCTTTCAATTCATGGGGTTGGCTGGACAACTGTGCACAGGATGTGGCCGGGCAGTTCGAGGTGTTCGCCGGGGACATCCGCGATCCGCACGGGGTCAGGACGGCCATGCAGGGGTGCGATACGGTGATGCATCTGGCTGCGCTGATCGCGATCCCGTACTCGTACCACTCGCCCGATACGTATGTGGACACGAATGTGAAGGGGACGCTGAATGTCGTTCAGGCTGCACGCGAGCTGGGTGTGGGCAAGGTCGTGCACACCTCGACCAGCGAGGTTTACGGGACCGCCATGTTTGTACCCATTACCGAAGAACATCCGTTGCAGGGGCAATCCCCTTACTCGGCAACCAAGATCGGCGCGGACCAGATCGCGATGTCGTTCTACAACGCGTTCGATACGCCGGTTGCGACCATACGCCCGTTCAATACCTACGGCCCCCGGCAATCTGCCCGTGCCATCATCCCCACCGTGATCGCGCAGATCGCCAACGGCAAGCGCAAGATCAAGCTGGGCGCGTTGCATCCAACGCGCGATTTCAACTTTGTGATGGACACGGTGCGGGGATTCATAGCGGTCGCGGAATCCGACCGGTCCGTTGGCGAAGTGATCAACATCGGCAGCAATTTCGAGATATCCATAGGCGACACGGTGCAATTGATCGCCGAGATCATGGGGGGCGGGATCGAGATCGAAACCGAACAAGCACGCCTGCGTCCCGAGAAAAGCGAAGTCGACCGGCTCTGGGCAGACAACAGCAAAGCCAGGGAATTGACCGGTTGGGAACCTGCCTATGGCGGCAGGGAAGGGTTCAGGCGCGGCCTCGCGGAAACCATCGCATGGTTCACGCAGCCGGAGAACCTGAGGAATTACAAGGCCGATATCTACAATGTATAAACCCGCAATCCGGCCCCGAACATCATGCCCAGTCTAGATCAAGCCGCGATCATTCGGGCTCTCGCAACTGTGTTGCCTGCAGGGGGTGGACACGTTCCGTTGCACGAGCCCAGCTTCAAGGGCAACGAATGGTCATACGTGAAGGAGTGCCTCGATACCGGGTGGGTGTCCTCGGTGGGAAAATTCGTCGACCGTTTCGAACAGGAACTGGCAACTTATACCGGGGTGAAACAAGCCGTTGCGGTGGTCAACGGGACGGCGGCCTTGCATGTCTGCCTCAGGCTGGTCGGCGTGGAGCCGGGCGACGAGGTGCTGGTTCCGACCCTGACCTTCATTGCCACGGCCAATGCGGTCAGTTATTGCGGGGCGATCCCGCACTTTGTGGACAGCGACGAAGCCACCCTGGGGATGGATCCGGAAAAACTCGATCTGTACCTGAAGGAAACCACCGAGATGCGGGACGGAGGGTGTTTCAATAAAAGAACCGGACGGCGCATCAGGGCTGCCCTGCCGATGCACACCTTCGGGCATCCGGTCGATCTTGACCGGCTGGTGGAAGTTTGCAACCGTTACCGGCTGGAACTGGTCGAGGATGCCGCAGAATCATTGGGCTCGTACTACAGGGGCAGGCATACGGGGAACTTGGGCAGGGTTTCCGCATTGAGCTTCAATGGCAACAAGGTCATCACGACAGGCGGCGGCGGCGCGATACTGACCAACGACCCGGAACTCGGCAAACTGGCAAAGCACCTGACGACAACGGCCAGAGTGCCGCACAAGTGGTCGTTCATCCATGACCGGATCGGCTACAACTATCGCCTGCCGAACATCAACGCCGCCCTCGGTTGTGCGCAGCTGGAGGAATTGCCGGGCTTCATCCGCAGCAAACGGGCGCTGGCGGAAAAATACCGCCAGGCATTCCTGGGTATCGCGGGTGTCCGGTTCTTCACGGAACCCGGTTTCGCGCAAAGCAATTACTGGCTGAATGCACTGCTTCTGGACAAGGATGCTGCGGATCAGCGTGACCTGTTGCTGGAAGCGACCAATAGCCAGGGGATCATGACGCGCCCCGTGTGGACGCTGATGCACAAGCTGGAAATGTACAAAACCTGCCCGGCGATGGACGACCTGAAGGTTGCCGGGGACCTCGAACGGCGCTTGATCAACATTCCCAGCAGCCCGGGCCTGGCGACTGGCGGACCGGACGGGATGAGAACATGACCACGGTCGCCATTCATCAACCGCAGTACCTGCCATGGCTCCCCTGGTTCGCCAAGGCGGCTGCGAGCGACATCTTCGTATATCTCGACAATGTCCAGTACCAGAAGAACGGGGTGCAGAATCGCAACCAGATCAAATCCGCCAGCGGGCCGATATGGCTGACCGTACCGGTCAGGGCGAGCACGGACATGGAGATCCGCTCGGTGCCGATTGACGGCAATCACTGGGTGGCCAAACACCAGAAATCGCTATCGATGAATTACGCCAAGGCCCCTTTTGCGCATTTGTTGAAGGACGAGATATTTCCCATTCTGGCAAAAGAATGGCCGAACCTGGCGGACCTCAATATCGCGCTGACGGAATGGATGTTCGACTATATGGGCGTGCAAGCGCGGCGCATCCGCGCTTCGGAATTGCAGGCGACGGGCAACAAGCAGGACCTGGTGATCAATATCTGCAAGGAATTGGGAGCCTGCCGGTATCTTTCGGGCAATGGGGCAAGCGCATATCAGAATGAAGCGGATTTCAAGGCGCAAGGGGTGGAACTGCAGTATTTCCATTTTGAGATGCCTGAATATCCGCAACAACATCCCGGCCTTGGCTTTGTTCCGGGGCTGTCGGCCATCGACGTGTTGCTGAATACAGGGCCGGAGACCGGGGCTTTCCTGAAAGGGAGAGCGACGTGATCCCGCATTCCTGCAGCCATATAGAGGACGCGGACTTGCATGCTGTCGAGGCGGTGATGCGGAGCAATTTCGTCGGTTACGGGCGGGCGAGCCATGCCCTCGAAGAATGGTACAAAGAACGTACAGGACGTAAATATGCCTTTGCGGTGCAGTCCGGAACGCAAGCGTTGACCCTGGCGTTATCGTCACTCTCATTGCCTGCCGGCAGCCGTGTCGGATTGCCCGTACTGACATGCAGATCAGTCCGGTCGGCGATACTGGCAAACGGCCTGACGCCCGCACTGGCGGATGTCGATATTGACGACCTGACCATTGCCATACCGGGAACGGCGGCAGACTGGGCATCCATGGTGGTGCCGCATGCTTATGGTGCTCCGTGCGATCTGGACAGGGCTGCCGCATTGGGGATCCCCTGGATCGAGGATTGCGCCACATCGCCGGCAACCACATGGAAGGATTTGCCTGTGGGTCGTTGCGGCACGTTGAGTATCTTTTCCTTCAATGGCACAAAATACGTCACGGGCGGGTGCGGTGGCATGGTGCTCACCGACCGGGAAGACTGCGCTGAAAGGATTGAGAACCTGCTGTCGGGAGAGGGCGGCGATAACCATCAATGCCTGACGGCAGTCGGGCGCATGCCGGCACTCAATGCTGCCTTGGCGCTGGCCCAATCCGAACGCATGAATGATTTTCTCGCGTATCGTCGCAGCCTTGCCGCCATCTATGATGATTGCCTGTCCTCCGGTCCGGATCATGGCCTTCATCTGCCTTCCCGTGGCAAATCGCACAGCTATTATCGTTATGTGGTCAGACTGCCCTTCCGCGCGTCATTTGCTGCGGCTTGTCTGCGTGCTGCCGGTATCGACGCGCGCGTTTCAGTCAATGACTGGCTGGATGGTGGCGAAAAGGACGCCAGCGGGAATGCGGGCCGCTTTCCTGCCGCAGACGCCTGGCGGGAGAGCCTGCTGTCTTTGCCGATCCACATGCAGGTGTCCGGCGAAATGGCGCGGCAAATCAGCGGCACGCTGGCAACGTGTCTCGCACAACATGGATCAGGGGGTGCATCCGTATGAAAACTTCACTCAAAGACGTCCAGCGATTCTGGGACGAGCGCGCCCGGTCGGGCAGCAACGATTGCTACAGGGTGGACAGCAGCCGCCGGACGCAATTGATGCGTTTTCTTGCTTTTGCGCAACTGGCACGGCTGGAAGGATCGTCGATACTGGATATTGGATGCGGTACCGGAGATTTCTTCGAATTCCTGAAACACCAGGAGATCCATGCCGATTACACCGGGTTCGACATTTCCCCTGCCATGGTGGAGCGATGCCAGGAGCGATTCCCCGATGCCAGGTTCGTTTCAGGCGACTTCCTTGCGTGGATGCCGAACCGGACTTTTGATTACACTGTCGCCATTGCGATCCATAACATCAAGGCAGAGGGTGCGAGGGATATTCTGGAGGCAACACTGCGCAGGCAGTTCGAATTGTCCGACAAAGCGGCGCACATGAGCATCCTCTCGAACCGGTACGAGGGGTTCGACAGCCATATTCAGGCATGGGATCCGATGGAGATACTTGAATTGGCCCAGTCGATCACGCCCTATGTGGTTTTCCGGCACGACTATCTGCCGCACGATTTCAGCCTGACGCTGTTCAGGGCGCCGACGATAGATTGCTGGCTGGGCAAACAATCGTCCAATCCGGAAGGGTGAACCAGTTGAAAAAAATCCATTTCGTTTCGGGGGCGCGTTCGGAGTTCGACATTCTTTCGCCGGTCATCCGGCGTTGTGCGGACTTCGGCCTGGATGCGCGGGTGGTTCTTTGCGCCGCCCAACTATCGCCTTTCCATGGGCTGGGCATCGAGCAGATCCGCGCCCAGGGGTATCGGGTTGAGGGCGCCATCGAATCCCTGCTGGCCAGCGAATCGGACAGCGGTCGTGCGCTGTCCTTTGCCAATGTCATCGAGGGCCTTGTGCGGTTTCTTTCGCAGAACCGCCCCGACATGATCTGCGTTGCCGGTGATCGTGAAGAAGCGCTCGCCGCCGCTCTGGCGGGCAACTTCCTCGGCATCCATGTGGCGCATCTCTTTGGCGGCGACCGCTGCATCGCCTCGGATATCGACGAAGTCTTCCGTCCGGCGATCTCCAAGCTGGCGCATTTTCATTTTACGGCGACCGAAGGACATCGCGAGCGGTTGATCCGCATGGGCGAACATCCGGAAAACATCTGGACCGTCGGCGGAACCGGCCTCGACGGCCTGGCCGGTCTGGGCAATATGACGGACGAGGAACTGAACAGCCATTTCGGTGCGGACATCACCCAGCCATTCTTCCTTGTGATCCATCACCCTACGCCGACGTTCGGGGTTGAAGGCACCGAGCGCGAAATGCTTTCAGTCTTGCAGGGCGTGCTTGGAACAGGCGCCAGGGTGTTCTGCAGCTACCCGAACTTCGATCCGGGCAACATGGGCATGCGCCGGGCCATCGACGCCATGGCTGAAGCGAACCCCAGCCAACTGGTGCGTTACCATAACCTGCCGCGCGAGGTGTTTGCGGCGCTTTACCGCCGGGCTGCGGGCATTGTCGGCAATTCGTCGTCGATCATCATCGAGGCGGGTTTCCTCAAGAAGCCAGGGATTCTCTGCGGGCCACGGCAGGACCTGAGGGAACGGGGAGGCAATGTGATACGCGTGGATAGCGATGATGTCCCGGCGATCACGGCAGCATGCCGGCGCGCGCTGGGAGACGCGGACTTCCTGGAATCGGTCGCCCGTTCCGGCTCCCTGTACGGCGACGGCCATGCGGGCGAACGGGTGGCCCGCATCCTGGGCACGGTCCCGCTGACCGGGGAGATCCTGAGGAAAACCAATGCATATTGAGAGCGATCGGGGGAGACAGTGAAAAAGATATTGGTAGTCGCCGTTCATCCGGATGACGAGACGCTGGGATGCGGCGGGACATTGCTGCGCCATCGTGCCGCCGGTGACGAGATCCATTGGCTGATCGTCACGGAAGCGGGAAACGATGCGTTAAGGCAGCGCCGCACCGGACAGATCGGGCAGGTCGGGCAGGCATATGGTTTCGCGGGCATCCATACCCTCGGCTTTCCCACCACGCGTCTGGACCAGTTGGAGACCGGCGTGCTGGTGGGGGGCATTGCCAAGATTGTGGAGGCGGTGGCACCGGAAATCATCTATCTGCCCTTCGCTTACGACATCCATTCCGACCATCGTCTCGTTTTCGAGGCGGCATACAGTTGCACCAAGGTGTTCCGTTACCCATCGGTGCGGCGCGTGCTGATGATGGAAACGCCATCCGAAACCGATTTTTCCCCGGCCCTGCCCGGACAAGGGTTCACGCCCAATGTCTTCGTGGATATTGCCGATCACTTCGACAAAAAAATGGCCATCGCCGGTATTTATGGAGACGAGATGGGAGCGCATCCGTTCCCGCGCAGTCTTGAAGGGATGCGCGCACTCGCCACGGTGCGCGGCGCTGCGGCGGGTTGCAAATATGCCGAGGCATTCATGCTGCTCAAGGAGATCAGGTGAGGACGAATATGGAGAAACTCGATCTTTCATCCGGCCTGTTTGTCATCGCCGAGGCCGGGGTGAACCACAACGGGTCGTTTGAAACCGCCTGTGCGCTTGCCGATGCAGCCAGGGCAGCCGGCGCCGATGCGGTCAAGTTCCAGACTTTCCGGGCTGAAACGCTGGCAACCGCCGCTTCGCCCAAGGCGGAATATCAGCAGCGCACCACCGGCGCCGCGGATAGCCAGTTCGAGATGCTGCGCCGGCTGGAACTCTCGCATGCGGATTTCATCGCGCTGGACCGCTATTGCCGCGATATCGGCATCATGTTCCTGTCCACGCCGTTCGACCCGGCAAGCCTGGATTTTCTGGTGGATGAACTGAAGGTCCCGCTCCTGAAATTCTCCTCGGGTGACATCACCAACGCGCCGTTCCTGTTGCAGGGCGCGCGCTCGGGCAAGCCCATCATCCTGTCCACCGGGATGTCGACACTGGCCGAGGTGGAGGAGGCACTTGGCGTGCTTGCATTCGGCTATGGCACCACCCCGGATTCGAAGCCCGGAAGGGAGGCGTTCAATTCCGCTTATTGGCGGGATGCGGACCACTCCGTTCTGGCGGACAGAGTGTGCCTCCTGCATTGCGTGACCGAATATCCGACGCCGCTCGAAGAGGTCAATATGCGGGCGATGATCACGCTTGCAGAGGCATTCGGCCTGCCGGTCGGGTTTTCGGACCACACCATGGGGATCGGGGTGTCTGTGGCGGCGGTCGCATTGGGCGGTTGCGTGATCGAAAAACATCTGACCCTGGATCGTGCGGCGCATGGGCCGGATCATGCGGCATCGCTCGAGCCGAAAGACTTCCGGAGCATGGTGGACGCGATGCGCGAGGCGGCCGCCTGCCTCGGATCGTCGCGCAAACTTCCCGCTCCCTGCGAACGGAAGAATTTGCATATCGGACGCCGTAGCCTGGTGGCACGGACGGCCATCGCCTCGGGCGAAAAATTCACCCCGGAAAACATTGCCGTAAAACGTCCAGGCGGAGGCCGCCCGCCGATTGATTACTGGGATTTGCTGGGACTGCGCGCGGCGCGTGACTATCAGCCGGACGAGCCGATCTGATCATGGGACGGCCAATTCTGATCCTTGGTGCAGGCGGTCATGCCCGCGTGGTTGCGAATCTGCTGATGGGCCGGAACCTGCGCATCACCGGATTCCTCGACCCGGATGCCTCGCTCTGGGGCGGGGATTGGCACGGGATAGCGGTGCTGGGAGGAGACGAGAAACTGGCCGATTATCCTCCGGCTGCGCATGACCTGGTGAATGGCATCGGATCGGTCGGGAGCGCGGGATTGCGCCGCGCCATATTCGAGAGATATAGAACGGCCGGGTACCGGTTCCCCGGCCTTGTGCACGCGACCGCGACCGTGGCAGTGGACGTCGAACAGGGCGAAGGCAGCCAGATCATGGCGGGCGCCATCATCCAGACGGGATGCCATATCGGCCTGAATGCGGTGATCAATACCGGCGCCATCGTGGACCATGATTGCCGCATCGGCGATCACGTACATATTGCTCCCGGTGCGACGCTTTCTGGCGGTGTCCGGGTCGGGGAGAATACCCACATCGGCACGGGTGCAACCGTGATCCAGGGAATCAGGATCGGCAGTGATTGCCTTGTCGCGGCCGGCGCGGTGGTGGTTCGTGATGTGCCCGATGGTTCGACAGTGGCCGGCGTGCCGGCGAAAGAAGGATTGGATCGAAAATGATCGCATGGAAAGAGATACTGGTTTCGCCGGGGGCGCCCATACGGGAAGCCATAGAGGTGCTAGATAGAAGCGCGAAGCAGATCGTTCTGGTCGTCGGGGAGAACAATCATCTGGCAGGGACGGTCACGGATGGCGATATCCGCCGGGGCATCCTGAAGGGGGTGTCGCTGGACGAACCCACGCTGAACATCATGAATGCCCACCCGACCGTTGCCAGGGCCGATGAAGGCAGGGAGGCGATGCTGGCCGCGATGCAGCGCAAGGGGCTGCATCATTTGCCGGTCGTGGATGAGAACAATTGTGTGACGGGGCTGGAAACGCTGGAAGATCTGATCCATCCGCCCATCAGGGAGAACCGTGTGGTGCTGATGGCGGGCGGATTGGGCAGCCGCTTGAGCCCCTTGACGGATGCTTGTCCCAAACCGATGCTCAAGATAGGCGGCAAGCCGTTGCTGGAGACCATCCTGGAAAACTTCATCGAATATGGTTTCCACCGGTTCTACATCTCGGTCAATTACATGGCCGATGTCGTCAAGGCGCACTTTGGGGACGGCTCGCGCTGGGGCGTGGATATCGCCTATCTGCACGAAGACCAGCGACTGGGGACGGCAGGCGCCTTGAGCCTGCTCCCGGAAAAGCCGGCGGAAGCCCTGCTGGTGATGAACGGCGATCTGCTGACCAAGGTGAATTTCAAGCAGTTGCTCGATTTCCATTCGGCACACCATGCGCAGGCAACCATGTGCGTACGCGAATACGATTTTCAGGTGCCGTACGGCGTGGTCAAGATCGATGCGCACCGCATCACGGCCATTGATGAAAAACCGGTCCAGCGGTTCTTCGTCAATGCCGGGATCTACGTGCTGGAGCCGGAAGCGCTGGCCCTGATCGCGGCAAACACTTACTTCGATATGCCGACGATGTTCGAGAGGTTGATCGGGTTGAAAAAAGAGACGGCCGTGTTCCCGATCCGCGAATACTGGCTCGATATCGGGCAATTGGCCGATTTTGACCGCGCCAACGGCGAATACCGGGACATCTTTTCATGAAAGCGCTGGTTATCGGATACGGTTCCATCGGTGCGCGGCATGCGCGGTTGCTGACCGAGCTCGGCTGTGAAACGGCAGTGGTCAGCAAACGCGACGTGGCGTTCCCGGCCGTGTTCCACGACCTCGCTACCGCGCTTAAGGTGCATGCCCCGGGGTATGTGGTCGTTGCCAACGAAACGAGCCGGCATCAGGACACTCTGGAGGCCCTGGTTGAACATGATCACCGGGGAGTGGTGCTGGTCGAGAAGCCGCTCTTCAATCATTGCGTGAAGTTGCCCCAACACCATTTCAGCCGCATCTTCGTTGCCTACAATCTGAGATTCCATCCGGCCATTCAGCGGCTGAAATCCCTGCTGGAAGGCCAGCGCGTTTTGTCCGCGCTGGCGTATGTCGGGCAATACCTTCCCGAGTGGCGTCCCGCGACGGATTATCGAACCTGCTATTCGGCAAGTGCCGAACAGGGCGGCGGCGTCCTCAGGGATCTGAGCCACGAGCTGGATTACCTGCTGTGGATGCTGGGGAAATGGGAAAAGGTGGCCGCGGTCGGCGGGCACTTCAGCCATCTCGAGATCAGCAGCGATGACATATGCGCCCTTTCAATGGCGACCGATTCATGCCCGGCCATCAATTTGCAGATGAATTATCTGGACCGTGCCGGGCGCCGCTTCATTCTGGTGAATACGGACGATCACACCATCGAGGTGGATATCGTCAAGGGAATGATTACGGTCGACCGGGAAAGCGATTCATTCGTGATCGAGCGGGATTCCACTTACCGCGCGATGCACCAGGCCGTGATCTCGGGTGACGAGCGGCATCTTTGCTCGCTGGAGGATGGCAACGAGATCATGCGGCTGGTCGAGGCGATCGAACATTCGGCGGAGAAGGGAACATGGGTAAGGCGATGAAACGAATTTGCACAATATGCGCGCGCGGCGGTTCCAAAGGGGTCAAGGGCAAGAATATCCGCGCGCTTCACGGCAGACCGCTTATTGCCTATAGCATCGAGCAGGCCAAGGCATCGGGACTGTTCGACGTGATTGCGGTCAGCAGCGATTCCGACCTGATCCTCGGCGCTGCCGGGGAATGCGGTGTCGATTTCCTGGTAAAAAGGCCGGATGAGATGGCCACCGACCAGGCGGGCAAGATGCCGGCCATCCGCCACTGCGTGCAAGAAGTGGAGAGACTGACGGGCAAGACGTTCGAGATCATGGTCGATCTGGACGCCACCTCGCCGCTACGCTCAATCGAAGACATAAAGAACGCGGTCGCCATGCTTGAGGAAAGCGGCGCGGGGAACCTGATCACCGCGATGCCGGCGCGGCGCTCGCCCTATTTCAACCTTGTGGAACAGGGTACCGACGGGGGGGTCGTGCTATCGAAGCCGCTGAAGACCCCGGTTCTCAGAAGGCAGGACGCGCCCAAGTGTTATGACATGAATGCCTCGATCTACATATGGAGGCGCGCGGCCTTCTTTTCGGAAGGCTCGGTTTTCAACAGCGACACCCGGCTGTATGTCATGCCGGAGGAGCGTTCCATCGATATAGATTCCGAGCTGGATTTCAGGTTCGTGGAGTTCCTCATGACACACAATCAAAGCTCCGGTCGAAGCGAATGATGAAGTTGTCAGAGATAAAAGACAGGATCGAATTCTGGAAGGACGCCGACAGGCTCGGGCCGGACATTCCCTATACGCACTGGCGATTGCATTTCAAGTCGACCATGCTTGCCTTGTGCAGGGATAAATTCAGCCATTTTGGCGAGGGCGCGGAATTCCGGCCGGGCGCGTATGCGATATGTTGCTCGAAGATCAGTCTGGGAAGGCGCGTGATCATCCGCCCCGGGAGCATGCTGTTCGCCGATTCGCGTGCAAACGATGCGTCCATCGTTATCGGGGACGATGTCATGCTTGGCTCGGGGGTACACATCTATGTTCACAACCACCGGTTCGACGATCCCGACAAGCCGATCATTGACCAGGGATTCCACGCATCGAAACCGGTCGTGCTGAAAAAAGGTTGCTGGGTGGGCGCCAATACGACCGTGTTGCCGGGGGTGACGATAGGAGAAAATGCTGTTGTCGGCGCGGGCAGCGTGGTGACGAAAGATGTGCCCGACAGGACGGTGGCCGTCGGCAATCCGGCAAGGGTTGTGCGAAAGATTGGCAAGGTTTAAGCCGGCTTGCCAAATCTGCCCACGAACCATGCATGACTAAAAGACC
Source organism: Nitrosomonadales bacterium (assembly GCA_016716325.1). NCBI lineage: Bacteria > Pseudomonadati > Pseudomonadota > Betaproteobacteria > Nitrosomonadales > Nitrosomonadales bacterium. The sequence goes on from JADJWO010000001.1 coordinate 1,697,980, forward strand.
TTGAACCCGACTACCATCAAATCGCGATTTCTGGTTTCCGTTGTCGCCAATGCCCTCCGTGCATCGCTGACATTGCTGACCGGGATCCTGCTTGCGCGGGGACTCGACCCGTCCGGGTACGGCGATCTGGCATTCCTGCTGGGCAGCTTCGTCGCGGTTCGCGCATTGTTGAACATGGGCAGTTCAAGCGCGTTCTACACTTTCCTTTCGCAGCGCGCCCGCGAACGCAGGTTCTACCTGTTCTATTTTTCCTGGCTGGCATTGCAGTTCGTCATCACGCTGTCGCTTGTTGCCTTGATCATCCCTCATGGCCTGTTCGAGAAGATCTGGCTGGGCCACTCTCGCGGGATCGTCCTGCTGGCATTTGTCGCGGTGTTCATGCAACAGCAGGTCTGGCAGATGGTGGGCCAAATAGGTGAGTCGGCCAGAAAGACGGTCAGGGTGCAATTGCTCAATACGGCGGTGGCAGTTGCATACCTTATGACGATCGGTTCGCTGTGGCTGTCCGGCGGCTTGAGTGTGGAAAGGGTGTTGTGGGCGATCATCTGCCTGTATGCGGTTGCAACGGCCCTGAGTTACCGGTTCCTGAGGGAGCAGAATGCTGGGCAAGCCGAAGGGAGCGCAACCTATGGGCAGATGTTTGATGAGTATTGGCATTATTGCAAGCCCCTGATAGGTTTTGCGGTAGTGAGCTTCCTGTATGCCTTCGCAGACAAATGGATGTTGCAGAAATTCGGCGGGGCAACGCAGCAGGGGTATTTCCAGATCGCATCGCAATTTGCCCAGGTCAGCCTGCTGGCGACGGTTTCCATTCTGAATATCTTCTGGAAAGAAATCGCCGAGGCCAAATCCAGAGGGGAGCGCGAGCGTGTCGGCGCCCTGTATAAAAAGGTGAATCGCGGGTTGGTCATGCTGAGCGCGGTCATCGCCGGGTTATTGCTGCCATGGTCGAAACAGATCGTGGCGCTCTTGCTGGGCCCCGCCTATGTCGAGGCGTGGCCGGTACTGGCGATCATGTTCCTGTATCCGATACATCAGTCCATGGGGCAGATCGGCGGCACCATGCTGATGGCCAGCAGCGACACGCGCAGGTATGTCGCCTTGAGCACCGCCATCATGCTGGGTTCCCTGCCGCTTTCCTATTTCGCAATGGCTCCGACTTCCGGCATGCTGATTCCGGGCCTGGGTCTGGGGGCGATCGGCATGGCCTGTTACATGGTGCTTTCCAGCGTCATCGCGGTCAACATCCAGGCATGGGTCATTGCGCGTAGCGGCGGATGGGAATTCGACTGGCGATATCAGGCAGTCGGCATCCCGTTGATGCTTGGATTGGGGTATGCGGCCAAAATGGTTGTCGGGCTGATATGGAATATTGACGATGCAGGCTGGGTGGGGTTGGTCATCCCAGGCTTCTTCGCATGTGTCGTCTACGGGATTTCGGTGCTGTCGGTGGTGCGGCGATATCCGTGGCTGATGGGCATGGAAAAAGACGAGTTGCGTGGTCTGTGGAACAGGATGATGGAAGGGGCGCGGCATGCAAAGGCCTGACCCGGGGAAAATGTACCGGCATATCCTGATCCTGGAGTCCGGGAGCTGGTGGGAGAACGGCAAGGCGTCGTTCGATCCGGCGAGTGATGTGGTCTTGACCTATGATCTGGGGCTGAAGCGGGAAGTCGAGGCAATCGGAGGGCGGGCCTTTTATGTCGACCACCTTGTCGATAACCTTGTCATGCAGGAGAACAATTTCCTGGTCTACCAGTTCTTCCGCGAATGGCATCGGGATGCGGGTGGCGCGGATATCTTCGAATACCGCGGCGTTCCTTTTGGCTTTTCATTCCGTCTGGAGATATGGAACGACCTTGTGTTCTATGCGCGTACCAGGATTTGCCTGGAGACTTTGCGCAGCCTCCGTTTTGAAAAGCTGCTTGTCGGTACGGAACTCGGATTGATCGAGTCGGTGCTGGATGAAATGGGGCTGCCTTTCACGCGCGTTCCGGAATCAGGCGCGAAGGATCGGAATGCCTATTACTTCCCTATCCATCGCTGGATGGATGAAAAAGTCCGTTATCAGGGGATCGGGGGCGTCAAATATCTGCTCAGGGACATGGCCGGCACACTGCAGGGCATCCTGATGTCATGGATCGATCTGTTGACCGGGCAGGTGAACGGCAAGCCGGCGATCTTCGTCCAGGAATATCACCCGACCCGGAAATTGGTGCAGCGGTTGCAGCAGGATTCCAGGGTGCGTCTGGTGCTGGCTTCCTTTTCAAGAAGCAAGGGGTGGTTCAGGTATGTCCCGGTGTGGGGCAGCCTGAGGAAGTATCAGGGCATCGGCCTTGCCATGATGCGTGAATTCCACTCGAGACGAAGTGCCAGGCTGGTCCTGACCAGCGGCACGGACATCGCCGACGGGCTTTACCGGATTTTTGAGAGGCGCATTTCGAACCGGATAGCGGAATCCCTGCGCACCCTGGATTGCGTGATGCGTTATCTGGACCGGAACCCGGTCAGGCTGGAGGTGTTGATCGCCAACATCGGCCACGTTGCGCCGCTGATGGATTGCGTTTGCAAGAGTCGCAACATCCCCAGTTACCTCATCATCAACGGCATGCTGGGGAACGATTTTCTGGATGAAGGCAAATACGCCACGGTGATCAACAGTTATTCCGTCAGCATCAGGGAGCATTACTTCCGCGGCATGGACAATATCGTCTGTCTCGGCGACCCGCGCATGGATGATTATGTCCGGATGCGGGTCGATGGACGCTCGGTCAACCGGGACGAGCCGACGGTGACGATAGGCGCATCGGGACATAACAACATGGACCTGAACTCCTACCTGGCGGTGGAATTCGAGTTCCTGCACGATGTGCTGCAGGGTTTGCGCATCGCCAAGGAGCGGGATGCCCGTTTGCGCATCGTGATCAAGGTCAGGGCGAACGGTTACCGATGGCAATACGAGGCTTTTGCGAAGGAGTATTTCCCGGGGTTGGTGGACGAGATAGTGGATAACGTTCCCATGAGCAGCGTTCTGGAAAAGACCGACTTCTTCATCTCCATCTATTCGCAGACACTCTTCGAAGCGTCCTGTCTCGGGATACCATGCCTTTACTATAAAAAGGACAACGAGATCATCGATCCGCCCTTCGACGGGCGATCGGAGCTTGTGACGGTCGGGACGGTTGAGGGGCTGGTTGAGGCATTTGCGGATTTCCGTGCCGGTCACGAACGTTATAATGCCTTCCTTGCGCGGGAGGTGATGGAGAAGTATATCGGGCCTCTTGACGGGGGTAATCTGGAAAGGAACCTGGATTTTGTTTACGGGATGCTGGAGAAGCGCCAGACGGAGATGGAACAGTGAGTTCATGTGTGCAGTCGTTTAAAAGCGCCCTTCGATGGTTCCTTTTGCGCAGGAGGTTCCCGGACTGTGTGATCCACTACGGCGCGGTCGCAGATCAGGGCAGTATTCTGGGAAAACATGCCGTCCTGTTCCGCGATGTGGCCATGATGGATTCGGTATTGGGGGCGTATAGCTATGCGCAGGCGGGAACGGTTGTATACAACGCCGAGATCGGGCCGTTCTGTTCCATTGCGGGCGAGGTCATCGTCGGCCTTGGCGCGCATCCGACCTCGATGACGAGTACCAGCCCCGTGTTCTATGACGACGGGCAGCCTTTGCCGCATTTTTTCGCAAAGGGTCGGCAATTTACCGATGTCCTGCCGCGAACCGTGATCGGTGCGGATGTCTGGATCGGGCAGCGCGCAATGATCAAGGCCGGGGTCAATGTCGGGGTGGGTGCCGTGATCGGGGCGGGCTCGATCGTAACGAAGGATGTCCCGCCCTATACCATCGTGGCCGGGAATCCCTGCCGAACGATCCGCCTGCGCTTTCCGGAGCAGGTATGCCAGAGGTTGCTTGAGTCGCGGTGGTGGGAGTTCGACGAGGCCAGGCTGGAAAAGCTGGCGCCCTTCTTTCCCGACCCCGCGTTCCTTCTGGCCGAAATGGAGCGCGACAATTGAGCGGTCTGTATACACGCGTGATGGCCCGGGTCTGGCGGTACTGGTTCACATTGATCCACGGGCCATCGTTCAGGTCGCTCGGGCGCGGCTCTTTTCTGTTCCGCCCGTTCCGCGTGGATGGCGCAGAGGGGATCGAGGTCGGTGAAAAGACCGTCATGCAGCGGGGGGCATGGCTGTATTGTTGCGGGGTTGACGATATCCCCGCGTCCCTGAAAATCGGGAAGGGTTGTGTCTTCGGATACAACAACCATATTGCGGCTGTGCGTGATGTCGCAATAGGCAACAACGTGCTGACAGCCAACAATGTTTACATCTCCGATAACCTGCATGCCTACGAGGATATTTCCAGGCCTGTCATGCATCAGCCGGTCAGGTTCAAGGGCGCGGTCTCGATCGGGGAGGGCAGTTGGATCGGCGAGAATGCCTGCATCATCGGCGCGCGAATCGGACGGAATTGCGTGATCGGCGCGAATGCCGTGGTGACGCGGGACATCCCCGACTATTCGGTGGCAGCCGGCGTTCCGGCAGTCGTGATACGGCAATTTGATCCGCGGCTGGATAAGTGGGTCAGGCCGGATTCATAGGCATGGATGATCAGGCCTGCAAAGGTCGCATCCATAAAACAACATCAGGCGCGCCGGAATTGCAGAAGATGAGCATGCATGCCGGAAGGCGACAAAGGGGAAACAGGGTCTCATGACGAGAAACGTTATACATATAGGATTTCCGAAAACGGGTACTACCACCCTGCAAAAATGGTATTTCTCCACCCATCCGGAGTTTGCCTATCTCGGGCAGACAAACATACCCGCTGATCTGAGGAAGTGGTTCGAACTGGACGTCCTGTGCAAGTCGGAGATGGAATACGAGCGTGAGCCTGTGATCAGGGCGTTTCGGGAAAAGCGCGACCAATTGATGCAGGCCGACCCGGGCAAGACGTTCGTATTCTCACACGAGGCACTTACGTATTACACCGAAGCATTCAGGGTGGATATGGCCGAGATGGCGCGCAGGGTAAAGGACATTTTCGGGGAAGCCAGGATCGTAATTACCATACGCAGCCAGGACACCATGCTGTGCTCCCTGTATCAGCAGGCCGTCCAGGGAGGCGCGTTCGTTTCACTGGATTCCTACCTCGGGTTCTACCGCGACCAGTACTATGCATCCATCCTGCCGGTCCTGAAATACGTGCCGGTCATTCAGTGTTATGAAAGATTGTTCGGCAAGGGCAATGTGCATGTGCAATGTTTCGAGGAGTTCGTGAGCCACCCGGAAGATTTTTTCTCCAGATTGTCGGAATTTTGCGGCGTCAAGAATATGGCCATTTCGTGTCCCCACGAAAATGCCGGCCTGACAGGTTTGGGAGTCCAGTTGCAGAGGGTGGCCAATCGGGTTTGCCCATATGATCTGGGGGCGCATTTGTTGCGGCCACCGATTCGTAACATGGGGGAAAAGCAGAAGCGATCTTTTCTGCTGTACTACAAACATGCCACCAATCTGCTGACCGGAAAGATCGGCAGGAGTATCCCGTTCGGAAGAAAAATCGTCCTGTCGGATTACTGGAAAAACGAAATCGATGCGCTGTATCGTGAATCGAACCGGATTCTCGCCAAAGAATACGGCCTGGACCTGGAGCGTTATAAATACCCGGGTCTGTAGGATGGGACGATCCCGGCACAACCCGTCTTGCCCCGGGTGGGGCTGAATCATGAAAACGCGATTACAATTCGGGCATGAACATTCAGGCGATACCGCAAGCGTTATCAGCAACCAGTCATTGATTCCATACGGGAGCCGTTGCCAGCAACCCAGATCATGAAAAAAATAAAAGTCTTCAGCACGCAATTCAATTACCAGTACGGCGGGGTGATCCACTTTCCCTACAGCATCGCCTCGCTGGTGGCTTACATCAAATCCTTCCCGGATCTGGATGCACGTTTCCAGTTCGAAAAGACCTTCGTCTTCAGGAACAAGTTCGACGAATATGTTTCCAGATGCGCCGATGTCGATATCCTTCTCTGTTCCTGCTACACATGGAACTGGGAAATCACCACGCGGCTTGCCAAAGCGGTCAAGGAACTGAATCCGGGCTGTCTGGTGATCTTCGGCGGGCCGCAGGTGCCGCTGAATTATCAGGGCGATGTTCCGCTGACATGGGTCGAACAATCGAAGGGTACGTTCTTTGCGGATTATCCCTATGTGGACATGCTGGTGCATGAGGAAGGCGAATGTACGCTGAAAGACATCTTTGCCGAATACCTCGGGGACAAGGATTACTCGAAGATCAGCGGATTGGAGACGCGGAATTACAAAACTCCCCGTGCGAACCGGATCGCAGATCTGGATATGTTGCCGTCGCCTTACCTTACAAATCTGGTATGGGATCTGGTCGAGGCAGTGGAGGGCGTGACCTACATCGCTTCCTGGGAAACCAATCGCGGCTGTCCGTTCCAGTGCACCTATTGCGACTGGGGGAGCGCGACTAAGACGAAGGTCCGGAAACGCGACATGGAGATATTGCTCAAGGAGATCGACTGGTTCGCGGACAACAAGATCCCGTATGTGGATTGTTGCGATGCCAACTTCGGCATCTTCGCGGACAGGGATCTGGCGCTGGCGCGGAAATTCAAGGAGGTGAAATTAGCCAAAGGGTATCCGGGCAGGGTGCGCCCCGCGTGGGTGAAAGCCTCATCGGAACGACTGATCCCCATCGCCAAGGAGTTGCTGGAGGCGGATCTGTTGCGGGCGGTCACGCTTGCGGTGCAGTCGCTGGATCCGACCACTCTGAAAACGGTCAAGAGAAGCAATATCAAATTCGATACTTTCGCCAATCTGACCCAGCAATTCAGGGATCACAAGATCGAAACGTATACCGAATTCATCATGGGGATGCCGGGGGAGACGCTGACAAGTTACAAGAACGGGCTGGAACAGTTGATGGAGCTCTTCCCGCGCCCCGTGGTGTTCGTCTATAACTGCGGGGTGTTCGTGAACGCGCCGATGAACGAGCCGGCATATCTGGAGGCGTACGGCATCAAGGTGACCAAGTCGCCGATCTACCTGTGGCATTCATCCATCCACAATCGCGGCGACATCCCCGAGTATGAATACATCACGATCAGCGCCAACTCCTTCTCGCTGGACGATCTGAAAGCGATGTATCTGTACGGCTGGACAACGCAGGCGTTGCACAGCATGGGCATCCTCGAATATATCGCCAAGTTCTACAACCAGGTGCACGGATTGAAGTTCATAAAGTTTTACGAGACCTTCATCGAGTATTGCCAAAGGGATGATGCGTCCGGCTTCAAAACGGAATTTACCATCGTCAGGAATTATATCGACACCGGATATGCCGGCGGCGGATGGGATCATTACGATCCCGATCTGGCGCCGATCTTCTGGCCCATCGAGGAGGCTACCTGGCTGAGGTGCGTAAGGGACAGCCAATGGCTGCGCCGCGAGATTCTGGACTTTTTGCGCTATCTGGAGGGGAGGCTGGAATACGGGGACGACATGGAGATGATCGAGGATCTGGTGGATTTCCAGGTGTTCCTGTTGTCCGTCATGGACAGAAAAGAGCCCGTAAAAAATCATGTTGCAAAATATGCGTGGAAGGATTTCCTGCTGAATGGCAATGCAAAAATTGCCGAGTTGAATCGTTCGCCCCGGGAATATTCCTGGGAAAACAAGGTGACCGAGAGCGACAGGGCGCAATGGTGCTACAAGGCCATATGGGTCGGACGTAACCAGGGAAATTACAAATGCCACCTTGAGCACCTGAACGAAAATGCCGCCGGCTGAAAGCATGGCAGTCAGACACCTTTAACAGACCTATTCTAATTTCATGGCACAAAACATATTGATCACCGGCGGCGCCGGCTTCATCGGTTCCAGGCTGGCCCTGTCTCTTGTGTCCAGGGGGCATGCCGTTCGGGTGCTGGACAATCTGGCCACGCAGATCCATGGCGCCGATCCCGCATCTTCCCCGCTGTTTCGCTCGATCCAGGGCAAGGTCGATTTCCTGAGGGGCAGCGTCACCAGTCGCGATGACTTGATGAAGGCATTGCAGGGGATGGATACGGTGGTGCATCTGGCCGCCGAGACCGGAACCGGGCAATCCATGTATGCGATCAGCCACTACACGGATGTCAATGTCGGCGGGACCGCATTGCTGCTCGACCTGATCGCCAACGAGCCGTTCCCGGTGAAGAAGATCGTGGTGGCTTCGTCGCGCGCGGTCTATGGAGAGGGAAAATACCGCTGTCCGGAACATGGCACGGTCTTTCCGTTGCCGCGTCTCGCGGAAAATATGGAACGGGGGGATTTTGCGGTGCATTGCCCGTTGTGCGGTGCCGAGGCGCATCTTGCTTCTTCCGATGAAGAAACCCCGGTCCGTCCGAGTTCCGTGTACGGGATCACCAAGCTGGCCCAAGAACAGATGGTCCTGACGGTCGGTAAAGCGCTCGGCATCTCGGCGCTGGCTTTCCGCTACCAGAATGTCTACGGGCCGGGCCAGTCGCTATCCAATCCCTACACCGGTATCTTGTCGATCTTCTCGACGCGTATCCGCAACGGGAGCGGCATCAACATCTTCGAGGATGGCAAGGAAAGTCGCGATTTCGTATTTGTTGACGATGTGGTGGCGGTTACCGCGAAAGGCGTGGAATACCAGCCGGCGCTGGTGGACGCGTTCAATGTTGGCTCCGGTGTGGCGACCGATGTGCTGACAATCGCCAATACCCTCCAGAAACTGCTGGACGGAAACGTGCCCATTGAAGTTTCAGGCCAGTTCCGCGCGGGAGACATTCGGCATAATGTGGCCTGTCTCGATAAAACGCGGGCTATCCTGGGCTTCGAGCCTTCAGTGGATATCGAGGAAGGTTTGCGGCGGTTCGTTGCATGGGTAAAGGGCGAGCAGGTTCAGGCCGACCGCTATGAGGAAAGCATGCGTGAACTCAAGGCAAAAGGGCTTTTCAAGTGAACGCAACCGGAACGTCCGGGCTGGTCAGCGTGGTGGTGCCGAGTTACAACTATGCCCGATATCTGGACCAGCGCATGGCCAGCCTGCTGAACCAGACCTATCGGAATCTGGAGATTCTGGCCATAGATGATTGCTCCACCGATGATAGCGTCGAGGTGCTGCGCAAATATGAGTCCCGTCCGCAGTTCAAACTGGTCGTTCGCGAAAAGAATGGCGGCTGGGTGGTCGTCAACAATCAGGGCGTGGAGATGACCTCCGGCGAGTACATTCTTTTCGCGCAGTGCGATGATGATTGCGATCCGCGCATGGTAGAACGCCTGGTCGGCGCGATGGACGCCAATCCCGGGGCCGGGATCGCTTTCTGCCGCAGCCTGCTGGTGGATGAGCAGGAGCGAGTAATGGGGGATGATTTTGCGGTCAGGGAACGGGCGTTCCGCGACAAGTGCGGGAACGATACCCTGATAACGGGGGCGGAAATGGGCCGTTTCCTGTTGCATTCCTGCGTGATCCCCAACCTGAGCGCGGTGTTGATCAGGCGGGAATGTTTTAACACGGTCGGGAATTTCACTTCATCCTACCGGGTGAGCGGTGACTGGGACTGGTTCTTCAGAATCGCGGCACATTATGGTTTTGCGTATGTGGCCGAACCGTTGAACCGGTTTCGACAGCACCAGACCACGATACGCAGTTCAACCAAAGCGCGCGTGGTCTATGAGGAATATTTCCGCCTGTTGCTGAACCAGATCAGGTCGCTGGAATTGACGTTTGCCGAACGCTGTCGTTTCCGAACGCGCGTCATGTATCTGTGGGGAGTGCACCTTTTTTCCCAACCCTGGAGCGCATTGCGTAATTTCCCTTATCATCTGGGCAGGGTCTTGCAATTGGATCCCTATGCGTTGATATTTCTGACGCCCGCTCTGATATTGTGCATCTTCAGGATTGTCGAAAAGGCCTGCAATAGAACGGCCCCCGTCGGGAGTGCCTGATTGACTGTGTTATCGATAATTCGGGGAATGGCTGTCCGTGCGGCAGATCCCAACAGGAGCAACCATGTTGCTGACAGATAAAGTTGTTGTTGTCACAGGCGGAGCCGGTTTTCTCGGAAGGCAGTTCTGTGCTGCCGTGGCCGAGCAGGGCGGTGTGGCAGTGGTCGCTGATATTGATATGGAGGCTGCGAAGCTGGCGGCAGCCGGGATCGCAGGGATGCATCCGGGGCGGGCGGAAGCCGTTTCGCTGGATATTACCAGCCATGCATCCATAAGCGCGCTGATCGCCGGACTCATGGAAAGATACGGGCATATTGATGCGCTGGTGAACAATGCTTACCCGCGCAACCGCAATTACGGGCGCAAGCTGGAAGACGTGACCTATGAGGATTTTTGCGAGAACGTCAATTCCCATCTGGGCGGATACTTCCTCATGGCCCGGCAATTCGGCCTGTTCTTCCGGGAACACGGCGGGGGCAACATCGTTAACATGGCCTCCATTTACGGGGTCATGGCGCCGCGTTTCGAGGTTTATGCGGAGACACCCATGACCATGCCGGTCGAGTATGCTGCCATCAAGTCGGCGGTCGTCCACCTGACGCGCTACTTCGCCCAGTATTTCAAGGGCGATGGCATAAGGGTGAATTGCCTCAGTCCGGGCGGGATACTGGATCAGCAACCCGAAGCTTTCCTGGAAAAGTACAACGCCCACTGCAATGGCAAGGGGATGCTTGATCCGCAGGATATAAACGGCAGCCTGCTATTCCTGCTGTCGGATGCGTCACGGCATGTGACAGGGCAGAATCTGATAGTCGATGACGGATTCTCGCTGTAATGCCGGTTACTGGAATTGGACGGGTTGAGCGAATGAACAAGACATGGATTTACGAACAGACCGAGCGCAATGTATTGCAATGGGATGGCGCGATGGAGACCCATTATCCGGAATCGGGCAGTTGGCTTCGTGATCCGGACGCCTACTTCAATCGGTTGTGCGGGGACTGCAATTATCTGGACGCGGTCAAGCTGATCGACTGGAACGCATACTTGAAGAATGATTCTCGGATTCTGGACGTGGGCTGCGGGGGCGGATGGCTGGCGGGATACCTGTCCGGGTTCGAAGCCGTAAGTACGATATACGCTCTGGATTCAAGCAGGCGTTTCCTGTCTGACCTGCTGCCGCAGGTTACAAGGATAATGAACGGCAATGCCGAAAAGATCGAAACCATCGAGGGCATGTTCACGCCTTTGCTGTTTCAGGATGCGTCACTGGACATGGTCGTTGCCTCATCCGCGCTTCATCATGCCGACAGCCTGGAAGGTGTCCTGAGGGAGATACGGCGCGTGCTGAAGAAAGATGGCCTGCTGCTTATCCTGAACGAAACGCCGCGCCCGTGGTTGCGCTATGTATTGTCGCTTGCGGTTGCTTTCGCCAGGATGATCGGCAAAGCGATCGCGCGTGAGTATGAGAGAACTTCGCCGTCCATTTCGTCGAGCGGCTTTTTGTACGACCCGTTGCTCGGGGATAAAAGCTATCCGTCATGGTACTGGCAGGAAGCCATCAGGCGCTCGGGATTCTCTCTGGTGGAAGTCGTTAATACGGGATTGCCTACGGTTAAAGGCGATCGTGGCGCAGGTTTGACACATTTTATTTGCAGGGCTGCCTGATACCGGACAGGTCATCGAGGGCGTAACTTTACAATCACGAGAATTAAAAAATGGAAAAAATTCTGGTAACCGGCGGCGCGGGCTTTCTGGGGTCGCATCTTTGCGAAAGGTTGATCAATGATGGGCACGATGTGCTGTGCGTGGACAATTTTTTCACCGGCAGCAAGCAGAACATCGTGCATCTCATGGGTAACCCCAATTTTGAATTATCGCGGCACGACGTTACTTTCCCGCTCTATGTCGAGGTCGACCAGATCTATAACCTGGCATGCCCCGCTTCGCCGATCCATTATCAGTTCGATCCGGTACAGACGACCAAAACGAGTGTCCACGGCGCAATCAACATGCTCGGGCTGGCCAAGCGGGTCAAGGCCAAAATCCTGCAGGCTTCGACCTCCGAGGTGTATGGCGACCCCGAAGTGCATCCACAGGATGAAAGCTACTGGGGGCGCGTGAACCCGATAGGCATACGCAGCTGCTACGATGAAGGCAAACGATGCGCGGAAACGCTATTCTTCGATTACTGGCGCCAATATGATCTGCCGATCAAGGTGGTGCGCATTTTCAATACCTATGGACCGCGCATGCATCCCAATGACGGGCGGGTGGTAAGCAACTTTATCGTCCAGGCGCTCCGGGGCAGTGATATCACTATCTATGGCGATGGCCAGCAGACCCGGAGTTTTTGCTATGTCGATGATCTTGTCGAAGCGCTCATCCGCATGATGGATACTGAAAAGAATGTTACCGGCCCGGTCAATGTTGGGAACCCGGGGGAATTCACCATGCTGGAACTGTCGGAAAAAATCCTGCAGCTCACCGGTTCGAAAAGCCGGCTGGTATTCAAACCGTTGCCGTCCGATGATCCGAAGCAACGCCAGCCGGATATCACATTGGCCAGGAAAGAACTGGGCTGGGAGCCCAAGGTCGGCCTTGAAGATGGGCTGAAAGAAACGATCGCCTATTTCCGGCGCACCCTTCCATAGATGATGGATACAGCGAAGGAACCCGGGAGCATGCAGCCATTTTCAATCATGGTAAGCGTTGTAGTTCCGACGCATAACCGCAAAGAATTGTTGTCCGAAACGCTTCGGTCGATCCTGCATCAGACATTTCGCGATTTTGAACTGATTGTCGTGTCGGATGGCTCCACGGATGGCACCGATGAGATGGTGTCCTCGATCGCCGATACACGGGTCCGCCTGATCCGGCAGGAAAAGAGCGGGCAGCCTGCAAAGCCGCGCAATACGGGAATCAGGGAGGCGCGCGGGAAATATGTTGCACTTTGCGATGATGACGATATCTGGGTTCAGGACAAGCTTGCCATTCAAGTGGATGCCATGGAGCATAACGGGGAGGTCGGGCTGTGCTATACCAATGGACAGGTTCTGCGTAACGGTGTGTTGGGGGAACGCCCGCTCAATAGGCGAAAAATTTTCAATAACCACTTTTACGAGCTTCTGAAGGGCAATGTCATCCCGAATTCCAGCGTACTGATCCGGCGGAGCGTATTCGATCGCGTTGGGTTCATCAATACGGATCCGGTGTGGCGCGGTATAGAAGATTATGAATTCTGGTTGCGGGTCGCGCACGAGTTTCCGTTACTCTACATCGACCAGCCCTTGATCCAGTATCGCGTCCATTCGAACAACATCACGTTCAGCCGTTCATTGGAAACCAGACGTGCGATCGGGGTCGTGCGGCATGTCGGCCGACTTTTCGGCATCTCCTACGGATTATTGCCCACCCTTGTAATTCAATACGCAAAATACTGGACGTACAAACTGTTGTTGAAATGATCGGGATGTCGCAGCACCGGCGGCCGTTGCAGCCGCAGGCCGGCACCGTACTTAACGCTTGCAGGATCTTGAACCTGATGGATAGCCAAAAATGATAGTCGCGGTTACCGGCGGGACCGGTTTTATTGGCAGGAAGCTGGTTGCACGTCTGATCGAACGGGGCGATACGGTGCGCTTGTTGACGCGCACTCCAGACCCGGGCGAACATTCTTCGATCGAGGTGCATCAATGCGACCTGCTGACAGCGGAAGTGAGCGAGCTTTCATCAATTCTGGAGGGTGTGGAAGTGCTCTATCACTGTGCCGGGCAGATCAATGACCTGTCTGCCATGCGCGCCCTGCATGTCGATGCAACGCACAAACTGGTCGGGGCAGCTTCGCATCGCATCGGCCGCTGGGTGCAATTGAGCAGTGTCGGCGTGTACGGGCCGGTAAGCGAAGGCGAGGTTACCGAGGACTCGGCGATAAGCCCGGTCGGTGAATACGAGGTTACCAAAGCCGAGTCGGACCAGATCATCATCGAGGCGGCAGATCGTGGCTGTTTTGGCTATTCCATGCTGCGCCCCTCGAACGTGTTCGGCGCGGGGATGCAAAATCGATCGCTGTTCGACATGATCCGCATCATCGACCGGGGATTGTTCTTTTACATCGGCAAGCCCGGCGCGTCGGCCAACTACATCCATGTCGATAATGTGGCCGAAGCGTTGCTGCAATGCGGCACCCTGCCGCGCGCAGAGGGCGGGATATTCAATCTTTCGGATTGCCGTACTCTGGAAGAGTTTGTTGCCATCATTGCCAGTGCGCTGGGAAAACATGCGCCGCGCATGCGATTGCCCAAGGCGCCGGTCAGGCTGCTTGCCAGATGGAGTGAAATGCTCCCGGGTTTTCCGCTTACCGAGGCCAGGGTTGATGCGCTGACGAACCGGGCGACTTATCCGGATACGAGAATTGAGCGGGAGTTGGGCTATCGCCATCTGGTGACGATGGAAGAGGGGGTGATGGAGTTGGTGGCCCTATGGAAGAAGAGCCAATGACGAGTGCCATGACATTTAAATCCGAGTCGCAATCATCCGTGCACGTCCCTGCTGTCCGGCCTGAAATGTTGCCAAATGTCCGCATTGCCCGCATTTCCACGGTTGCATTTTTTGTTGTGTCTCAGTTGAAGCGCCAAATCGAGTCGCTGAGTGAAAGCGGTGCGCACGTAACGGTAGTGGCCAGTAGCGGACCCGAGATGGCATCCTTGGAAAGGATTCCGGATGTGGATTGTGTCGCAATCGATATCCCGCGATCAATCTCGCCGTGGCGTGATCTGCGGGCGTTGATATGTCTGTACCGGTTTTTCAGGCGTGAGCATATCGACATCGCGCATTCGACCACTCCCAAAGCCGGATTGCTTACTGCCATTGCCGCGCTTCTGGCAGGTGTGCCGATACGTTTACACACTTTTACCGGTCAACCCTGGGTGCGCATGAGGGGGATCAAGCGCGGTCTGGCGCGCGGGAGTGACAAGCTGATAGGCAAACTGAGTACGCGCTGTTATGCGGATAGCGAAAGCCAGCGTCAATTTCTCATTGAACAGGGACTGATTGCCCCCGAACAACTGTTCGTAATAGGGGCGGGCTCGCTGGCCGGTGTGGATACCGGACGGTTCAGTCCGGCGCGCTTTTCGAGCGAGGAGAAAATTGCCACTAGGCGGGCTCTGAATATTCCGGAAGATGCGCAAGTGATATTGTTTGTGGGGCGCATTACGGTCGACAAGGGTGTGCATGAATTGCTCGAGGCGTTCCGCGAGACAAAAAATGAGCTGAATCGCGTGCATCTGGTATTTGTCGGGCCATTTGATTCGGACAGCGGCGTGACTGGAGGAATCTCGCGGCGAGATATTGAGGGTATCCAGGATACGCATGTTGTAAGTTATACAGCATGCCCGGAGGCATATATGTCTATTGCCGATATCCTGTGTCTGCCGAGTTATCGGGAAGGGTTCGGTACGGTTGTCATCGAGGCTGCGGCAATGGGCGTGCCGACCGTTGGATCGAATATTTACGGCCTATCCGACGCGGTGGTAGATAACGAAACGGGAATTCTGGTGCCGCCGCGTGATTCGTCAGCACTGGCAAGGGCGCTGTCCATGCTGCTGACTGACGGTGAACGGCGTGTGCAAATGGGGTGCGCGGCCCGAAACAGGATAGAGATGCTTTTCGATGCGAATATGGTAAACGGGGGGCTGATTGAGGAGTATCATCGTCTCCTGTTACGTGCAGAAAAGGCTCGGAAGCCGCGTCAGCTATAGGATTGAACGATTATTTTCATGGGATTCTCCGGGAAATTCAGGCTGCGCGATTTATGGAAGCGGCAGTGGATTTGCACGGGACATTCCCGATGAATTGAAGGTAAAGTGAAGAACGCTCCATTGCTAATCAAGGAATCCCTGCAGGCGCGATATCTCTGGATATTCGCATTCTGTTTTGCGACGGTCTCCTCCCTGCTGTTCCAGAAATTCCTGTTGCCGATGCTACCCGCCATGCACGCCGGCTCGGGCTTGCTTATGAATGATGCGGAGTATTACCACAGGTCTGCGATACTCATCGCGGACAATATTCGCGCGCATGGATGGTCTGCATGGTCGATCTGGTCAGCGCAAACCAGCACAGGGGGTAACGTGGCTGTTCTTGCCGCACTATATGCCCTTTTCTCGGCTGACCCGGCACTGATCATCCCGGTTAACGCGTTCTTCCAGGCAAGCAGTGCTTATTTGCTCCTCCTTATCGGGCGTGAGTTATGGCCCGGCCGTGCCGGAAACCTCGCCGGGCTGGCTACCGCGATACTGTTCATCGTCTTCCCCTCATCGCTTAGCTGGTACAGCCAGCCGCTCAAGGATTGCTATGTCATCACTGGCATGCTGCTGATTCTCTATACCTGGCTCAAGGCGCTTCATCCAGTATCAGTGAAGGGCGGGACGGCGAAACTTCTTGCATGGATGTGGCTGGGGATACTGCTGGTTGCTTTTGTCAAACTGTATTACCTCAAACTGTTGTTTGTGGCGGCTGGGGTGATTGCCTGCGTTGTTGCGTTTCATCTCCTGCGGGTGAAACATCCCCGCCGTTACCGGATCATGCTTTTCTATCTTTCTGCGATTCTTTTTATCGCCGCAACATTCCAGATCGCCCGCCCCTTCGCGGGTGGGCAGAGTGAAAGTTACGCGGAGTGGGTTCCCTCCGGGATTACGGATACCACGAGGTCATGGCAATGGCGCGACTCACGCTGGTTCCCCGATATTCTGGAAAGTTATTTGGAGACGACAGCCAGAACGCGCGTTGGCATGATAGAGAAAAATCAGTACGTTAACGCCGGCTCTGCGATTGATACGGAAATCGCGCCGCAATCAGTTTCAGAGGTGATCATTTACATGCCTCGCGCTCTGCAGATTGCTTTGTTTGCTCCGTTCCCGGATACGTGGATGCAGAGGCCCAGTCTGACCCGGCTCATCGGCGTATGTGAAACGGCTCTTTGGTATTGCCTCGTGCCCGGTCTGCTGTTTGCGTTGTACTACCGGCGCACACTTGCATTGACGATAACGATGTTGTTCGCCGTGTTTTTCATGATGGTGTTCAGCCTTGTGATGCCCAACGTCGGTACCTTATATCGTTTTCGGTATGTCTACGAATTTATGCTGATGGTTATCGCCATTGGCGGATGGGTTCGTTTTTTTCTGAATCGTCCGGGCAGGAAGGGAAGGCGGGCGCCTGAAACTGCCCATGAGGTTTACAGTCCGGCGGAAGATGGCAGTCCGGTTCAGCACAAAGGCACGAAAAAATCTCTTATCGGCGCTACGGCAATGGTTTCATTGCTGACGTTGATCGGGTCACTGGGTTTTTTTGCGCGCGATCTTTATATGATTAGCTGGCTGGGCGCGGGCAACGAAATGGACAGCTTCTTTCTTGGCGCAATGATTCCCATGTTTTGTGTGGCGTTGCTTTCCATTCCGGCGGGAGCGGCAATGACCCCAGTGTTCTCTGCGCTACAGAACGCTTCCGATCGGTTGGTACAGGCACGGATCATTGGTTCCACGATGTTTCTGTTGGTGATGATGCTCGCATTGATATCCGCTCTTTTGTATTTCTTTGCGCCGTATCTGTTTTCGGCATTGAAATGGCATTACACCGCCGAAAAAATGGCGGCCATCATCAAAATCATGAATATTTACCTGATAATTTTGCTTTTCAGCGGGCTCGTGATTATAGGTAATGCCGTTCTTAATACCGCAGGCAGGCTGGTATTCCCGGCAGCGGCACAGCTTGTGGTGCCGTTCGTGGTATTTGTGGCGCTATTAACATTCGGCTCGGCGCATGGTATTTACGCTGCAGCATACGGCATGCTGGTCGGGCAGGTCATGAATCTTGCATTGGTGATATATGCGCTCAAGCAAAGGGGGGTATTACCCTCGCTTCGATTGGATATTCCAACTGCGTTCCAGAAATTGCCTTTCCACCAGTATGCCATCCTTGTGGCGTCATCACTGTCAGCCGCACTGTTTGTGCCGGTGGCAAATGTGATCGCGGCTAGCTTGCCATCGGGCAGCGTCGCAATCATTGGCCTGGGGTCGAAGGTCGTTTTGTTGATCACGGGAGTGATCGGGATTGGAATGACTACGGTGCTATTGCCGTATTTTTCCGGCCTGGTGGCAAAACTCCATCATCATCAGGCGAAATCAGACCTGTCTTTTTTTCTGTTGCTTGTAACTTTGATCAGTGTTCCGGCGGCGCTTGCCATGTCAATGATGGCAGAATCCCTGACCGTTTCAGTGTTTGCAAATAGTGCGTTAAACGAAGCGGAGATACAAAAAATGGTCAGGGTAATCCAATACGGCGTGATCCAGCTCCCGTTCTATACGTGCGGGTTGGTCGCCATTAAATTCATTACTGCCTATCAGCGTACATGGATCGTGTTGCTGTCATCGCTGGTGGGGTTGGTACTGACCATTGTGCTGGGGATTCTTCTTGCGAGGCTATTGGGTGTCGGGGGCATTTCACTTGCCATGACACTTTCGATGGCTGCTTCAGCGGCAATTCTGGTTTTTTACGCAAATTACCTTAAACACATACCGGTTTCTGACAGTATCTTTATTGTATTCAACTGGGTCAGTTTCTTTACGCTCTTCATCTGCTTGCACTATCACGTGTATATAGGCGCGGCAATTGCTGGATGCGCATATGTTCTGCTGGTGGCGGGCAGCTGGAATGCGATGATCGCTCACATATACGACAGCAAAATACCCCTCCGGTACCGACCCCGGGAGGGTTGATTTAATAAAAGCGGACGGTGAAATGATTGTTCTGATACTCGGAAGTCTATGACCACATTTCTTGTGACTGGTGCCAGCGGGTTTGTGGGGCAGGCGTTGTGTGCCGAATTGTTGTTCAGGGGGCATTCGGTGTGTGGTGCGGTACGTAGCCGGATGTCTTCGATTTCGTCCGCAGTGCCAGTTGCTGTGGTCGGGGAGATCGGTGCAGACACGGATTGGACGGTTGCACTGGATGGCGTGGAAGTGGTGATTCATCTTGCTGCGCGCGTGCATGTGATGCGCGAAAACGCTATGGACCCATTGGCTGAATTTCGTCGCATCAATGTCGCGGGAACGGAACATCTGGCCCGATGCGCTGCGGCCAGCGGCGTGAAGCGCATGGTTTATGTCAGCTCCATCAAGGTCAATGGCGAGCAGACCTCCAGTGGGCAGCAATTCTCCGAGACAGACATGCCCGCGGCACAAGATCCCTACGGTGTTTCAAAATGGGAAGCCGAACAGGCATTGCGCCGTGTGGCCAGTGAGACTGGTCTGGAAGATGTCATTGTGCGCCCCCCGCTGGTGTACGGGCCGGGCGTGAAGGGCAACTTTGCGCAGATGTTGAATGTGGTTGCAAAAGGTATTCCATTGCCGTTTGCGTCCTTGCAGAATCGGCGCAGCCTGATTTGTCTGGGTAATCTAGTGGATGCGCTCATTGCCTGCTCGACACATCCTGCAGCAGCGGGCCAGACCTATCTGGTGAGCGATGGCGAGGATGTCTCTACAACAGCCCTGATCGAGAAGATGGCGCATGCTTTGGGGCGCAACAGTCGTTTGTTTTACTTGCCGCCGGTACTGTTGCGCATTTTGGCAGCCTTGTTGGGGCGCCCCGAACAAATTGCCAGACTGCTCGGCTCGTTGCGAGTGAATGATGAAAAGATACGCGGCGACCTGGCGTGGGTTTCTCCATTTACGATGGAGCAGGGCTTGCAAGCGACGGCGGACTGGTATCTCGGTCATACATCCGGCCAGGGGAAAGATGGATGAATGGTTTCCCCATTGAATATAATTACTGCTCTTTTGAACATCGGGCATCTCGGCAGGTGAGTTATAACCACATGATTTTAGCGACCGACAGCGCAGGGTTTATTGGCTCGAATTTTAGTTCCGGCATAACGCGCATTCGCGCATTAGCCTGCACTGAAATTCGAGCGAAGGGTTTTGTCATACGGGAAGCGGCCTTATGATTCTGGTTACAGGCGGAGCAGGTTTCATCGGCTCGAATTTTGTGCTGGACTGGTTCGCGCAGAACGACGAGGGCATCGTCAATCTGGATAAGCTGACTTACGCCGGGAATCTGGAGAATCTCGCTTCCCTTAAGGACGATGCGCGTCATGTCTTTGTGCAGGGCGATATCGGTGACGCAGGACTGATCGGAGGACTGTTGTCCCGATATCGACCTCGCGCCATCATCAACTTTGCTGCGGAAAGCCATGTGGATCGATCCATCCACGGCCCGGAAGATTTCATACAAACCAACGTCGTCGGCACCTTCCACCTGCTCGAAGCGGTTCGCGCCTACTGGAGCGGCCTGATAGATAAGGAAAAAGACGACTTCCGATTCCTGCATGTGTCCACCGATGAAGTGTATGGTTCGCTCGCCAAGGACGAGCCGGCTTTCAGCGAGACGCGCCGCTACGAACCGAACAGCCCTTATTCCGCCAGCAAGGCGGCCAGCGACCATCTGGTGCGCGCCTACCACCATACCTATGGCCTGCCGGTACTGACCACCAACTGTTCCAACAACTACGGGCCGTACCATTTCCCGGAGAAACTCATCCCGCTGATGATCGTCAATGCACTCGCGGGAAAACCCTTGCCGATATATGGCGACGGGCAGCAAATCCGGGACTGGCTGTTTGTAAAGGATCATTGCAGCGCGATCCGCCGCGTGCTGGAAGCGGGCAAGGTCGGGGAGGTTTACAACGTCGGCGGCTGGAACGAGAAAGCCAACCTCGATATCGTGCACACGGTGTGTGATCTGCTCGACGAGCTGCGCCCCTTGAAACTGGGGAGTCGGAAGTCGGAAGTGGGAAGTGGGAAAGACTCCCCCCCCACTCCCCCCTCCCTCCCCCCCACTTACCGCTCTTTAATCGCCTTCGTTGCCGACCGTCCGGGTCATGACCGCCGCTACGCAATCGATGCGCGCAAGATCGAGCGCGAACTCGGCTGGAAGCCGGCCGAGACCTTCGAGACCGGCATCCGCAAGACCGTGCAATGGTATCTGGACAATCCGGAATGGGTGGGCCATGTACAGTCGGGCGCCTATCGTAACTGGGTAGAAAAGAATTACGCGGAACGCACCTGATGAAGATCCTGCTGCTCGGCAAGAACGGCCAGGTTGGATGGGAGCTGCAACGCAGCCTTGCGCCGCTGGGCGAGCTGGTCGCGCTGGATCGCAACAGCAGGGAATACTGCGGCGATCTGGCAGACCTTGGGGGACTTGCAGATACGATACGCGCTGTTGCGCCGGACGTGATCGTCAATGCTGCTGCCTATACCGCGGTGGACAAGGCCGAGAGCGAAGCGGATTTGGCGCGCGCCATCAATGCGCGCGCCCCCGGTGTGCTGGCGGAGGAAGCCGGGCGCAGCGATGCATGGCTGGTCCATTATTCAACCGACTATGTGTTCGATGGTGGCGGGGACAAGCCCTGGAAGGAAAGCGATGCCACCGGCCCGCTCAATGTATATGGTGCGACCAAGCTGGAAGGCGAGCAGATGATCCGGCAATCCGGCTGCAAACATCTCATCTTCCGCGCCAGTTGGGTATATGGCGCGCGCGGTGGCAATTTTGCGAAGACCATGCTGAGACTGGCACAGGAACGCGACAGCCTCAGTGTCATCGACGACCAGTTCGGCGCGCCTACCGGTGCGGACTTGCTGGCGGATGTCACCGCGCACGCGATCCGCGCCGCGCAGCAGGACGCCGGGGTGGCGGGCATGTATCATCTGGCCGCTTCGGGCGAGATTTCGTGGCACGGCTACGCAAGCTTCGTGCTGGATTTCGCACGGCAGGCGGGAATTGCGCTCAAGGTGGCTCCGGAAGCGGTCAAGGCGGTTCCGACCAGCGCTTTCCCGACACCTGCAACGCGTCCGCATAACTCGCGGCTGGATTGTGATAAGTTGCGCAAGACATTCGATCTGAGCCTGCCGTGCTGGCAGGCCGGAGTCGAGCGCATGCTCACTGAAATTCTGGATAGAGGTAAGTAGGGAGTGGGGAGTGGGGAGTGGGGAGTGGGGAGTGGGGAGTGGGGAGTGGGGAGTGGGGAGTAAATGGGAAAACCGCACGAACAATTAGATGCATGGAAGTTTGCGATGCAGTTGGTTAAAGCGGTGTATCAACTCACGGCAGATTTTCCGGTAGAGGAACGTTATGGACTCGCACAACAAATGAGACGCGCAGCAGTATCAATACCCAGCAATATCGCCGAAGGAGCCGGACGAAACGGCGCAAAAGAATATTTGCACTTCATCGGTATTTCACGCGGCTCACTAGCCGAGCTGGAAACGCAACTTCAATTGGCAGTAATGCTTGATTTTGTTTCGTCCGAACACACCGCATTTGACCTGGCCGATCGTACCGGGAAATTATTGACTGGCCTGCACAAAAAATGGAGCACCCAATGACCCACTCCCCACTTACCAGAAAAGGCATCATTCTGGCCGGGGGGTCGGGGACGCGCCTGCACCCGGTCACGCTGGCAGTCTCCAAACAGCTTTTGCCGATCTATGACAAGCCGATGATCTACTATCCGCTGTCCACCCTGATGCTGGCCGGGATACGCGACATCCTGATTATCTCGACGCCGCAGGATACGCCGCGCTTCGAACAACTGCTGGGTGACGGCAGTGCGTGGGGTTGAACCTGCAATATGCCGTGCAGCCATCCCCGGACGGACTGGCGCAGGCCTTCATCATCGGACGCGATTTCATCGGTGGCGACCCCTCCGCGCTGGTGCTCGGGGACAACATCTTTTACGGCCATTCTTTCTATCAGCAGTTGAACAAGGCAGCACAGCGTGAAGCTGGCGCAACGGTATTCGCCTATCATGTGCGCAATCCGGAGCATTATGGAGTGGTGGAGTTCGATGCGAACGGTCAGGCCGTTTCGCTGGAAGAGAAACCGGCGCAACCCAAATCCAGTTACGCCGTCACCGGGCTGTATTTCTACGATAACTCGGTGCTGGATATCGCCGCGAACCTCAGACCTTCCAAGCGCGGCGAACTGGAGATCACCGATATCAATCGCACCTACCTCGAACATGGCAAGCTGTCGGTCGAGATCATGGGGCGCGGCTACGCCTGGTTGGATACCGGCACACATGAATCCATGCTGGACGCCAGCCAGTTCGTGCAGACCATCGAGCAGCGCCAGGGGCAGAAGATCGCCTGTCCGGAGGAGATCGCCTTTCGCCAGGGGATTCATCGATGCCGCACAACTGGAAAACTGGCAACGCCCCTGCTGAAGAGCGGCTACGGTGATTATCTGATGCAGGTAATCAAGGAAAGGGACATCCGCATTGAAAGCGATTCCGACCTCTCTTCCCGATGTGCTGGTCATCGAACCGAAAGTATTCGGCGATGATCGCGGGTTTTTCTTCGAGAGTTTCAACAGGCGCAAATTCACCGAGTTGATCGGGCGCGAGGTGGACTTCGTGCAGGACAATCATTCGCGTTCGGTCGGGAACGTACTGCGCGGGCTGCATTACCAGATACAACACCCGCAGGCTAAACTGGTTCGCGTAGTGCAAGGTGCCGTGCTGGATGTGGTGGTGGACATCCGCAAGAGTTCGCCGACCTTCGGGCGGCATGTTGCGGTAGAGCTTTCCGCCGGGAACAAACGGATGCTCTGGGTCCCCGAGGGTTTTGCGCACGGCTTTCTCGTATTGTCGGATGCGGCAGAGTTCTTGTACAAGACGACGGACTATTGGTTTCCGGAGCACGAGCGCTGCATTCGCTGGGATGATTCGACACTGGCGATTGACTGGAAATTGCAGCGCCCCCCCATGCTTTCTGTCAAGGATGAAAAAGGAAGGAGTCTCAGCGATGCAGAGGTATTTCCATGACATCCTTGCGATTAGAGAGAATATGCTGATAGAAGTGTTGACCCTGGCCCGCCTCGCGGGCCAAAAAATAATGGCGGCCTACGAGGCCGGGAATACGGGTGAGCAGAGCAAGGCGGACGGTTCGCCGCTGACGGCAGCGGACATGGCCTCGCATCACGCCATCGTGGAAGGACTGCAGCGGCTGACACCCGATCTGCCGGTACTGTCCGAGGAATCCGCCCATGTGGAGTATGAAACGCGCCGCCACTGGGGGCGATTCTGGCTGGTCGATCCGCTGGACGGCACCAGGGAATTCATCAAGCGCAACGGCGAGTTCACCGTGAACATCGCGCTGATCGAGGACGGCGCACCGGTGATGGGTGTGGTGCATGCACCGGCACTCGGGCTGAGTTATTTCGCCGAGCGGGGCAGCGGCGCGTTCAGGCAGCGCGGCGACGAGGCGCCGGTCGCCATCCGGGTCGCGCTGCATGACGGGCACGGGCAACTCAAAATGGTGGGCAGCCGTTCGCACAGCGATCCGCGCCAGGACGATCTGGTGGCGCATCTGGGCGGCGGCGAGTTCGTCAGCATGGGCAGTTCGCTGAAGCTCTGCCTGGTGGCCGAGGGTAGTGCGCATCTCTACCCGCGGCTCGGTCCGACGATGGAATGGGACACCGCCGCCGCACACGCCATCGTGCTGGAAGCGGGCGGCATCGTATGCGACAGCCACGGAGAGTCGTTGTGTTATAACAAACCGGATCTGCATAATCCGCCCTTCATGGTGTTGGCTGCGGACGATAAGGTGTTGTTGGGTAAGATCATGGCCTGGAAATGACGCACTTTTCTTGACGGCGCGCATCATGATGTCATAGCATCAAGATGCGTTTTTATTGTCAGGAGGTCTTTATGCGTACCACGCTGGATATTGAAGACGATGTTTTGGCGGCGGCCAAAGAATTGGCGCGACTCCAACATGTTTCCGCCGGGCAGGTTGTTTCAAGATTATTGAGGAATGCATTGGCGGGCGGGCAGCCGCAGAATCAGCCTGAACATCGGCAAGTCGGAGGATTCAGGCCGTTCCCGTCACGGGGGTTGATAGCAACCGACGACAAAGTCGATCAATTGCGCGACCAAGAGGGTGTTTGATGCGCGCTTTGCTGGATGTGAATGTTCTGATCGCATTGCTTGATGCGGGACATATCCACCATGAGTTGGCAATGTCCTGGCTGGAAAGCGAAATCAAGCATGGGTGGGCTTCATGCCCGATAACCCAGAATGGCTGCATACGCATCATGTCGCAGCCGAACTACCCGGGATCGCTGCCGATCGGCCAGGTTGCAGAACGATTGGCAGAGGCTTCGGCAAGTGCCGATCATGTGTTTTGGCCCGCCGATATCAGTCTGCTGGGAAGCGGGGGGGTGGAGTGGCCGCGGATGTTGGCGCATCGGCAGGTAACGGATGCATATTTATTGGCATTGGCCATACGGCACGGTGGGCGGTTTGTTACGCTTGATCGGCGTATTGGCGCTAATGCGGTGCGCGATGCACGGCCTGACCAATTGGTCGTGCTGGCTGAATATTGACTACAAGGATTCAAATGACAGAGCAGAACGAGGGATTAATTTCCGACAACGTAGTGTGGCATCACGCCACGGTGACGCGCGCGCGCCGCGAGGCGCAGAACGGTCATCGCGGGGCGATCCTGTGGTTCACCGGCCTGTCCGGTTCGGGCAAGTCCACGCTGGCGCACGAGGTGGAAGAGACCCTGCACCGGATGGGATGCAGGACGTTCGTGCTGGACGGCGACAACGTGCGCCACGGCTTGTGCGGCGACCTGGGGTTCTCTGCGGAGGACAGGGTGGAGAACATCCGCCGCATCGGCGAGATGTCCAAACTGTTCATGGAGGCGGGCGTGATCGTGCTGACCGCGTTCATCTCGCCGTTCCAGGCCGAGCGCGACAAGGTGCGCAGGATGGTCCCGCCGGGCGAATTCCTTGAGATATTCTGCCAGTGCCCGCTCGAGGTGTGCGAACAGCGCGATGTGAAAGGCATGTACAAGAAGGCGCGCGCCGGCGAGATCAGCAATTTCACCGGCATCTCCTCGCCCTATGAGGCCCCGGATCATCCGGAACTGGCGGTGAACACGGCGGAACATGACTTGCAGGATTGCGTGCAACAGGTGATGCGGCTGCTTGCGCAGGGTGAGCGCCCGGTTCTGATGCAACACGAACAGGCGATCAGGGAACTGTCAGCAGTGAAGTGACGATGCGCAGCGATTCGTTTGTCGCGCCGCGATTCCGTTCCACAAAGACGATACCCTGTTTGCGCATCTCCGCCAGTGCTTCCGGGTCGCTGAGCAGGCGCCGGGCTTCCGCGATCAGCGTTCCACCATCAGGCACCTGGATGGCGGCGCCCGCAGCAACGGCCAGCCGCGTCGCCTCCGCGAAGTTGAAAGTATGCGGCCCGACCAGTACCGGCGTGCCGGCTGCGCAGGCTTCGATCAGGTTCTGCGCACCATAGGGCAGCAGGCTGCCACCGATGAAGGCGATGTCGGCGGCAGCGTAGTACGCGAACATCTCTCCCATGCTGTCGCCCAACACCACTTGAGTGTCTGCCGGAACCGGGCGGTTATCGCTCCTGCGCCGGAACGTGATGTTGCGTTGTGCGAACAGGTCGGCGACGTTATCGAACCGTTGCGGATGGCGCGGCACGATGACCAGCAGCAGGCCGGGGATGTGAACGTCTTTCAATGCATCAAGCAACAATGCCTCTTCCCCTTCGCGGGTGCTGGCGGCAAGGAATACCTTGCGCGCCATACCGAACTGCTCGCGCAGTTGCCGGCCACGTTCGAGCATCGCGGGCGGCGGCTCGATGTCGAACTTGAGGTTGCCCGTCACAGTGATGTCATGGGCGCCCAGTCCGGCAAGACGATGCGCGTCGTCCTCCGTTTGCGCGCCCACTGAGGCGAGCGCACCAAGCGCGCTGCGGGTCAGCCGCGCGAAGCGCGCATAACCCCGAGCGGATTTATCCGACATGCGCGCGTTCAGCAGCAGCAGGGGAATGTCGTTGCGCCGGCAGGCATGGATCAGATTGAACCAGATCTCCGTTTCCATCAGGATGCACAGTTGCGGCCGGAAGTGCCGCAGGAAACCGTTCACCGCGAACGGGTAGTCGTAGGGCAGGTAGGCGCGCAGCACGTCGTCGCCATACATCTGTTCACCGGTGGCACGTCCGGTGGGCGTGGTATGGGTGATCAGGATGCGGTGCGCGGGATAGTTCTCGCGCAGCCGGGCGACGAGGTTTTGCGTGGCGCGGGTCTCGCCCACCGACACGGCATGCAGCCAGATGACCGGCTGGTCGCAGCGCACGGCATAACGGCCGAAGCGCTCGCCGATGTGATGCAGGTATTCGGGCTGTTTGCGCGCGCGCCACAGCAGGCGCAGCAGGATCAGCGGCAGCGCCAGCAGCAGTGCAACGGTGTAAAGGGGTCTCATCCGGCGTCGGTGGCATGGTTGCTACGATGTCGCGCATGGTAGTGTCGTTGGGCGGGTGACTCAAGAAAAACATTTGTTGCGTCCGCGCGCGCCCACTAGAATGCAGCCATATCCATGGATATGCCCTCTGGCGGCTGCTGAAAATGGATGTGTTATGGACGCAAATAGTCCATTCGGTCGTTAGGTGTTGTGTAGGAGCGCAATTTATTGCGCGATGCGTTCAAATCGCGCAATAAATTGCGCTCCTACATAGACGTTCTTCACCCAATGCATTGTTTGGGATGAATTACGGAAAGATCAATAACAATGAAAATACTAGTCGTAAGACTGTCTTCGCTGGGTGACATCCTGCACCTGTTCCCGGCCATCAGCGATCTGCATCGCCGGTTCCCGGAGGCGCAGATTCACTGGCTGGTGGAGCCCGCCTTCGCCGAGATGGCGGGCTGGCATGCGGCGGTGGACAAGGTGATCGCCGTGCCGTTGCGCGCCCACAAAAAGACCTGGTGGAAATTACCGGCCCTGCTGGGAGGTCTGCGCCGGCAACTGCAGGCGGAGCAGTACGACATCGTGCTGGATGCGCAGGGATTGCTCAAGAGCGCAATGCTGGCACGGCTGGCCGGCGTTGCGGTATCCGGCTTCGATGCGCACAGCGCGCGCGAATCCCAGGCGGCCCGGTTCTACAGACAGACGGTCCGGGTGCCGGACGGGCTGCATGTGGTCGAGAAGAACCGGCAACTGGTGGCGCGCCTGTTCGATGCCGATGTGACGCAGCCGGCCGACTACGGCCTCGACGATTTCCGCCGGCGGCAGATGCAGGTCGCGTTCGGCGACGAACTCGGGGAGATCGCCGCGCAACCGTATCTGGTATTGCTGCACGGCACGACCTGGAACAGCAAATACTGGCCGGAATCCTCATGGCTGGAGTTGATCCGTCTTCTGACGCAATCGGGCTGGAACTGCCTGTTGCCCTGGGGCAACGAAGAGGAGCACCAGCGCGCGCAGCGCCTGCAGGCAGCGGGCGGCGAACATGCGCAAGTATTGCCCAGACTGTCGTTGAGCGGATTGATGAGCGTCCTGCTGCATGCGCGCGCCTTCGTCAGCGTGGAGACCGGCATCGGCCATCTTGCTGCGGTACTCGACATTCCCGGCGTCATGCTGCACGGCCCGACCGATCCGGATTACAGCGGCATCCCCGGCAAGTCGTGCCGGCACCTCACCAGCGGCATGGATTGCGCGCCGTGCTTCAAGCGCGATTGTCCGAAGCTTGAAACAGCGGATGGCATTCCGCCCTGCCAACTGGCGATCACCGCACAGCAGGTTCACCGGGAATGCATCGCGTTGCCGGGCATAAACCGGGCAGAGCATCGCGCATAAACTGTTAAAATGCGTGCCGTTCAATCTACGGTAAAACCGCATGACGTATTACTCCCCGCTGATCTCGGCTTTCGTCACGATGGTGACGGCCCTGATCCTGAGCCGGAACAAGGGCGACACGCTGCAGGACATTCCCAACGAACGTTCGCTGCACACCGAGCCGATCCCGCGTACCGGCGGCATCGCACTGGTGGCCGGCGTCCTGTCCGGCTGGGGGCTGCTGTTCCAGTTCTGGGCATGGTGGATCGTGTTGCCTGCGCTGGGCCTGTTCGCATTGTCGCTGGTGGATGACATACGCAACCTGTCGCCGCGCACGCGGCTGGTCGGGCACTTTATCGCCGCGCTGGTCGCCGTGTCGGGGGCGGGCGTTCCCTTGCTGTGGGCCGTCCCGGTGGTGCTGTTCATCGTGTGGATGACCAATCTGTATAACTTCATGGACGGCTCGGACGGGCTGGCGGGCGGCATGGCGCTGTTCGGCTTCAGCTTCTACGGGATCGCCGGGCTGATGAACGGCAACGAGGCTTTCGCCATACTGAATTTTACGATCGGCGCGGCGGCGCTGGGTTTCCTCTACCATAACTTCCACCCGGCCAGGATGTTCATGGGAGACGCGGGCTCCATCACGCTCGGTTTCCTTGCCGCAACTTTCGGCGTGTGGGGTTGGCAACAAGGCTATTGGCCGTTCTGGTTCCCGATACTGGTCTTTTCGCCGTTCGTCGCCGATGCGACCCTGACGCTGTTCATCCGTCTGCGACGCGGCGAGAAACTTGCACAGGCGCACCGCAGCCATTATTACCAGCGTCTGGTGCAGATGGGCTGGGGACACCGCAACACCGCGCTGGCCGAATACCTGTTGATGTTGCTGGCAGGAATCTCCGCATTATGGGGTGTCGGCCTGGATGCAATGGGTCAGGGCGGCCTGCTGGCGTGGTGGGGAACGATCTATCTGGGGCTGTCGATGTGGGTCGATCGCCGCTGGTTGCGGCATCAGGCCGGGCAAGGAGGCAACGATGGCGCGTAGCTGGAGTGGCAAGGCCGCACTGGCGATGCTGCACGATATCGTGGCAGCGATCCTGGCCTGGGCTTGCGCGTATCTGTTGCGCTTCAATTTCGAGTTGCCGCCGAATTTCGCGGTGGAGTTGCAACAGACCCTGATCTGGGTGGTTCCATTGCAGGTCGTGGTGTTCTGGCGCTTCGGCCTGTATCGCGGCATCTGGCGCTATGCCAGCCTCAACGACCTGCGCAACATCGCGCTGGCGGTGTTGCTGGCGGCGGTGGCCATCCCTTTCGTGCTGTGGATGCTGCGCGCCGACCTGGTCGTGCCGCGTTCGGTGCTGGTCATCAATCCGCTGCTGCTGTTGTTGATGATGGGCGGCAGCCGTTTCGCCTACCGCGTTTGGAAGGAGCAGGGCTGGTACGGTGAAGTGAAACTGCACGGCGAACCGGTATTGATACTGGGCGCGGGTGACGCGGCGGTGAGTCTCGCCAGGGAGCTTTCAAGAAGCCGGGAATTGCGGCTGGTGGGCTACCTGGATGACGACACCGACAAGCACGGGCGCACGCTCAACGGGGTGCGGGTGCTGGGCGGTCTGGATAAGTTGCCGGAATGGGTGGCGCGGCTGGGCGTGCGCCAGGTGATCATCGCCATGCCGTCCGGCTCGCACCAGCAGCGCAAGCGCGCGGTCGAGCTCTGTACCTGCGCCAGTGTGAAGGCGCTGACCGTTCCCTCGTTCGACGACCTGATGAGCGGCAAGGTGTCGGTGTCGCAGCTGCGTGCCATCGAACTGGACGATCTGCTGGGTCGCGACCCGGTGGTACTGGACGAGGCCGGCCTGCATGGCCTGCTGACCGGCAGGACCGTGCTGGTGACCGGTGCAGGCGGCTCGATCGGTTCCGAATTGTGCCGCCAGATCGCGCGTTTCTCGCCGGCTACGCTGGTATTGCTCGAACAGGGCGAATTCGCGTTGTACACCATCGAACAGGAGTTGCGGCAGACCTTTCCCGGCCTGCATTGCATCTATCTGGCCGGCGATGTGCGCGATGCCGCACGGGTGGACGAGGTCATGCAACAGTACCGGCCGGATGTACTGTTCCACGCGGCGGCCTACAAGCATGTGCCGCTGATGGAGCGGCACAACGCCTGGCAGGCGATCCGCAACAACGTGCTGGGCACCTGGACGGTGGCGCGCGCGGCACAGCGGCACGGTGTCGCCAGATTCGTGATGATCTCCACCGACAAGGCGGTGAATCCGACCAATGTGATGGGCGCGAGCAAGCGGCTGGCCGAGATGGTCTGCCAGGCATTGCAGCCTTCCTCCCGGAAAGAAGCCCCTCACCCCAACCCTCTGGGTGAAACAACTAGCCATTCGACTAGGCTGCAAACAACCGCAGCCAAGTCGCTGGTTATCCCGCTTGCGGGCGAGGGGGTAAACGTGAAAAGCGATCTTCAACCCTTGACGCGTTTCGTGATGGTGCGTTTTGGTAATGTGCTGGGCAGCACCGGCAGTGTGATCCCGAAATTCCGTGAACAGATCGCGCAGGGCGGACCGGTCACCGTGACCCATCCCGAGATCACGCGCTACTTCATGTCCATTCCCGAGGCGGCGCAACTGGTGTTGCAGGCGGGGTTGATGGGGCAGGGCGGCGAGATCTTCGTGCTGGACATGGGCGAGCCGGTGAGGATCGCCGACCTGGCCAGGGACCTGATACGGTTGTCCGGGTTCACTGAAGACGAGATCCGGATCGAGTTCTCCGGTCTGCGTCCCGGCGAGAAACTCTACGAGGAGCTGCTGGCCGACAACGAACACACCCTGCCGACGCCGCATCCCAAGTTGCGCATCGCGCAGGCGCGGCAGGTCGACGCGGACTGGCTGGCGCGATTGCTGGAATGGATCGGCGCGGCGACCATGGCCGACGAAAAGGCGAAAAGCGAACTGAAGTCCTGGGTGCCCGAATACCAGCCGAATCCGACGCCATCGACATCGCGGCAGGAAAAGCAGCCGTGAGATCGGGCACCGTTCCGACCCTGGCGCAGCGTTTTGTCATGCCGCCATTGCGCGTGAGCACGGTGTTGATCGGTCTTGCCGTACCCGTTTCCGTGGCGCTGGACAATCTGCTGCTGGCGATCGTTCTGCTCGGCGCGCTGTTCAACGCACGCTCCATCTGGCAGACGGCTGTGCAACATACCGTCGCGCGCGCCGCGTGGTTGCTGTTCCTGGGATTGTTTGCCGCCATGTTCTACGGCGAGACGCCGTTGCGCGAGGCCGCCGGCATCCTGGGTAAATACGCCGACTTGGCCTTCATCCCGATGTTCATGCTGATACTGTCCGGCGAGATCGCCCGGCGCCGGGCGCAATACGCCTTCCTCGCGGCGATGGGGGCGACCCTGCTGCTGTCGTACCTGGTGGGCCTGGGCTGGCTGCCGGTGCAGTCATGGATGCCTGTGTGGGCAGCCATGGATAATCCGGTGATCTTCCACAGCCACATCACGCAGAACAACATGATGGCGATGGGCGCCTTTCTTGCGTTGCTCAATCTGCGCGAAGCGGCATCGTCCGGCGCGCGGCTGGCCTGGGGGACGTACGCCGGACTGGCCGGGATCAACGTGCTGTTCATGGTGCAGGGACGCACCGGTTACGTGATCCTGTTGCTGCTGCTGGGCTGGTTCGCATGGACGACGCTGGCGCGGCACAGACATAAGCGCGGCAAAGCGTGGGACTGGCGGCATGCTACCGCAGCGCTGCTGTTGCTGGCCGGCATGGCGAGCGCAGCCTTTCTTGCTTCGCCGCGCCTGCACGACCGGGTGTCCATGGTGGCGGACGAGTTCCAGGCATGGCAGCCGAACCACGGCTGGGAGAGCTCGACTGGCCAGCGGCTCGATTATTACTACAATACCCTGCAGATCGTGCAGCAGCACCCGCTGTTCGGTGTGGGCACCGGCGGTTTTCAGGCGGCTTTTGCGCGGCAGGTCGAGGGCAGCGAGGTCTTGCGGACGCACAACCCGCACAACGAATACCTGATGGTGACCGTGCAATGCGGCCTGGCTGGACTGGCGCTGCTGCTGTACCTGTTTTATGCGCAGTGGCGTTACGCGCCGCTGCTGGAGACCCCGTTCGAACAGGATGCGGCGCGCGGACTGGTGCTGGCGTATATGGCGAATTGCCTGGTCAACTCGGCGCTGCTGGATCATTCCGACGGGCTGTTCTTCGCGTTCATGACGGCGGTATTGTTTGCGAATCTGAAGGTGGCGAGACATGGCTGATGAAATCACAGGCGCGGCAAGCACCACCCCGGTTGGCCGCGGGCTTTCCGTCATCGTCATCACCCGGAACGAGGCGGCGAACATTCGCGCCTGTCTCGAATCGGTGGCATGGGCGGGCGAGATCGTGGTGGTCGATTCCGGCAGCAGCGACGGTACGGCAGAGATCTGCCGCGAGATGGGCGCGCGCGTGTTCGTCTGCGACTGGCCGGGTTTCGGTATACAGAAGAACCGGGCGCTGGATCATTCGACAAGAGAGTGGGTGTTCTCGATCGATGCCGACGAGCGCGTGACACCGGAGCTGCGCGCTGCCATCGAGGCCGTGCTGGCGGATACGGACAATGCGCATGCCGCTTACGAGATCTCGCGCCTGTCCAGCTACTGCGGCCGCTTCATGCGTCATTCAGGCTGGTACCCGGATCGCATCGTGCGTCTGTTCCGGCGCGATGCGGCAAGGTTCTCCGATGACCTGGTGCACGAGCGGCTGCGGGTGGAAGGCAGGACCGGCCTGCTGGATGGCGAGTTGCTGCATTACGCTTTCGACGACCTGGAAGAGGTGCTGCGCAAGGTCAACCAGTATTCATCGGCGGGGGCGGCGATGATGCAGCGGCGCGGCAGGCAGGCCTCGCTGTCCGGCGCGGTGCTGCGCGGGCTGTGGAGCTTCTTCCGCACCTATGTGCTGCGCGGCGGATTCCTCGACGGGCGCGAAGGCTTCATGCTGGCGGTCTCCAATGCCGAGGGCACATATTACCGCTACCTGAAACTGATGCTGCTGAACAGAAAATCGTGATGCGTATTGCGCTGATCATCACCACCTACAACCGCCCCGACGCCTTGGCCGCGGTACTGGAGGGCTGTCTGGCGCAGACCGACGCGGATTTCGAGGTGATCATCGCGGACGATGGTTCCACGCAGGATACGGCGGATCTGGTTGCGGCTTACGGCGCACGCGCGCCGTTCCCCGTTACGCATGTCTGGCAGGCGGACGAAGGGTTCCGCGCTGCCGCGATCCGCAACCGTGCGCTGGCGGCCACCACTGCGGACTACATCGTGTTCATCGATGGCGATTGTGTGCTGCCGCCGGATTTCGTCGCCAGCCACCGCCGTCTGGCGGAGCGCGGCTGGTTCCTGTCCGGCAACCGCCTGATGCTGACGCAGGCGTTCACCGAACAGGTGTTGCGCGACAGATTGCCGATCCACCTGTGGGGAAGGCGCGACTGGCTGCGCGCGCGCCAGCGCGGACAGATCGAACGCCTGTTGCCGTTGCTGCGGGTTCCCGGCATGGGCTGGCTGCGCAGGCGGTTGCCGACGCGCTGGCAGGGCGCGAAGACCTGCAACCTGTCGGCGTGGCGCGACGACCTGCTGCGCGTGAACGGCCTGGACGAGCGCTATACCGGCTGGGGGCTGGAGGATTCCGACCTGGTGATACGGCTGCTGCGCGCCGGGGTGCACAACAAGTCGGCGCGTTTCGCAGTGCCGGTGTTCCACCTGTGGCATCGCGAGAACGACCGCGCCAACCTTGCGGAGAACCGACAGCGCCTGCACGAGGCGCTACAGGCGACGCACATCCGTGCGCAGCTGGGCGTGGACCAATACCTATGAAGATATTGCACGTGGTGCGGCGCTACGGGCCGGTGGGCGGCATGGAGCGCTATGTCTGGGAACTGACGCGCGAATTGCGCGAACTGGGGCACGAGGTCGAGGTGTTGTGCGAGGTCTGTCTTGCCAAAAAGCCGCATGGCATCGCCGTGCACGAGCTGGGCGCCATCGCGCCGCGCCCGCGCTGGTTGTCGCTGCTGCGCTTCGGCAAACGCGTCGCGCGCTGGCTGGCCGATAACCCGCATCCCGGCTGGCTGATCCACAGCCATGAGCGCCTGGCTTCGCATCATCTGACCACGTTCCATGGCCCGCCGTTCGCGTCGGTGCGCGACATGCCGTGGTGGCGCAGGGTTTCGTTGCGCGTCGCGATGCAGTTGTTCCTGGAGCGGCGCGAATTGAGCGCCGCACGATGCATCGTGCCGAATTCGCGGTTCATCAGGCAGCGGCTGGCGCATTACTATCCGGAGCTGGCGCACAAGCTGACCGGGCCCGTCGTGCCGGGCGTGGCGGCCGGCGCGGTACGCGAACCGCGCGAGGTCCCGGCCGATGGCGGCGTGGTCGGTTTCGTTGGCAAGGAATGGCAGCGCAAGGGCTTGCCGCTGGCCGTCGAAGTCGTTGCGGCATTGCGCCGCAAGCGTCCCGCCCTGCGATTCCGCGTGGTGGGGCCGGCCGCCGGCGAGGTGAGACATCTGTTTGCCGGCTGGCAGGGCGGCTATGAGCTGGCGGGCTGGAGCGACCAGTCGCATCACGCCGGGTTCGACGTGCTGCTGCACCCCGCCAGAGCGGAGCCTTACGGCATGGTGATCAGCGAGGCGATGGCGGCCAGGGTGCCGGTCGTGGTTTCGGAGGTATGCGGCGCGGCGGCGCATGTCACCCCGGACTCCGGCGCTGTGCTAGCGCTTTCCGCGCCGGTCGGGATGTGGGCAGACGCTGTCGAACGGGAATTGGGGCGCCGCGAAACCGTGCCGCGATTCGAACGCAGTTGGCGCGTGGTGGCGCAGGAATATGAGACAATTTACCGCGAACTCCTTGAGGCAGAATCGAAATGAGCAATCCTGAAACACGTTATCTGGACACCTGCCCGGTGGGCTGCGCCGCACCGCTGGAAACCACGCAGTATGTCCTGCCCGAAGGCGCGCTGCTGCGCTGCAGCGCATGCGGACAACTGGTCAGCCAGTGCAGCGAAGAACATTATTGGCAATCGATGCAGGAATTCGACGACCCGCAGGGCACGCTGCCGGTCGCCGGGTCGGAGCAGCGCCGTGTCCGGCGCAGCAGGAAATTCCTCGACCGGATCGCGAAACTGCTCGACCGTGCGCCCGGCGAGATCCGCCTGCTGGATGTCGGGTGTTCCAGCGGGGCGTTCCTGCATACCGCCGTCGCGCTCGGGTTCCAGGCGGAAGGCGTGGAGCCTGCGCCCAAAGCCGCCACCACGGCGCAGGCCGCCGGGCTGAAGGTGCATCAGGGGCTGTTGCAGGACGCGGGTTATGCCGATGGGCAGTTCGATGCCGTCACGCTGTTCGAGGTGATCGAACATCTCAAACACCCGCAGGAACTGCTGCGGGAATGCCGGCGCATCCTGCGGCCGGGCGGCATCCTGCTGGTCGGTACCGGCAATGCGGCAAGCTGGAGCATGGGGGCGATGGGCGCGGACTGGGAATACCTGAGCATCGCGAAACATGGCGGGCATGTCAGTTTCTATACGCCGGATTCGCTGGGCAGGCTGGCGCAACAAACGGGTTTTTCCGTTGCCGCCATCCATACCCGCGGGGTGCGCTTCCGCGAGAAAGGCACCTGTGCCGCGCCGCTCTACCGCATCGCGAAGGTTGCCGGCGAGATGATGAACGTGCTGGGCGCCTGGCTGGACAAGGGACACGACATGGCCGTGTATCTGAGACGCGAGTGACCTGAACGAATGAACCGTCCTGCCCCGCATATCTCTGTCGTCATCCCGGTATACAAGGCCGAGCAGTGTCTCGACGAGCTGTACCGGCGCCTCAGGGACGCCCTTCAAAGCATCTCGCCCGATTTCGAGATCGTGCTGGTCGAGGATTGCGGCGGCGACAATTCCTGGCAGGTGAT
Source organism: Nitrosomonadales bacterium (assembly GCA_016716325.1). Lineage (NCBI taxonomy): Bacteria > Pseudomonadati > Pseudomonadota > Betaproteobacteria > Nitrosomonadales > Nitrosomonadales bacterium. The sequence goes on from JADJWO010000001.1 coordinate 1,734,632, forward strand.
CGAGCGGCTGGCGGCTGCCGATCCGCGCGTGAAGGGCATCCAGTTCAGCCGCAACTTCGGCCAGCACTACGGCATCACCGCCGGTCTGGACCATTGTCACGGCGACTGGGCGGTGGTGATGGATTGCGATCTTCAGGACAGGCCGGAGGAGATCCCCCGCCTGTATGCCAAGGCACTGGAAGGTTACGACATCGTGCTGGCGCGGCGCGGCAAGCGGCAGGATCCGCCATTCAAGCGCGCCACTTCATGGCTGTTCTACAAGCTGTTCAGTTATCTCGCCGACATAGACTATGACGCGCAGACCGGAAACTTCCGCATCATGTCGCGCAAGGTCGTGGTGAATTTTCTCGGCATGCGCGAACAGCTGCGTTTCTTCGGCGGCCTGGTGCAATGGATGGGCTTTCCCACCGCCAGCATCGAGGTGGCGCACGCCGGACGCCACGAAGGGGAATCCACCTATACCTTCGCCAAGCTGTGGAAGCTGGCCGCCGAGACCATCATCGCCTATTCGGACAAGCCGTTGCGCCTGTCGGTACGTTTCGGGTTCGCGATGGCGTTCCTTGCGTTCTGCTACGGCATCTACATCATCGGGCACGCGCTGTATTACGGTTCGCCGGTTCCGGGCTGGAACAGCCTGATCGTTTCGCTGTATTTCATCGGCGGCATCATCATTGCCACGCTCGGCATCATCGGCATCTACCTCGGCAAGACCTTTGACGAGAGCAAAAAGCGGCCGCTGTATATCGTCCGGCGCGCGACCTTCGATGAATAAGCTGATCAGGCAGGTCGCATGGGATACGGTTGCGCTCGGCATGCCGGCGTGGGAGTTGCTCGAACATTCCGCAGTAGCGCTGCAGCAGGCGGTCATGACCGCCGGTCACCACACGATCAAGGTCGACCCGCTGGCGGACAAACGGCTGTTGCACGAACACGGTTTCTATTACTGCGACACCCTGATCGAACCGCATTGCAATGCCGCACGGTTGCGTCCCGTCCGGCATCCCGATGCGACCATCTCGAAGGAGGTCGATGCGCAACAGGTGTTGGCGATAGGCCATGGCGCGTTCGTGCACGGTCGCTTCCATCGCGATTTCAACCTGGGCAGGAATGTCGCCGACCTGCGCTATGACAACTGGCTGCGGCAATTACTCGATGAAGAACAGGTTTACGGGCTGTATTGGCAGGGCGCCCTGTCGGGATTCATCGGCCACAGCGGCAACAGTCTGGTGCTGCATGCGCTGGCGGAACAGCAACGCGGCAAAGGCCGTGCGAAATTCTGGTGGAGCGCGGCATGCAGCGAACTACTGGCCGCCGGCCATGAAGAGATCAGGAGTTCGATCTCCGCTTCCAACCTCGGTGCGCTCAATTTGTATGCCTCGTTGGGGTTCTCGTTCAAGCATCCGCAGGATGTCTATCATCGGCTGACGGTCACGGCACAGGCCGCTCAAGATAATGAATCGTCTGCACCGTGACCGTTTCCCTCTCCCCCGTTCCCCTTCTCCCGCAAGCGGGCGAGGGGTGCCGCAGGGATTCGCTACACGAAATCTGGAATAACGACATGAGCTACTTCTACATCTTCATGACCATCGCGCTGACCGTGTACGGCCAGATCGCGATCAAATGGCAAGCCTTGAAAGCCGGAGCGCTGCCGGAAGCGTTGCCGGACAAGATCGCCTTCCTGTTGCATCTGTTGCTGAACCCGTGGGTCATCAGCGCGCTTGCCGCGGCTTTCCTGGCGTCGGTGTTCTGGATGGCGGCGATGACCAAGCTGCAGATCAGCCATGCCTATCCCTTCATGGGGATGACGTTCATCATCGTGTTGCTGGCCAGCGGGTTCTTCTTCCAGGAGCCGGTCACGCCGCTCAAGATGGCCGGCACCGCATTGATCTTCCTGGGGATCGTGGTTGCCAGTCAGGGATAGCCGCTGTCTGTAACGCTGTAACGCCGCCGGGTCAGGCGAAGAATTCGCGGATCGCGTCGCAGGTGCGCGAGATCTCTTCCGACCTCATTTCATAAAACAGCGGCAGGCGCAGCAGGCGCTCGCTCAGGTCGTCGGTCACCTTCATGCTGCTGCCTTCGCGTCCGTATCGCCGACCGGCCGGCGAGGAATGCAGCGGCACGTAATGGAACACCGGATGGATGTCCCGCGCCTTGAGGTGCGCGATCAGTCTGCTGCGCACGGCCAGATTCTCGAGCAGCACATAGAACAGGTGGCCGTTGCTGTCATCATCGAATTCCGCGATGCGCAGATGACCCGCCTGCTGCAACGGAGCCAGTTGCGCGGCGTACGCGGCGCAGATGCTGCGCCGTTTGGCGATGATCTCGTCGGCGTGTTCCAGTTGCGCGTAGAGGAAGGCGCTGACCAGTTCGCTGGGCAGATAGGATGAGCCGATGTCCACCCAGGTGTATTTGTCCACTTCGCCGCGGAAGAACTGGCTACGGTTGGTGCCCTTCTCGCGGATGATCTCGGCACGTTCGGTGAAGCGCGCATCGTTCACCAGTAACGCCCCGCCCTCGCCGCTGATGATGTTCTTGGTCTCGTGGAAACTCAGGCAGCCGAGATGCCCGATGCTGCCCAATGCCCGGCCCCGGTATGTCGAGAGCAGAGCCTGCGCGGCGTCTTCCACCACCAGCAGTTTGTGGCGCTGAGCGATGTCCATGATGGCATCCATCTCGCACGGCACACCCGCGTAATGCACCGGGACGATCACCCTGGTTCTGCGCGTGATGGCGGCCTCGATCAGATTCTCGTCGATGTTCAGCGTGTCCGGACGGATGTCCACGAACACCGGCACGGCACCGCGCAGCACGAAGGCATTGGCGGTGGACACGAACGTGTAGGAGGGCAGGATGACCTCGTCGCCGGGCTGGATGTCGCACAGGATCGCGGCCATTTCCAGCGCGCCGGTGCAGGAGTGGGTAAGCAACGCCTTGCGGCAGCCGAGCTTCTCCTCGAACCAGCGATGGCATGATTTTGTATATGTGCCATCCCCCGAGAGGTGGCCCTGGGCCACCGCATCCGCGATCAGGGAAAGCTCGCGACCGATGATGAACGGTTTGTTGAACGGGATGCGTTTCATTGCGGCAATCTTAAAAACGGAGCCGTCATTCTATCGGTAATCCCCTTGCGCAGGCAGTGCCACGGCATAGCAGATACAGCTTGTCGCCGCCGAGCTGGTATGCCTTGACGGTTTCCCCCTGTTGTATCGCGGGAGTCATCGAGATGATGAAACCGGATTCCAGATCCTGCGGCGGGTATTGCAACGTGCGCTGCGGGTAACGCTGCTGGTTGATATAGGCGGTAACGTTCAGGCCGTTGGTCGTCGAGTCCGTTATATACAAGGGTTGCCCGTGGGTGCGCGCCAGGATGTCGCTGGCGGCCAGCGCGTAATTCTCGCCGCGATAGCGATGCTGGTAGTAGGGAAAGGCAACCAGGCCCAGCATCAGGTTGAATGCGATCGCGGCAACCAGCCAGCGGCGCGTGACATCGATCGAGGCGGCGCCCGCACGCCAGATCAGCCGCGCGGCAATCAGCGCGAACAGCGGATAGACCGGCATCAGGTAGCGCACGCCGCTGTGCGGTGCGAGCCAGTAGGGCAGGAAGTTCAACGCTGCAATCAGCAATGCATCGCGGAAGTGTTCCGGTCGGGTCTCTTTCTGCGTGATGCGACCGCGCAGGGCGAAATAGATGACCAACGCGCCGGCGGGCAGCAGGCCGGACCAGATCTCCAACGGGTATTGCAACAGTTTGGCTGCATATTCTCCGAGGTCGGGGAAAGCGAGCTTTGCGAGGATCTCGGCAAACATGCGCCCGCTCTGGCTGTGGCCGGCAGGGATCAGCGCGAACCAAGCCAGTGCTGCCAGCGGTATGGTGGCATGCGCCGCCAGCGACACGGGGCCGAGCAGCAGTTTCCGGTAGTCGCGTATGCGGGCGAGGACCAGCAGGGCGATGCCGTAAAACACATAGGCGGTGAACGCCTTGCTCAGGAAGGCGCAGGTCAGGGAAAGGGCGGCTACCCAGAACAGGTTGCGGCGCTGCTCCGCACAGGCGATCCACAGCGCGGCGATGGCGGCGAAGATGAACAGCGCGAACAACGGGTCGACATAGGCCAGCCAGCCGTGGTACATCAGTACGTCGTCGAACGTCAGGTAGACCAGTGCGGCGAAAAGCGCAAAGTTGCGTTCGGCAAACAGGCGCCAGACCAGCCAGTACAACACCGCGGCCGTTGCGAGGGTGGCGCCGATCGTCAATCCACGCGCCACTTCGAGCACATGCGTCCAGCCGAACAGGTTGGCGCCCACGATGATCAGCCAGTTGAACAGCGGGTTGTGCCGCACATCGGCGCCATAGAGGTATTGCTTGAGCCAGGTGCCGTGCTGCCACATCTCCATGGAGGTGATCGGGAAGATGGCTTCCTCGCCGACGTAATAATGATTGAATGCGGTGAGCAGGCTCAAGGCTGCGGCGATCAGCAGAACGCGGAAGGAATAAGGAGCGGTCGTATTCATGTTCATGGTTCTTGTCTCAGGCCTGCGGCAGGTAACTCGATTGTGCCATCCGGGCGCGACACATGGCGCCAGAAAGTCTGGAATATCTTGTCGTAACACGTCGATACGGCGTGGTGCGGGTCGAGGAATTCATCGGCACGACAACCGAAATGTTCGGATTGTCCCGCATCCAGGATGAACAGGCCGTTTTCCCTTGCCCAACCGTCCAGCGTTTGCTTGGTGCGGTTCAGTGTATTCCGCAATTGCGGGTGGCGGAGGAACTCGGTTTCCATTCCCGGCAGGAGCGGCGGCATGAACAGGATCAAGCCCCCGCCATTCTGCCGGGCGTGCCGGCCCATTCCGGCGAGGCGTTGCAACAACTGCGGGGCGGGTACGCCATCGGCGGATAACAGGCTCCTGCGATATTGGGAATTGGACGCGATCGAGGCGAGTATCAGCGCGCGCGCATTCCCGACCCGGGAGGAATTGGCGAAAGTGGCGCTGCCATCATGGCGGAAACCCGTGCAGGTGCCGCGATGGATGGTGTCGAAATCCTTTCCGGGCGTACCGTCCGCGCACCGGTAGTCATCGCTTCCGTCCTGCAGGAAGTAGCCGCGAAAAGCGGCCGTTCTGTCGTCTGCACGGCGGATGCCGTCCAGTATTCCCATCAGGCTTTTGATGCGCGGGTAGGACAAAGCGTCGCGCATCCTGTCCGCCAGCGGGATCGATTTGTCCGGTGCTTGCACTGCACGCAGGGTGGCGGCCGCGGAAAGGTCGGCATCGGGCGGTATGCCGTTCTGGTAGATGAACCCCAGCGACCAGTCCAGCGGAATGACCAGCCATTTCACGTTGGCATGATGCCGCTGGAGGTACTCCGCTTCGCCGATCACCGCGCTGAGCGCATGTCCGGTCTGCGCATAGTTGTAGGGATGCCGCGTGTCCGGGAACGCCTGTCGGCCGATGCCCAGCGCTGTGGATGAGCCGAATACCACCGTATCGATTTCCGGCAGGCGATCGTTCAGGCGCAATGTCTTGAACAGGCCGGTATCGCTCAATGTCGGGGCATAGGTGATTCCGTTCGTGCGTTGTTGCCACTGGCTGGCGAGCAATGTTTTCCGGTGGTTGCCCAGTGTGTCGTTGAGCAGGACCAGGTTGAGGATGATGATCGGCAGCAGCGTCGCGCCGAAGCAGGCGGTCAGTGTCCAGACGAAGCGTTTATGCGGCGCGTTCATGTTCAGAACTGGAAGTACAGGAACGCGGATTGCCGGTTCAGGTTGATGACGGCGATGAAGCCGATCAACCACACGGCAAGGGCGGAAGGCAGGGAGGGGCGCCACAACAGCCATCTGGCCCGCCCGCCGGAAGGCACATCCAGCGCGGGCCGGAATCCGGCCATGATCTGCTGGGTGTTCGGCGCCAGCCAGACGATCAGCAGGGAGATCCAGATCCAGTTGATCGCGCCGCCCATGATCAGGTCGTTGGTGGCGCCGAAGTCGACGCCCTGTGCCGCCAGCCACTGGCCGGATGCTCCCCACTTCGGCAGCCAGGCGTCCGGCAGCACGAAACCGTTCATGCCGGCCATCGCATGGAGCATTGCCATGGCGGCATCCATGTTGTCCGCGCGAAAAACGACCCATGCAGCCACCACCGCCAGAAAGGTCAGCAGCACCGACAGCAGGTGGGCCGGACGGGACAGCGGCCGGTCGGGGTCCTGCCCGAGGCTGCGGCGCAGCGCATGCCATGCGTGGTTGACGACCAGATACAGGCCGTGCAGGCCGCCCCAGATCACGAACGTCCAGCCCGCCCCGTGCCACAACCCGCCCAGCAGCATGGTGGCCATCAGGTTCAGGTAGCGGCGCGGCGCGCCCTTGCGGTTGCCGCCCAGCGGGATGTACAGGTAGTCGCGCAGGAAACGCGACAGCGTCATGTGCCAGCGCCGCCAGAACTCGATGATGTTCACCGCCTTGTACGGCGAATGGAAGTTCAGCGGCAGCACCACCCCGAACATGCGCGACAGGCCGATGGCCATGTCCGAGTAGCCGGAGAAGTCGAAGTACAGCTGCAGGGTGTAGCACAGCGCCCCGCCCCAGGCCTCGACGAAGGTCAGGGTGACGCCGGCGGCGGGGGCGTCGAACACCGGCCCGACGTAGACCGACAGGCCGTCGGCCAGCACGACCTTCTTGAACAGCCCGATGAAGAAGATGGTCGCGCCCACCGCCATGTTCTCGTAGTTGAACCGGTAGGTGGCGGCATGGGCGAACTGCGGCATCATCTCCCGGTGGTGCAGCACCGGTCCGGCGATCAGGTGCGGGAAGTAGGTGACGAACAGCAGGTAGTGCACGAAGTTGTATTCCCTGACCTTGCCCTGCCAGGTGTCCACCAGGAAGGCGATCTGGGTGAAGGTGAAGAACGAGATGCCCAGCGGCAGGATGATGTGGGACAGGTTCCAGTCGGTGCCCAGCAGCGGGTTCAGGTTGTCGACGAAGAAGTTGGCGTATTTGTAGTAGCCCAGCAGTGCGAGGTCGGCGGCGACGGCGATGGCCAGCAGGGATTTCTTGCGCCGTTCGTCCTGTTTTGCGCCGGCCCGGGCGATCCAGGTGCCGAACGCGTAGTTGCCAACGATGGAGCCGAGCAGCAATCCGACGTAGGCCGGGTTCCAATAGCCGTAGAAGAACAGCGAGGCCAGCGCCAGCCAGGCGGCGGCATAGCCGTGGCCGACCCGCGCCAGCCGGAAGAAACCCAGCAGCACCACCGGCAGGAACACGAAGATGAAGGCGTAGGAGTTGAACAGCATCAGGCGGTGCGATCCTTGGCCGGCACAACGTCGATATGCGTGGGGATGGCGTATTTCATCGGAACGACATAAAAATCTGGTAGGCTATTTTACAGATAAACACGGCGGTTACGATGCGATGGCGATTTATGCGGTAGGCGACATTCAGGGGTGTTACGAGGAATTCCGGCAATTGCTGGAGCAGATGCGTTTCGATTCAGCGCAGGATACGCTGTGGCTGGTCGGCGACCTGGTGAATCGCGGGCCGGGCTCGTTGGAGGTGCTGCGGTTGGTCAAGTCGTTCGGCGACAGCGCCGTCACCGTGCTCGGCAACCACGACCTGCACCTGCTGGCAGTCGCCGAAGGCGCGGCCGAGCTGCATCGCAGCGACACGCTGGACGAGGTGCTGGGTGCCCCGGATCGCGGCGAGTTGCTGCACTGGCTGCGCAGCCAGCGCCTGTTCCATGCGCAGGACGGTTATGTGCTGGTGCATGCCGGTCTGCTGCCGCAATGGAGCGTCAAGCAGGCCGGCAAGCTGGCCCGCGAGGTGGAAAAGACATTGCGCGGCGACGATTACGCCACCTTTCTGGCGCGCATGTACGGCAACAGTCCGCATGGCTGGAGCGATGATCTGGGCGGATACAAGCGGCTGCGCGTCATCGTCAACGCCTTCACGCGCATGCGTATCTGCACGCCGCAGGGCGAAATGGAATTCAAGTTCAAGGGCGAAGTGGAGAACATTCCGGAAGGGTATCTGCCGTGGTTCGACGTGCCCGACCGGGCCAGCCGCAAGGCCGCCGTGATCTTCGGCCACTGGTCGGCTCTGGGATTGAAGATGACGCACAATGTCATCGCGCTGGATAGCGGATGCCTGTGGGGCGGCCCGATGACGGCGATCCGTCTGGACGACCGCCGGTTGTTCCAGGTGGCCTGCAACAATCCGGTGACGAAGCACTGGTAACGGACTGGTCGGCAAGCTGTCAACACGCAATCGGACGACTGCCTGCAATATCGGCAGATCGTCACAAACTCCAGGCGTACGGTAATGGTTTCGGCGAGCCGCGAGATGATTCTTCGTCGCACGAAGATCCGGTCGCACCAATCGGTTTATCGTGTTTATCGATGGGCATGCCGCCGCAGGACGGCATTGCCGGGATATCGGCTTCAGCATCGTGGGAGGCCATGACTTCCAGAATATGGTCGATCTCTTCAGGTTGGGTGAGAAGACGGTTCATGATGTTTCCTTCAGTTGGTATGGGTGTGTCTATCCGGATGGTTCGGCGCGCCTGCTTCGCCGGGTTGTTTCTCATGGAGGGGCGCGACACATAGTTTCAAGTCAGTGCCGTCCGGAACGGAATCTTTTTGCGGCAAGGGGGATTCCGGTTGTTGCATGAACATGAGGAGCTTTTTCTGGGCTGCGGCAAGCCTGTCGCCCAATGCCGCATTGCAGGATTCGAGCAATGCGATACGCTTCAACAGCTGTTCGGTTCTTTTTGAGACTTTCCGTTCGAGGTAGTAACGATGTTCGTTCAGTTCGGATTTCATCCTGCACATGTCCAGCAGGATATTTCTGATGAATGGCGCACTGTCGGATTTTTCATCTCGATTCAACATTTCGTTCCCTCATAGCGTTGACCATATGCGGAAATCCCGTCAGCCAGGCTGGTCGCCGTGCGTTGTAGACCGGCATATCGGGGCGGTCATCCTAATGCGCCCACGTTACAATCTCATGATGCAAGAATGAATGTGTAGAGAAGGGGCGATTTGACAGGCCGGAACGGGGTGGTTGAACAAGGCTGGTAATCTTGACGGATCGAAGCTGATCCAAGCTAGACGATATGCGCTAAAGCTAATATTACGCTTGCATGTTTATTTCAGAGCAGCTAGTGTCGCAACACCATAGAAAATCAGATAGATGAGTGTCATTACAGCAAGGGAGAAACAAGAAATGACTGAACTTTGCAAACCCGAGTATCTGGAAAAAGTAAAAGGCCTGACCAAGGAAGAATCCGAACGCCTGTTGTCCAGAATGGGCGGCAAGTTGCCGCGGCGGCTGCAGAAGGAGAAGATCAGCCGCGAGGAAGCGCTGGCCATGCAGATGGAGCTTGAAGACGAGCAGCTTGAAGAGTGGCGCAAGATGATGCGCAGCCTGAAGAAGAAAGAGGAAACCAAGAAGAAGGAAGAGGCCAGGAAGAAGGCCAAATCCAAACCGGCTGAAAAGGTTGCCGCATCCTCGAAGGAGAAGGCGACAAAAAAGGCTGCCACACCGTTGAAGAGCGAGACGGCAACAAAAGCCAAGCCTGCCAGAAAAGCCACGCCTGTCAGAAAAGCCAAGTAAACCGTCTGTATCGAAGCCGGAAAGGCTGTCATGCTTTTCCGGTCATCCGCAATATCGACCGTTCATTTCCATCAACCTTCCGGTCATCGATCACCCTGCCCATTCGTCGTACATGCTTTGACGCGGAGGTGGACGGATCCCAATATGGGTCCCCGTAAGCGCAAATCCGCGCGTCGGCATGGATAACGGCATTGCCGGTCCGTGTGAACGGCAGATTGTCCTGCCGGAGGCATTGGAGGACATGAAATGATCATTACGATTGTCGGTGTCATCGTCGCCGCCGTCGCCATCAAGGTGGATCAGATGACGCGATACCAGTACAAGGGCTTTCCGCTGATCGCGCTGGGCGGGGTGTTGACGGTCATTCTTTCGCTTGTGTTCTAGGAGCGGCGATATTCCCGGTCGCGTCCGGCCAGCAGTCGTTGCATCATGCCTTCGGCCTGCCTGGCGTATCCTCCACCGAACAGGTTGGCGTGGTTGAGGATGTGATACAGGTTGTACAGGTCGCGGCGCGCAGCATAGCCTTCATCCGGCGGCCAGGCCGCGCGATAGGCGGCATAGAAGTCCGCCGGATAGCCGCCGAACAGTTCCGTCATCGCCAGGTCGCATTCGCGGTCGCCGTAACAGGTTGCGGGATCGAAGACCGCCGGCGTGCCGTCCGCGAGGAAGGCATGGTTACCGCCCCACAGGTCGCCGTGCAGCAGCGAGGGGCGCGGCGTGTAACCGCCGAAAAAAGCGGGCAGTGCGTCCAGCAAGCTGTCGCCCAGTTTCTGTAACGGGTCGCCGTACCCGTTGTCTGCCGCAAGTCGCAACTGATATCCCAGGCGCTGCTCGCGCCAGAAATCCACCCAGTCGCTTTTCCATCCGTTGGGCTGCGCAGTGGTGCCGATGAAGTTGTCATGCGCGAAACCAAAGCAGGGCGAAGTGCAGCGGTGCAGCGCGGCCAATTGCTCGCCCAGCAGCCTTGCATTGCCGCGCGAACCCAGTTCCAGATATTCCAGCACCAGATAGCTCTGCTCGCCGGTGATGCCGTGCGCGATGGCGCGCGGCACGCGCAACGTGTTCGTCGCGGCGATGGCGGCCAGCCCTTCCGCTTCGGCGGCGAACATCGGGTGATATACCGCGTCATTGAACTTGGCGAAATATCGCGAACCGTCCGCGCCTTCCAGCCGGTATGTCCGGTTGATGCAACCGCCGCTGACGGGTGTCGCGCTCAGGCGCAACGGAGCCGCTCCGGGTGGCGCGATGCGTTCGGCGATGGCCTGCCAGTCAATGCCCGAGAAGTCGTTCATAGATAGCCAGATCACTGTTTGAAAAACAGCAGAAGACGATTTCGCGCAGCGACCCGCGCGCGAGCAAAGCATCGCGAACCGTGGCGACGGCGATTTCGGCGGCCTGTTGTGCAGGGTAGCCGTAGACGCCGGTACTGATGCAGGGAAAGGCGACGGAGCGCAGGCCGCGCGACTGTGCCAGCGACAGCGATTCGCGGTAGCAGGAAGCCAGCAGGTCTGACTCGCCGCGGTCGCCACCATGCCAGACCGGGCCGACGGTGTGGATGATGAAGCGTGCGGGCAGCCGGTATCCATGTGTGATGCGTGCCTGCCCGGTGGGACAGTCGCCTAGCATGCGGCATTCGGCCAGCAGTTCCGAACCGGCGGCGAGATGGATCGCGCCGTCCACGCCGCCTCCGCCGAGCAGCGATGAATTCGCCGCATTGACGATGGCATCCACCTTCAACATGGTGATGTCATCGCGAATGGCGCGCAGGGTGATGGCGTCCGGACTCATTCCTTCGCGGGTTTGTCGTTTCCCGGTACGGCGGGCACTTCGTGTTCCACGCGTTCTTCGCCCCGTTTGTTCACTATCCGTACGCGGTCGCCGATCTTGAAGGCATCCGGTTTGCCTGGCTGCATCACATAAGTGCTTTGCGTTTCGCCGTCCAGTCTGACCCATATCTCCAGCCCGGGACGGGTGGCGATGCCGGCCTGGTGTCCGAGCGTGCCACCGAGCACGGTGCCCAGCACCGATCCGACGACCGCGCCGCGCCCGCCGCCGGTACTTGCGCCGCCGACCTGGCCGAAGATGCTCCCTGCTGCCGAGCCGGAATCCGAACTGGCATCCAGTTCGATCGGCGTGACGCTTTCGATCACGCCGGCCTTGACGATTTCCTTGGGCGCATCAGCAGGGCGATCGGCGATACCGTGCGGGGTGTTCGCGCAGGCGGCGAGCAATAAAGTGGCGAGCAATAACGGGACGCGCATGACGGTCTTCTTACAATTGCACGTCGAAGCCGAAGTGATGCTTGAACTGGGACATCAACTCGTCGCGCAGTGGCACATGGCTCTGGCCGCCACGATGCGCGATCTTGACCGAGCCCATCAGCGAAGCCAGCCTCCCGGTGGTCTCCCAATCCCAGCCGCTCCGGATGCCGTACAGCAGCCCGGACCGGTAGGCGTCGCCGCAGCCGGTTGGATCGACCACTGCGACCGGTTTTGGCGTGGGGATGGCGATCTCCTTGCCGTCCGCGTAGATCATCGACCCGTCGCCGCCCAGCGTGACGATCAGTGCGTCAACGCTTTCGGCGATCTGCTTGAGCGTCCTGCCGGTCTTGTCCTGCAGCAGCTTGGCTTCGTAATCGTTGACAGTGACATAGGTCGCCTGGTCGATGAAGCGCAACAGGTCCTCGCCGGAGAACATCGGCATGCCCTGACCGGGATCGAACACGAACGGAATGCCCGCCTCGGCGAATTGTTCGGCGTGTTCCATCATGCCGGTGCGACCATCCGGAGACACGATGCCCAGACTGACATCGCTGGCGTGACTCACCTTGTTCTGCTCGGAGAAGCCCATCGCGCCAGGGTGGAAGGCGGTGATCTGGTTATCGTCCAGATCGGTGGTGATGAAGGCCTGTCCGGTGAAACTGTCCGGCACGTGGCGGATGTGCGTCTGCGCGATGCCCAGTTTTTCCAGCCGTTTGGCATACGGGGTGAAATCGTCGCCAACGGTCGCCATGATCAGCGGATCGCCGCCGAGCAGCTTCAGGTTGTACGCGATGTTGCCGGCACAGCCTCCGTATTCGCGGCGCATCTCCGGCACCAGGAACGCCACGTTCAGGATGTGCAGCTGTTCGGGCAGGATGTGTTTCTTGAAGTGGTCGTGGAACACCATGATGGTGTCGTAGGCCATGGAACCGCAGATGAGAGTCTTCATGATGGTATCGGTGCGTCGTGTTGGAATAAGAAGATTATAAACGCCTCAGCGCGGGCGGTAGGCGGCAGGATCAGGACGCGATTCAAGCAGAGGCTTCCTTGCTGAAAGTGACCTCGGACAGTTGCATCACCGGCGTTGCGACCCTGACCTTGCCGCCGGTCTGTTCGAACGCCTCGAGGATGGCGGTGTACAGCCTGTCCTTGGCGGTACGTCGGCGCGAGTAGTCCACCAGATAGCGCATGGTGAACTCGATCCAGTTAGCGTCGAAACTCATGGTGACGACCACGTCCATGCGCGCATCCTCGGGCCGGTGGTGCAGCATGAAGGTGGACCACGAAGCCTGCGCGGCGGCCATGGTGTCGGCCTGCAGGCGGTCTCCGGTCTGCTGGATGATCGTGCGCGCCAGCCGGTGGTCGGAGTCGCTGCGGATGGGGATCACGATCTCGTCCCACAGGTAGGGGAAGTCGCCCGAGGTGTAGTTGTAGGCCTGCTCGCGCAGCACGACATTGTTCGGCATGTGGATCACGCGGCCGTTGTACAGGTCGGATTTCACCCAGTCGCCGCACTCCATGAGGGTGGTGGAGAGCGGGCTGACATCCATCACATCCCCCATCACGCCGCCGAGCCGGATGCGGTCGCCCGGTTTGTACAGGTTGCCGAAGGTGATGACCAGCCAGCCGAACAGGCTCTGGATCAGCTCGCGCAGGGCGAAGCCGATGCCGACGCCGAGCAGGCCGATCAGCACCGGGATGTTGGACAACTGGTTGCTGAACACGGCGATGGCGACCAGCAGCGACAGCGTATAGCCGACCATGCTGAACGTCTTGCGCGTCTTGTAGCGCAGGTCCTTGTCGGCGATCTTGTTGGTCGCGACCATCTGCGCGAAACGCACCAGCAGCAGGATGAACACCAGACTCAACGCGAGCACCAGCATCTGTGCGAACAGCGGATGGGCGGTCAGTTCATTCAGGATATGGTTCATGCCATGACTCCGTGGGATTCTGCATCAATCAATGGTGTTCGCCTTTCGTTGCCGGAATGATGAGCGAATGGGAGGCTGAATTATAACCGCGCCCCGGAGGCGCGGTTCGAAGAACCATTCGGGCGGGAACGACAGGGAGCGTGAAAGGCGGGCGCGACTTTTCCTATGAATCCCCGGCTTCTGCGGCAAGCGGTTTTTTCAGCGTCCGCGCATAGATGCTCTGGACGGGTTTTGCCGGATAGGCCATCACCAGCATGGCGGTGAGCGAGATGCTGACCAGCACCACCATGTACGTCACGTCGCGGATGATCTCGCCGCCCTCGATGCCGTACTTGAGCGGCAATGTGGCCAGTACGGCTGCCGCCAGCCCCTTGGGCGCCATCATCGAGGTGATGGCGGTGTCGCGCAGGCTATAGCCGGGATCGCGGAAGATGAAGCGGGTCAGGATGATGCGAACGGCATAGACCAGCAGCACCATGGAAACGGCGGTCAGCGTGATGTTGGCCGCGCCGAAATGGATCGAGATGCCCAGGTAGACGAAGAAGTAGGTCTTGAGCAGGAACACGGCTTCCTGATAGAAGATCAGGTCGACCTCGTTCAGGGGAACGAGGTTGTTGTCGATGCTGGGGATGCGGCTCAGGCCGAACTTCTCGAAGTTGGTCAGCGTGATGCCCAGTGCCAGTGCGGCGATCGCGCCGGAATATCCCAGCGCCTCGGTGGCGCCGTAGACGATGAACACATAGGCGAGCGTGGACGAGATAGTGTTGGGGAAATCGCGCACCTTGCCCAGCACCAGCAGCCAGCCGATGCCGCCCAGTACGCCGATCACCGCGGCGAATATCAGCGCGGCGAGCACGCTGCCGACCAGCTTGCCCGCGTCGACCCCGCCCTGTATCTGCACCTGTAGCAGGGCGAACACGCCGACGATGCACAGCACGTCGGTCAACGCTGATTCCAGCACCAGCACGGTGGCCGGTTTCTCCGACAGTTTGAGCGCGTTCACCATCGGGATCACCACCGCGGAAGAAGTGCCGCCTAGCGTCAATCCGAGCAGGAGGGCGGGCATGATCCCCAGGCCGAGCACGGCCAGACCGACGCCGGTCACCACGGCAGTGGTCAGCAGGAAGCCGGCGATCGCGAGCAGGCCGGTGGTGCCCAGTGACTTGCCCAGCACATTCAGGTCTAGCGAGGTGCCGCTTTCGAACAGGATGATGACCAGCGCGATGGTCGCCAGCAGCGACCCGACCTTGCCGAAATCCTCGGGCGATACGATGCCCAGCGCGGGCCCGATCACGATGCCTACGATCATCAGTACCAGCACGTCGGGGATGTTGGTCCTGCTGAATTGCAGCGACAGGAAGTGCGAGAAGAACACCATCAGCCCGATGATGAGGATTGTTGTTGACATGTTTTCCGGATAAGTTGGCCAGGGGCGCGGATTATACCCCGAGGAACCTCTGATTAAGTCCCGCGTGACCGCGCAGTCGGTTTGGCGGGATGGGATGCAAGGCGCGCGAGGCAGCGAATGGTCGATCCCCTTCGCAACGAGCGCAACACCGCAGACCGCCCGCAAAACCGACTGCGCATAAGGGTTGCAACAAAATCGCGCCCTCGCGACGTTGCGCTTCTCGGCATCGTAGTCCCGGACGCAGCCCGGACACGGTGCGGCGGAGCCGTCCGGTGCGGGATGGGCTGCCGGCGGCTGTTCCCGCAATCGGCTGCTTCGCAGTAACGTGTCACAGCCGCCACCTTCGTCGCGCGCCTTGCGATCATCACGATTTTGTCAGCAACGCGGCTCATGGAGGACTTAATCAGAGGTTCCCTGACATGCATGACAACTTCTGCAGCGTGCTACGCTAGAATGTCCCCATCGGATCGAAGGGGAACGCCAGATGGAAAGTAAACTGACACTTGAAAGCCTGCACATCCCAAGGGAATTGGTGCATGTCCTCATCATTCTGGCGCTGGCATGGCTGCTGATGCGCGTGAGCAGGAGGTTGATCCGGCTGTTCACTGATTACATGAACGAACGCGCCGATAGCGCCGAAGACCGGCGCCGTATCGATACCATCGCGCATGTGCTGCACTATATCGCATCGGTGGTCATCTGGCTCATCGCCGGCATCATGGCGCTGAGCGTGCTCGGCATTTCCGTCGCGCCTGTCCTTGGCGCCGCCGGCGTGGTCGGCATCGCGGTCGGTTTCGGGGCGCAGAGCCTGATCAAGGACTATTTCAACGGTTTCTTCATGCTGCTGGAGAACCAGATCCGCCAGGGGGATGCGGTCGAGCTCTGCGACAAGAAGGGCATAGTCGAGGACATCACCTTGCGATTCGTTGCCCTGCGCGACATCGAAGGCAATGTTCACTATATCCCGAACGGACAGATCTCCATCGTCACCAACAAATCCCGCGGTTACGCCTATGCCCTGATCAATTTCGGTGTGGCCTATCGCGAGGACCTGGACGAGGTCTATCGCGTCACCCGTGAGACCGCTGCCACACTGCGCGCTGATCCGGAGATCGGGCCGATGATACTGGAAGACATCGAGATACAGGGCGTGCAGGACTGGGCCGATTCTGCTGTGGTCATCCGCTGCCGCTTCAAGACCGAATCGCTGGAACAGTGGAACGTGCGCCGTGCTTTCCTCGGCCGGTTGAAAAAGGCCTTCGACGCGCACGGTATCGAGATCCCCTATCCGCATCTGACGATCTATGCCGGGCAGGACAGGCAGGGCAACGCACCGGCGCTGCGCATCGCCCGCCAGAACGGGAATTCCTGATCCCTGTTCGACCCCTGGGGGTACTTGCTTTTTCCGGCCTTAGGAGTAGAGTGCCGCCCCGTTCCTTCCCGCACTTGCCGGGAAAGGGGGGCTGAATGGTTTCAAGGGAGCAGGTCTTTTTCTTGTCCCGCCGCATGAGCGCAGGCAGTGCGGTGTCGCCATTTCCATTGCTTCCACGGTACGGATCGCTGCATCACCGGTAGATGAAACGCGTCTTTACCGTTTTGCATGTGCTCGGCCTGTTGCTGGTCGTGTTCAGCCTTGCTTTCCTGCTGCCCATCCTGGTGGCCTTGCTGGATGGCGACCGCCCGGAGATGCTCGATTTCATGGTGGCGATGGTGCTCACCGCCGGACTGGGTGCGCTGGTCGCCATGCTGACCCGCGCTTACAAGCAAGAGCTCTCGATCCGCCACGGCTATTTGCTGGTGACCGGGGCATGGGTGATCATGCCTGTCTTTGCGGTCATCCCACTGTTGCTCATCCTGCCGGGACTGTCGTTCACCGACGCCTATTTCGAGACCATGTCCGGTCTGACCACCACCGGTTCAACGGTGCTGGTCGGTCTGGACAATCTGCCGCCGGAATTGAATATCTGGCGCCATGAGCTGAATTGGCTGGGCGGCCTGGGCATCATCGTGCTGGCGGTCGCCATATTGCCCCTGCTCGGCATCGGTGGCCGGCAACTGTACAAGGCCGAGACACCCGGGCCGATGAAGGATTCGTCGCTCACCCCGCGCATCTCGGATACCGCGCGCAACCTGTGGGTCGCCTATGTGGCGATCACGCTGGTCTGTATCGTGGTGCTGAAATGGGCCGGGATGAACTGGCTGGATGCCGTCTGCCATTCCTTTTCCGCGATGGGGTTGGGCGGGTTCTCCACCCATGATGCCAGTATCGGCTATTACAACTCGCCGCTGATCGAGTTCGCGCTGATCGTATTCATGCTCATCGCCGTGGTGAATTTCACCACGCACTTCATGGCCTATCGCGAGCAATCCCTCAAGGTCTATCGCAAGGATCCGGAAGCCTTTGCCACGCTGGGGGTGATCCTCGGCAGTTGTGTCGCCATCGCCTTCTATCTGTGGTGGACCGATGTCTATACCGGCTTCTGGACTGCGTTGCGCCATGCCAGTTTCAATCTGGTCTCCATCGCCACGAGTTCCGGCTATGCCAGCGTCGATTATGCGCAGTGGCCGATGTTCGCGCCGCTGTGGATGATGCTGCTCACCGCGACGGTGGCCAGCGCGGGTTCGACCGGCGGCGGCATCAAGATGATCCGCACCATGATCCTGGTCAAGCAGGGCGGGCGCGAATTCCGCAAGATGCTGCACCCAACCATCGTCAACCCGATGAAGATCGGCGGACAGGTCATCGAGAACCACATCGTGTTCGCGGTGCTCGGCTTCATCTTCCTGTATTTCATGAGCATCACCATCCTGACTTTCGTGGAGCTGATCAGCGGGCTGGATTTCATCACGGCGTTCACCGCCATCCTCGCTTCGATCAACAATTGTGGTCCTGGCTTGGGACAGGTCGGCCCGGCCAGTAACTATCAGGGCCTTAACGATTTTCAGACATGGATATGCACCTTCGCCATGCTCGTCGGACGTCTGGAAATCTTCACCGTTTTGATCCTGTTCTCCCCCCACTTCTGGCGCAGATAACCGGAGTAACCATGCAAATCGTCGGCATCCCGCTCGAATTTTTCCTGTTCGCGCTCACGCTATTGGGCGTCGCGCTGTTCCATCACCATACGTTTCGGGTCGCCCTGACTGGTTTGCTCGTCATCACCGGCTACAAATTGCTCTTTGCCGGATTCAAGACCGGTGCGGGATGGGCCGGGCTCGCGGGTCATCTGGGGCATGAGTGGGTGACGCTGGCCAACCTGTTCTGCCTGTTGCTTGGCTTCGCCATTTTGGCGCGACATTTCGAGAAGAGCCATGTGCCTGTCTTGCTGCCACGCTTCTTGCCGGGTGGCTGGCTGGGAGCTTTCGGAGTGCTGGTCATCGTCTGGTGCGTCTCCAGTTTCCTCGACAATATCGCTGCGGCGCTCATCGGCGGCGCCATGGCACACCAGTTGTTCCGCGCGAAGGTTCATATCGGTTATCTGGCCGCGATCGTCGCCGCCTCAAACGCGGGCGGCGCCTTCTCTGTCGTTGGCGATACCACGACGACCATGATGTGGATCGCCGGCGTCAGCCCGGGCGAGGTGTTTCATGCCATCGTCGCATCGGCCGTCGCCCTGGTGGTCTCGGGGCTGGTGGCCGCACGCCAGCAACATGCCTATTCGCCCATCCTGCATCACGTGCATGCGCATACCACGATCGAATGGAAACGCATCTTCATCGTGCTGATAATCCTCCTGTTTGCGATCACCACCAATGTCATCGTCAACCAGTTCTTTGCCGAAGCCAGTTCAAGTCTGCCTTTTGTCGGTCTGGCGGTATGGGTGGCCATCCTCGCCACGGCTCCGGTATGCCGCCACGACTGGGAAGTGCTGAAATCGTCGATCAGCGGAACTGCGTTCCTGCTGTTCCTGGTCACGGCAGCATCAATGATGCCGGTCGATACTCTGCCGGAGGCATCCTGGCGTTCGGCCTTTGGATTGGGATTCATTTCGGCGGCGTTCGACAACATCCCGCTCACCGCACTTGCCATCCGGCAGGGGGGGTACGATTGGGGTGTGCTTGCGTTCGCAGTCGGCTATGGAGGCTCCATGCTCTGGTTCGGCTCTTCCGCCGGGGTGGCCATTTCGAACATGTATCCGGAGGCGAAATCGGCAGCGAACTGGCTGCGCCACGGATGGCATGTGGCGCTAGCCTATGTGATTGGCTTCATGGTGATGATGGCGCTGATGGGTTGGCACCCAGTGCCGCTGCAACAGTGAGAATGTCCCGGCCTGGGTTCCTTCACTCGAAATCGTCTGCCGTGCTGCTGTCGTTGCATTCGTGGAATAACTGCTCCAGTTCTTCCTCGAAGAAAAACTTTTCTTCGCCGAAAGCGGGCTTGAGCTCGTCTATCCAGGTGGCGCTCTCGTTGTGTTCGGCGAAGAAGGGGCGCTGTACCCAGTCAGGGTTGCGCCCCTGCAGGAAACGCATCACCAGCACTTTCTGACTACCCGCATTGGCCACGCCCAGCATCTGGATCTTGCCGGGGTTGGCTGACATGCTGGGGCCGCGCACGGTGCGCGCCAGCCCCGAGACCTGCTGGTAGGCTTCGCGGAAGATCTGCCAGGCGCGGACCAGCGGCACCGAGAAGTAGTGCTGCGCGCCGGTGTCGCGCGCGAGGAACATGTAGTAAGGCACACAGCCCAGCCTGACCTGTTCCTCCCACATCTTCGCCCACAGTGCCGGGTCGTCGTTGATGTGCCGCATCACCGGCGATTGTGTACGTATCGTCACATCCGCTTCGCGCAGGTTGCGGATGGCTCGGCGCACGGTGGCGTTCTCCAGTTCGCGAGGATGGTTGAAATGCGCCATCAGTGCCAGTTGTTTGCCTGAATCGGTCACCCTGCGGAACAGGGTCAGCATCTCCTGCGCATCGTCGTCGTCCACGAACTTGTGCGGCCAGTAGGCAAGCGCCTTGGTGCCGATGCGGATATTCACGAGATTCGGCAGCTCGGCCGAGAGCAACGGTTCGATATAGGCGGCGAGGTTCTTCGCCGTCATGATCATCGGGTCGCCGCCGGTGAACAGGATATCGGTGACGTGCGGATTGCGTTTCACGTATTCCACCAGTTTCTCGACCTCGCGGCTGGCGAACTTGATGTCGTTCATGCCGATGAACTGCGGCCAGCGGAAGCAGAAGGTGCAATAGGCGTGGCAGGTCTGCCCCTGGCTGGGGAAGAACAGTACGGTCTGCCGGTATTTGTGCTGCATGCCATGCAGTCGTTCGCCGTCCATCTCGGGCACATTGTGGTCGGTCTGTCCGGCCGGATGCGGGTTGAGTTGCATGCGGATGCGGTTGGCGGCCTCACTGATCTCATCCTTGTCTGCGCCACGACGAAGCAGGGCAGCCATCTCCTCGTAATGCTCCGGATTCAGCATGTCGCGCTGCGGGAAGGTGAGCGCGAAGATCGGGTCGTCCGGCACCCTGTCCCAGATTATCAACTGGTCGATCACATAATTGTTCACCTTGAACGGCAGTACATGGCCGACCACTTCGATATCGAAGCGTTGCTGTTCGGTGAGGTTGGCGATCTGCGGGATGTCGCGGAAGTTGTTCAGGTTGTAGGACCGGAACTTTGGATTGCTGGTGGAATAAACGGGAATGGGGGGCTGTTGCGGTTCTGTCATTGTTCAGGGTTCCTTCTGTGGCGGAAACATCGCTGCTACACGGGCCGCGTGTCTCTCTAATGGGATGGGTGCGCCCGTTTATAACACAGCAACGGGTGATGCCAAAGCGGAAATGATGGGGGTCAGGCCGCAGAGGTGCGATACAGCACGCCGCGCCGTATCAGCCATTTCTCGATCTCGACCGCGAAGAACACCACGCTGGAGAGCAGCAGGCACAGAGCCAGTTCTTCCATGTTCAGTGGCTGGGTCTTGAAGATGTCGTTGAAAGCGGGCAGATACAGCGTGGACATCTGCAGGGCGAAGGTGAGGAAGATGGTCGCGGCCATCGCGGGATTCGAGAAGAAGCCGATGGTGAAGAGTGATTCGCGTTCGGAACGGATCGCCACCACATGGGCCAACTGCGACAGGGTGAGCACCGTGAACACCATGGTCTGCCAGTGTGAGGAGCCGCTCTGCAATGCCCAGGCCTGAACGGACAGACACAGGCCGGCCATCAGCAGGCCGACCCAGATCATGTGTTGCCACATGCCGTGCGCGAACATGCTTTCCCGTATCGGCCTGGGCGGGCGACGCATGATGCCGCGCTCGGCAGGTTCGGCTGCCAGCGCCAGTCCGGGCAGGCCGTCTGTGACCAGATTGACCCACAGGATCTGGATCGGCAGCAGCGGAATGGGCAGGCCGAGGAAGGGTGCGAGGAAGATGGTCCAGATCTCGGCCGAGTTGGTGGAGATGCCGTAGCGCAGGAACTTGCGGATGTTGTCGTACAGGCGCCGGCCGTGGCGCACTGCATGCACGATGGTGGCGAAGTTGTCGTCCAGCAGCACCATGTGCGAGGTCTCGCGCGCCACATCGGTGCCCCCCTTGCCCATGGCCACGCCGATGTCGGCCGCCTTCAATGCCGGCGCATCGTTCACGCCGTCGCCGGTCATCGCGACCACTTCTCCCCTGCGTTGCAAGGCCTGCACGATGCGGATCTTCTGGGCAGGATCGACGCGGGCATACACCCGCACACTCTCGACCTCGGCCTCGAACGCATGCTGATCCAGTTGCGCCAGTTCCATGCCGGTCAGTACGCGGCCGTCCCCGTCATGCAGGATGCCCAGTTCGAGCGCGATCGCCCGGGCTGTGGCCGGATGGTCTCCGGTGATCATCACCGGCGTGATCCCGGCGGTGCGGCACTGCGCCACCGCTTCCTTCACTTCGCTGCGCGGTGGGTCGATCAGTCCGGCGAATCCGATGAACACCAGTTCCGATTCGACGGATACGTGCGGCAACCCGTCGGGCAACTTCGGCCAGCGCCGGTAGGCGAAAGCCAGCACGCGCAGTCCGTCTGCTGCCATCGCTTCAGCCTGCTTCAGCAGGGCATGCGTATCGATACCGACCTCGCCATCGCTGCCCAGCTTGCGAACGCACAGCGGCACCACCGCTTCCGGTGAGCCCTTGGTGTAGGCGATCACGCTGTCGATCTCTCCATGCAGCGTGGTCATGCGCTTGCGCTCGGAATCGAACGGCAGTTCCAGCAGGCGCGGCGTGTCCTTCTCCAGTTCGGTCTTGTCGAGACCGGCCAGTTGCGCGGCATGCAGCAGAGCGACCTCGGTCGGTTCGCCGCGCGGCTTGCCGTGGCGGTCGATATGCGCGTCGTTGTTCAGCGCCAGCGCACGCAGCAGTGCCTCCCACGGTGCGCCGCTGGTCGGCCAGATCTTGTGCAGCACGTCGTCGGCAAACAGCGCGGTGACGTGCATCCTGTTCTGGGTGAGCGTGCCGGTCTTGTCAGAACAGATGTAGGTCACCGACCCCAGCGTCTCCACGGCAGGCAGGCGGCGGATCAGCGCATGCTGCTTCACCATCTTGTGTGCCCCCAAGGCGAGCGAGATGGTGACCACGGCGGGCAGGGCGGACGGGATGGCGGCCACGGCAAGACTGACTGCGGTCATGAACATCAGCAGCAGCGGTTCGCCGCGCAATACGCCGATGACGAACACCAGCACGCAGATCGCCAGGGCGGCGATCGCCAGCCGTTTGCCGAGCTCCGCCAGGCGGCGCTGCATCGGGGTCTTGCTCTCGTCTCCCTCTTCAAGCAGCGCGGCGATCTTGCCCAGTTCGCTGTGCATGCCGGTGGCAACCACCAGGCCGCGCGCGCGGCCATAGGTGACGATGGTGCCCTTGTAGGCGAGGCAGGTCTTGTCGCCCAGCGGCAGTTCCATCTGTTCGAGTTCGCGGGTCTGCTTCTCGACGGCAACCGATTCTCCGGTGAGCGCGGATTCGTCGATCTTGAGGCGGGCCGCCTCGGTCAGCCTCATGTCGGCCGGGACGATATTGCCCGCCTCCAGCAGCACGACATCGCCCTGTACCAGAGCCGAGGCGTTCACGGATTCGATCTGGCCGTCGCGCACCACGCTGGCGCTGGCTTCGGCCATGCGCTTGAGTGCGGCCATCGCCTTTTCGGCGCGGTATTCCTGGATGAAACCGATCACCGCGTTGAGGATGACGATGACCACGATGGCGATGGTATCGCCCACGTCGCCGACCAAGCCTGAGATGACCGCCGCGGCGATCAGTACGACAATCATGAAGTCCGTGAACTGGTCGAGCAGCATGCGCCAGACCGGGCGCGATTTGGTTTCGCGCAGGGCGTTCGGTCCATGGCGGGCGTGGCGAGCCGCAGCCTCGGCCGCACTGAGTCCGGTGGCCGGATCGCTGTCCACCGCCCGTGCGGCGGACTCGGTGCTGAGGGTGTGCCAGTGGCGCCGGTTATCTTGCATTTTCAAACAGTAGCCAGGAATTCAATACATACAGCATGAGCATGCCCAGGCTGATCCAGGTCAGTCCGAGCATGGCACGCCCTTGCGGACGGAAGATCAGCCCCACGGTCGCCAGCGCGCTCATCATCACGGCAGTGAAGGCGGTCAGCGCGTGGCTGGCATCGACATGCGCCAGCAGCGGGCCATTGGTATAGAACAGGTCGTCTACCGCGAGGATGATGATGTCGAACAGGTTGCTGCCCAGCAGGTTGGCGATCGCCATGTCCAGCGCGCCGATGCGCAGCGCCGAAATGGTGACGGCCGCTTCGGGCGCCGAGGTCACTGCTGCGACCAGCAACGTGCCGACGAAGCTTTGTCCCCAGCCCATCATCTCCGAAATGTCGCTGGCCACAAAAGGCAGCCAGGAGCCAGCCGCAACGACTGCCAGCGCTGCCCAGCAATAACCCTTGATCGCATCTCGCAGCGTCATGTCCGGATAACGTTCGGCGGATTCCTCGGCGTATTCGCTCAGGGTGCGGCGCTCGTAGCTGTAGACCGCGCGCATCGCAACCAGATAGACCAGCAGGATGAACGGCGAGTAGAAGCCGATGTGTCCCAGCGCCATGCTCATTCCCGAATGATCCAGCAGCAGACTGAAACCGGCGAAAGCGATCAGCAAGGTACCCAGAGAGGCCGACAGGATATGCCCCTGCGCGGCGCGGCTATACAGTGTCTCTTTGCGGTAGAGCGCATCCAGCATCACCAGTATGGCGAGATTGAACACGGTGCTGCCCAGCACATCGCCCACCGCGATGTTCGGTGCATCGGCAGCCGTGACCGCGGAGATGCCGGTCACCAGTTCCGGCAGCGAGGTCGCCGTGGACAGCAGGATGAGGCCGATCCACGAAGCGGAGATGCCGGATTTGTCGGCAATGATGTCGCCGTAGCGGGAAAGGAAATAACCCGCATAGCCGATGACGGCGAGGCAAAACAACAGTTCCAGCCAGAGCAGCACGTCAAGCATCCTTTCGTATATCCGGAACCGAAGGATTCGGGAAGGTCGCGATGAGCCTGCGAAGGATTGTACCGTGCGCGGCTTGCGAGGTCGAGGCGTTGCGGCCGCAGTATGTCAACGATGCGGGATGCTATTCCCTGTCCATGTCCTGGATGAAGAAATCGACCAGCCGGGTTACCTCGTCAGGGCGCTGGATGAAACGAAAGCCGGAGCGATGCGCGATGGTTCCGTCCGGCAACGTGACCGGGAGCGTATAGCGCAATTCAAGGTCGGCAACCACTGCGTTTCCATCGGGCAGGATGACGCGGCAGCCTTTCAGTACCGTGCCCGTGTCGAGATGGATGTCGCCGCTGTAACTCAGGCTCCCGAAGCCGTCGTGGCTGATGTCGGTGATGTGTGACTCGAAGGAAAGGAATCCGCCGGCATCGGCGACGCAACGCAGCGAAGCGTTCGCCGGCAGCGTGAATCTGGGACATTCACGGCGATGGCAGATCGTGAGCGAGCTCGGCAGCATGAAGCGCAGCACGGCACGGCCATTGACCTGTGTTTCTACCGGGCGACCGAAAACCTTGAAGGCGATATGCGCGCCCTGAAAGCTGGCGGTGAATTGTGCGGATGCCGATCTGAGCATCATGGCGTTCAGCAGTTTGTTCGCGCAATAGGCGGCACAGAAGCGGCCGCCGCGCTGGTCGACATGGGCGAGGCGGGAGATGAATGTCCTGCCGCGCCCCATTCCCGCATGTAACGGAATGTCCTGTTCCAGCAGCATCTGCAGGATGCGGCAGATCTCGATGCGCGAGCGATAGAGCGCGTTTTCGGGAACGTCCTTCGTCATCGCATTTGGCGCGCTCATGATTCGTGAGGAAAGAAAAAGAGGGATGGGCGCGAGTGGGCAATCATGCGTTCAGTACACCCGTTCCATCTTGAAGTAATACCAGAGGTAATAAATGCCGATCACCGTTCCGATCGGAAACGAAAACAGAGACAAGGCGGCGCAGGGCAGGCACAAGTTCCATGACTTCGGCAATTTCGCCAGCAGCATGAAGCCGGAAGCGGTGAACAATGCTCCCTCCGCCAATCCCATCGCGACGACTCGCGTCTCGGCGGTCTGGAAATTCACCGCCAGCAGCGACAGGATGAGCGCGCCCATCAGCAGCCAGCAGATGCCGATGATGCGTTTGTGGAAGTTCTTGTCCATCGCCATCCGCTGTCCCTAGCGCAATACGGCCAATGCCGCTTCGTAGTTCGGCTCGTGGGTGATGTCGTCCACCAGTTCGGCGTGGATGATCTTGTCCTGATCGTCCAGCACCAGCACCGCGCGTGCGGTCACACCGGCCAATGCGGTGTCGGCGATCTTAACGCCGTAGTTGCGCATGAAATCACGGCCGCGCATCAGCGACAGTGTGACCACGTTCTCCAATCCTTCCGCCACGCAGAAGCGGCTCATCGCAAACGGCAGATCGGCCGAAATCACCAGAATCACGGTGTTGTTCAGCCTGCCGGCGGCCTCGTTGAATTTGCGCGTGGAGGTGGCACACACGGCGGTGTCCAGACTGGGCACGATGTTGAGCACCTTGCGCTTGCCTGCGAAATCCTTCAGCGAGACATCCTTCAGGTCCTTGTCCACCAGCGAGAAGTCCGGGGCGAGCTGGCCGAGGACTGGGAAGGTGCCGAACAGGGTGACGGGCACGCCGTCCAATGTGACAGCCGTCTTGTTGCTGGGGTCTTTGGCCATGATGGTGTCCTTTAGATGTATGCAGCGATGGGTGGGCAGGCGCAGATCAGGTTCTTGTCGCCATACACATTATCCACCCGCGCCACGGCTGGCCAGAACTTATTCTCACGCACATAGGGAAGCGGATAGGCCGCCTGCTCGCGCGAGTAAGGACGTGCCCACTCATTGGCACAGACCGATTTAGCCGTATGCGGCGCGTGTTTGAGGATGTTGTCCTTCTTGTCAACTTTGCCAGTGACGACTGCCTCGATCTCGCCACGGATGGCGATCATCGCGTCGCAGAAGCGATCCAGCTCGGCTTTCGATTCGCTCTCGGTCGGTTCCACCATCAGTGTGTCCACCACCGGGAAGGAGGTGGTCGGTGCGTGGAAGCCGAAGTCCATCAGGCGCTTGGCGATATCGGCCACTTCCACGCCTTCTTTCTTCCATTCGCGACAGTCCAGGATCATCTCGTGCGCGCAGCGGCCGTTGCTGCCGCTGTACAGCGTGGCGTAATGGTCCTTCAGCGATTCCTTGATGTAGTTGGCATTGAGGATCGCCAGCTTGGTCGCTTCGGTCAGGCCCTTGCCGCCCATCATCTTGACGTAGCCGTAGGAGATGAGCAGGATCAGCGCGCTGCCGTAAGGCGCGGCGGAGACTGCATGGATGCCTTGCGTGCCGCCGACCTTGACCACCGGGTGCGAAGGCAGGAACGGTGCGAGATGTGCCGCTACACCGATGGGGCCCGCGCCCGGTCCACCACCGCCGTGCGGGATGGCGAAGGTCTTGTGCAGGTTAAGGTGGCAGACGTCCGCGCCGATGTTGCCGGGGCTGGTCAGGCCGACCTGCGCGTTCATGTTCGCGCCGTCCATGTACACCTGCCCACCGCAGGCATGGATGATGGCGGTGATGTCCTTGATGCTTTCCTCGTAAACGCCGTGCGTGCTGGGGTAGGTCACCATCAGGCATGACAGGTCGTCCTTGTGCTCCTCCGCTTTTGCGCGCAAGTCGTCCACGTCGATGTTGCCGCGTGCATCGCACTTCACGATCACGATCTTCATGCCGCACATCGCGGCGCTGGCCGGGTTGGTGCCGTGCGCAGAGGAGGGGATCAGTACCACGTTGCGCTGCGCTTCGCCGCGCGAACGGTGGTAAGCCTGGATCACCAGCAAGCCGGCGTATTCACCTGAGGCGCCGCTGTTGGGCTGGAAGCTCATCTTGGCGAAACCGGTGATCTCGGACAGATCGGCATCCAGACCGGCGATGAGCTCGGCATAGCCTTCTGCCTGATTCAGCGGTACGAAGGGATGCAGGTTGGCGAATGCGGGCCAGGTCAGGCCCAGCATCTCGGAAGCCGCATTCAGCTTCATGGTGCAGGAGCCCAGCGAGATCATGGAATGCGTGAGCGACAGGTCCTTGTTCTCCAGTCGCTTGATGTAACGCATCATCTCGGTCTCGGTGTGATACGCATTGAACACGTCGTGCGCGAGGATGGCCGAGTTGCGCGGGGTGAACATCAGTGCGTGCGTGACGACTTGTTCACGCGTCACGCTGGGTGCTGCCTTGTCGGCGGCTTGTGCGAACACGGCGAGGATGGCGTTCAGGTCGGAGACCGAAGCCGTCTCGTCCAGCGACAGCGTGAGGCCGTCGGCGGTATAGCGGAAGTTGATCTGTGCAGCTTCGGCCAGCGCGTGGATCTTCACATTGTCGGTATGCAACAGGTGCAGGGTGTCGAAGTAAGTACCTTGTGCGATCTGGTAGCCCAGCTTCTGCAATTCATCGGCGAGTACCGCAGTCGCTTGATGCACGCGGCGTGCGATGCCGCGCAGCCCTTCCGCACCGTGATACACCGCGTACATACCGGCCATGATCGCCAGCAGTGCTTGCGCGGTACAGATGTTGGAAGTCGCTTTCTCGCGGCGGATGTGCTGCTCGCGCGTTTGCAGTGCCATGCGCAATGCAGGGTTGCCGTCGGCATCTACCGACACACCGATGATGCGACCCGGCATGGAACGCTTGTGCGCATCGCGGCAGGCGAAGTAAGCGGCGTGGGGGCCGCCGTAGCCCATGGGTACACCGAAGCGCTGGGTGGAACCGAACACCACATCCGCCCCCCATTCGCCCGGCGGCGTGAGCAGCACCAGACTGAGGATGTCGGCGGCGACGGCGATGCTCATTCCGTTGGCTTTGGCGCGCGTCACGAAATCGGCATAGTCATGGACCGTGCCGTCTGCAGTCGGGTATTGCAGCATTGCGCCGTACAGTCTGTCGTTCAGCGTGACGGTCTTGAAGTCGCCGATCACCAGTTCGATACCCAGCGGCTTGGCGCGTGTCTTCAGCAGCTCGATGGTCTGCGGATAGCATTCGTGCGACACGAAGAAACTGTTCTTGCCTGCGGCCACATCGTCGCGCGAACGCAGGCCGTGCAACATGGTCATCGCTTCGGCGGCGGCAGTGGCTTCATCCAGCAGCGAGGCGTTGGCGATCTCCATGCCGGTCAGGTCGATCACCATGGTCTGGTAGTTCAGCAATGCTTCCAGACGACCCTGTGCGATCTCGGCCTGATACGGTGTGTACGCGGTGTACCAGCCTGGGTTCTCCAGCACGTTGCGCTGGATCACGGCAGGCAGCACGGTACCGTAGTAGCCGAGGCCGATATAAGTTTTGTAAAGCTGGTTCTTGGAAGCGATGCCGCGCAGGTGGGCCAGGAACTCATGTTCCGACATCCCGTCCGCCAGTTTCAATGGCTGCTGCAAACGGATGGCGGCAGGCACGGTCTGGTCTATCAGTGCATCCAGGGTGGGCGCGTTGATCCTGTCCAGCATGGCTTGCACGTCTTGTGCGTTGGAACCGTTGTGGCGGGAGACGAAATGGTCGGTGTTCATAGGATTCGGGATTCAGGATTCAGTGAGGGATGCGGGACTCGGAGCGAGGAGAGGGTTTTCCCTGAATCCTGCTTCCTGAATCCCGAATCCTGCTTAGTGTGCTTCGCTGTCTACATGCGCCTGATAAGCGGCCGCATCCATCAGGGCGGCGACATCGGCGGCGTTGTCCGGTTTCATCCTGAATAGCCATGCCGCATAGGGATCTTCATTGATCTTTTCCGGAGATCCATCCAGCTCACCGTTCGTTGCCGTGACTTCACCGCTCACCGGAGCATAGACATCGGCGGCGGCCTTCACGGATTCCACCACGGTGCATGCCTCACCGGCGCTGAGCTTGCGCCCGACGGTCGGCGTCTCGACGAACACCATGTCGCCCAGCAGTTCCTGTGCGTGCTGTGTGACACCGATGGTGATGGTGCCGTCAGCTTCGGTCTTCACCCATTCGTGTGATTCGGTATATTTCAGGTCGGTCGGGTTGCTCATGTTGTTCTCCGAAGTTTGATGTTTGAATTGGAAACCACTTCTATCCACGAAACACACGAAAATCACGAACGATAGTGCAGATTTTCTTTCGTGCTGTTCGTGTCTTTCGTGGACAACTGCTATTAATTTAAATCACCGCCTTGCCGTTGCGGGCAAACGGATATTTCACGACTTGCGCAGCCAGCATCTTATCGCGAATCTCGACCTGCACGACATCTCCGATCGCCACGTCCTTCGGGATGCGTGCCAGCGCGATGGATCTTTCCAGTGTCGGCGAGAAGGTGCCGCTGGTGATCTCGCCTTCGCCTTGCGGCGTGACGACTTTCTGGTGGCCGCGCAGTACGCCGCGATCCAGCAACAGCAGGCCGACCAGCTTCTTGCTCGGCGGGTTGGCGAGCAGCGCTGCCTTGCCGATGAAGTCACGCTCGCTCTTCAGGTCAACCGTCCAGGCCAGACCGGATTCCAGCGGGCCGACCGTCTCGTCCATGTCCTGACCGTACAGATTCATGCCCGCTTCCAGTCGTAGCGTGTCGCGCGCACCAAGGCCGATGGGTTTCACGCCGGCCTTGTTCAGCGCGTACCAGAATGCTTCGGCTTTTTCCTTCGGCAACATCACCTCGAAACCATCCTCGCCGGTGTAGCCGGTGCGCGCCACGAAATATTCGCCGCAGTCGGCCGCCTGGAAGTTGACCATCCCTTCTGTCGCGGCACGGGTCTGCGGCAGCACCTCCCATACCTTGGCGCGAGCATTCGGGCCCTGCACTGCGATGATCGCCAAGTCGTCGCGCGAGGTGATGGTGAGGTTTGGGGCGTGTGTCGCAGCCTGCTCCTTCATCCATGCGATGTCCTTGTCTGCGGTGTCTGCATTGACCACGATGCGGAACCATTGCTCGGTCATGAAGTAGATGATGAGGTCATCGATCACGCCGCCATCGGGACGCAACATGGCGGAATAGAGCGCCTTGCCGGGAACCGTGATCTTGTCGGCATTGTTCGCCATCAGGTAGCGCAGGAAGACGCGCACACCGTCGCCCCGCATGTCCACCACGCGCATGTGGCACACGTCGAACATGCCGACATCGTTGCGCACCTGATGGTGTTCGTCGATCTGCGAACCGTAGTTGACCGGCATGTCCCAGCCGCCGAAATCCACCATCTTGGCGCCCATGGCGCGGTGGGCTGCATTCAAAGGAGTCGTCTTCAGGGTCATGTTCGTTTTCCGGGCGATAAAAAAGGGCGAGGCCACATAGCCTCGCCCCCATCTGTCCTTGGTACCTGAGAGATTGCGGCAATACCTCTAATAACCTGCTGCGCAGTTCGACTGCTGTGTCGCGCGGTACTCACTTCCTCGATTATTTAAGCTGGGTATGTGGCTACGACATAACCTGAAGGTTAGTCTTCGCCGAAACTCGCCTAGCTCGTTTTCTCGGTCGTTGCGTTCCGTGCGCCTTGCATTCGAACCGCTCGTTGCGGTTCTTAGAGGCATTGAATTCGCGTGCCCCTTCGGTGGCTGATTCAACAGCGCTCTCCAGATTCGCCTGTCCCGGTGGTTCCTTTAGCCTGAGCGGTTGCGGGTGTTACGCCTTCGGCGGTGCTGGTGACAGCACGCTCTCCCATCGGTTTGAACGGCGGGCGGATTATACCGGAAGTTTGTTGGGTGAATATAAGGCGTTATAGGTGGCCAGATGCCATTATCTTGTAACCAGCCATAAAGCATGGAGGACGGCTGGCAGGTAAAACACGAAACACAGCAATATATTGATTACCAGATCCTTGCCAGCTCCTTTTTTTAGGAAAACGGCAAGCGGCGCCAGCAATACAGAGAGAATGATAAGTACGATTTTGTTTTTCATCTTGATTTCCTGATGGTAATTAATGCAGCTGTTTCGGGTAGAACAGCACCAGTCTATAGCCGGTCGGCTTGAGGTCGGCGGTTTCCAGTCGCAATTTTACATCAAGTTCGTGGTTCGGCAGCAGCCCGGTCCTTTGGCTTTCCAGCGGCGGCAGGTAATGCGCGGGCTTGAACACGCGTCGTGCCAGCGGTTTGTCGTCGATGTCGTTCAACGTGAGTTCAAAGTCGGGATAGGCCTGCGCATACGTGGCACGGTTGCGCAGCAGGGCATTCAGGGTGATCCGGTTCTCGATTTCGGGGTCGGCCTCAAGATCCGAGGATTCGATGCTCATCAGACTGGCGTGTTGCGGCAGCGGTACTTCGCATTCGATCCATTGGCAATAGGCGAGCAGAGCAGGCTTCAGGCCGGGTGACCGGGCGGCCAACTCGATGCGGAAGAAGTAGGCGGTCTGCGCAAGCAGTACCAGCGTGAGCAGGGACGCGGCGATCGCCCAGGGCCAGACACGGCGCTTTGCTTCAGCCGGGAGGGTGGCCTCGGGTTCGCCCGGCGCGTCATCCTTGATGAGGGCAACCTGCTCGGCCAGCGTCATGGGGTGCAGCACGGCGATTTCGGTGGGCCGCATTGCAACAGGTTTTTCGTCAGCGGCGTCTTCCGGCTCGATGGAGCGTTGGCCGATATCCGGTTGCTCTTCGCGCAGCTCGGCATCCTGTGTGGTTTCGGCGCCGTGTTCCTGTTCGAGGGGGTTTTCGGTCTCATCCGGCAGGGGGGCGTTGGAGATGCCGGATGCCGGTTCGATATCCGGCTCGCTTGTCGCATGTTCTGCGGCCGGGGCGGCAGGCTCGTCCAGTATCGGCAACTCAAGCTGCGGATCTGGCTGGTCTGGCTCGAAATTGCGATTGGCATCGAAAGCCTGCAGGCAATGGCCGCAACGCACCATACCGTGGTGCGCTTCCAGTTGCGCCGCGGTGACCCGGAAGCGGGTATCGCAATGTGTGCAGAGTGTGGTTCCGCTCATTTCCAGTATGAAGTCAGCGTTTTGTCCCGGACAGGCACGCCCAGCCGTCTTCGAAAAGCGGGTCGTCAAGGTCGAACCATTGCCGGTAGATTTTCATCACGTCCTGCGCCTGCTCCTCGAGGATGCCGGAAAGTACGATCTTCCCGCCCGTACATGCCGCATTCGCCAGCAACGGTGCAAGCAGGCGCAGCGGGTTGGTCAGGATGTTCGCCACCACCACGTCGTAGCTGCCCGGCGGGGCGTCGTCAGGCAAATGGAACCGTGCATTTTCGACATGGTTCGCGCTGGCGTTGTCCCGGCTGGCGATCACTGCCTGAGAGTCTACATCAACACCTACGGCCCGTGCAGCCCCAAGCTTGAGCGCGGCGATGGCGAGGATGCCGGAACCGCATCCATAGTCCAGCACGCTTTCGCCGCCACGAAGGTTCGCGTCGAGCCAGCGCAGGCACAGGCGCGTGGTCGGATGGCTGCCGGTGCCGAACGCGAGGCCCGGGTCGAGCACGATGTTGATCGCATCCGGATCGCTGGGGGTGTGCCAGGTCGGCACGATCCACAGGCGCGGGGAGATCGGGATCGGGTCGAACTGCGACTGGGTCAGGCGCACCCAGTCCTTGTCGTCCAGTGTGTCGATGCGGTATGCGGGAAGCTGTTCCAGGCCGACGGTGACTGACGCGGCTTGCAGGATCGCTGCGACATCGCGATCGCTGTCGAACAACGCGCTGATGCGGTTGTGTTGCCACACGCCCGGAGCGGGTTCGCCGGGTTCGCCGAAGATCGCCTGCTCGTCCGGCGTGTCGGCATCGGCGTCGAGCAGGTCCACCGACAATGCGCCACGTTCAAGCAGCGCTTCGCTCAACGCTTCGGCGTGTTCGGCATCGGTATCGACGATGAGGGTCAGCCAGGGCACTTATTCCGATCCCGCCGGATGAGATGCTGGAATCACTTGCCTTTGGTGCGCTCGGACAGGCGTTCTTCCAGATAATGGATGCTGGTGCCGCCGCGCATGAAGGCCGCATCCTGCATCAGCTCGCGATGTAGCGGGATGTTGGTCTCAATGCCTTCCACTGCCATTTCGGACAGGGCGGTACGCATTCTGGCCATTGCCTGGTCGCGCGTGTCACCGTAGGCGATCAGTTTGCCGATCATCGAATCGTAGTGTGGCGGCACGAAGTAGTTCGCGTACACATGCGAATCGACGCGGATGCCGGGACCGCCCGGTACATGCCAGGAAGTGATGCGTCCCGGCGACGGCACGAACTTGTAGGGATGCTCCGCGTTGATCCGGCATTCGATGGCGTGGCCGCGAAATTGCACATCGCGCTGGCGGAACGGCAGTTTTTCGCCGGCGGCGACGAGTATCTGTTGCTGCACGATGTCGATGCCGGTGATCATTTCGGTCACGGGATGTTCGACCTGCACGCGCGTATTCATTTCGATGAAGAAGAATTCGCCGTTCTCGTACAGGAACTCGAAGGTTCCCGCACCGCGATAGCCGATCTTGCGGCAGGCTTCGGCACAGCGTTCACCGATCTTGTTGCGCAGGCGGGCATTGAGCAAGGGTGCAGGCGCTTCTTCGATGATCTTCTGGTGACGGCGCTGCATCGAACAGTCACGCTCGCCCAGATATACGGCATTGCCATGCTGGTCGGCCAGCACCTGGAATTCGATGTGGCGCGGGTTCTCCAGGAATTTCTCCATGTACACCATGGGATTGTTGAACGCGGCCTGAGCCTCGGTTCTGGTCATGGTGACCGCGTTCAGCAGCGCGGCTTCGGTATGCACCACGCGCATGCCGCGCCCGCCGCCGCCGCCCGCCGCCTTGATGATGACCGGATAGCCGATGCTGCGCGCAATCTTGACGATTTCCGCGGGATTGTCCGGCAATGCGCCGTCCACGCCGGGCACGCAGGGTACCCCCGCTTTCTTCATCGCGTTCTTGGCCGAAACCTTGTCGCCCATCAGGCGGATCGTTTCGGCGCGCGGGCCGATGAACACAAAGCCGCATTTTTCGACGCGTTCGGAAAAATCGGCATTTTCGGACAGGAAGCCGTAGCCGGGATGGATGGCCTGCGCATCGGTGACTTCCGCTGCGCTGATGATGGCGGGGATGCTCAGGTAGCTCTGGTTCGAGGGGGCGGGTCCGATGCAAACGGATTCGTCGGCCAGTTTCACATATTTGGCATCCGCATCCGCTTCGGAATGCACTACGACGGTTTTTATGCCCAGTTCGCGGCAGGCGCGCTGGATGCGCAACGCGATTTCACCGCGGTTGGCGATCAGGATTTTTTCAAACATGGTGTTGGCTCCAATACTTGGGCGCTACGCAAAGGCGCGCGCCATTACAAGATTAACCGATGACGAACAGCGGTTGGCCGAACTCCACGGGCTGGCCATTCTCCACAAGGATGGCTTTGATGACGCCCGCTTGGTCTGCGTCGATCTCGTTGAGCAGTTTCATCGCTTCGATGATGCACAGGGTATCGCCGCTGTTGACCGACTGGCCG
Organism: Nitrosomonadales bacterium; assembly: GCA_016716325.1. Lineage (NCBI taxonomy): Bacteria > Pseudomonadati > Pseudomonadota > Betaproteobacteria > Nitrosomonadales > Nitrosomonadales bacterium. The sequence continues at coordinate 1,769,708 of JADJWO010000001.1, forward strand.
ACATCGACGAACGACTTGGCGCCGGGAGAAGCGGAACGGTAAAAGGTGCCGACCATCGGCGATTTGACCACATGACCTTCAGCCACGGCAGGTTTTGCGGGTTCGGCGGCGGGAACTGGAGCGGCCGCCACGGGAGCGGCTGCAGCCACCGGCTGGGGCGCGGCAGCGGGTGCGTAAATCTGCTGCGCGGCCGCTACGGTACGGGTGATGCGCACGCGTTCTTCACCTTCGCTGATCTCCAGTTCGGCGATACCCGAGCCTTCAACCAACTCAATCAGTGTCTTGAGTTTGCGTAAATCCATTGCGACCTCCTAAAGGTGTTTAGTTGTTATGTTTGATTGCGTACCGCACTGCATATTCGTAACCGGATGCGCCAAGTCCGCTGATTACGCCGACCGCGATATCGGAAAAGAAAGACTCCTTGCGGAACGCCTCGCGCGTGAATACGTTTGAAAGGTGTACTTCAATGAACGGGATGCTCACTGCCGCCAGCGCGTCGCGTAGCGCCACGCTGGTATGGGTGAATGCCGCCGGGTTGATGATGATGAAGTCTGTCCCGTCGAGCCGTGCCTGATGGATGCGCTCGATCAGCGCTGCTTCGGCATTGCTCTGGAAACAGAACATGTTCACCCCGTTCTTGCCTGCTACAGACATCAAACGTTCGTTAATTTCGTCTAATGTGGTGTGACCATACACATCCGGCTCGCGGCGGCCGAGCAGGTTCAGGTTCGGGCCGTGTAGCACGAGGATGTTCTTAGTCGGGCCGGATTGGCTGTTGCTACTTTTGTCCATGTGTTCAGTTTGCCGTAAGTTATGGTGAATTGTCCAGATTTATTCGGAAGATAAGCAAGAAACGTTAAAGGCCGACGCTTTGCAGCGTGTTCAGGAATTGCGCGGCATCCTGATAACCGACCACCCGAAAATCGCCCAACTCGCGGCCTTCTGTATCGAAAAACAGTGTGGCCGGCGGGCCATATAAGCTAAAGCGCTTAAGCAGCGCCTTGTCGGATGCGCTGTTCGCAGTGACATCCACCTGCAGGAGCAGTACCGCCCCGAGCTTGTCCTGAACGACGGCATCTGCGAAAGTGAAGCGTTCCATCTCTTTGCACGAGACGCACCAGTCGGCGTAGAAGTCCAGCATCACGACCTGTTGTCCTTTGGCCAGCGCGAGGCGCCGGTCGAGGTCGGCGCCGTCCTTGATGCGTTCGAACTGCAGGGTGGCGGATGGCTGCGCGGCAGACTGGCCGAGGGCGCCAAGCGGGCGCAGGATATCGCGGGCGCCGGACAACGCGCCGACCAGGTAGGCGATCCCCAGCAACAGAACGAGCAGCCCGATCCCTTTCAGGAGTTTCTGCCAGCCGCTGGCGTTATGCGGAACCGGTTCCAGCACGCGCAAGTACGCTGCGGACAGGATCAGCAGCAAGGACCACAGCAGCATCTGCGCGCTGACGGGCAGCAGCGGCTGGATGATCCAGATCGCCAGCGCCAGTAGCAGTACGCCAAAGAAACGCTTGACCGCTTCCATCCATGCGCCGGCTCTGGGTAGCAACACGCCAGCCGAGGTGCCGATCAGCAACAGCGGCGCCCCCATCCCCAGTGCCAGCGCGAACAGGGCCGTGCCGCCCAGCACCGCATCGTGGGTCTGGCTGATGTAAAGCAGTGCGCCAGCCAGCGGGGCGGCCACGCATGGCCCCATGATGATGGCGGAAAGCGCGCCCATCGCGAACACGCCGGACAGATGGCCGCCGTGCAGGCGGTTGCTGGTGTCGGTGAGCTTGCTTTGCAGGGCGGAGGGCAACTGGAGTTCATAGAAGCCGAACATCGACAGCGACAGAAGGACGAACAGTGCGGCAAAACTGCCCAGCACCCAGGGGGTCTGCAGCGCGTTGGAGATCAACTCGCCGGAAAATCCGGCCGCGATGCCGGCCGCCGCATAGGTGATCGCCATGCCCAGCACGTAAGCCAGAGACAGGATGAAGGCGTGCATATGGGTGATCTTGTGGCCGTGCCCGACGATGATGCCGGACAGGATGGGGATCATCGGAAACACGCAAGGCGTGAAGGCGAGCAACAGACCTGCGCCGAAAAAGAAGGAAATGATCAGCCAGAAGCTTCCGCTCTTGAACAGCCGGGCGATCTTCGAATCTTCTTGGCCGGCGACGGATTCCATGTCGGGCGAGAGCGGTAGCGGCGAAATGGCGGCTGGCTGGGGTGCTTCCTTCATCATCTTCGCGGGTGGCACACTGACGCCGGTTCGTGTATCCGGCAGGTCGATCTGCATGATCTTTTCGATGCTCGGATAACACAGTCCCTGTTCGCTGCACCCCTGGTAGACCGCAGTCAATGTGATACTGGATGCCGCATCGCTTGTGCGTTCCAGTGTGATCCCGGCCTGGAACGAACGGTGGAACACTTCGGTGTCGCCGAAATTGGGATCCTGTTTCATCTCGCCCCTGGGCAGGTCGATGCGGGAAACCTTGGCTGCATTGCCGTCGATCATAAAATCGATCTTGTCTCGGTACAGGTAGTAGCCGGGCGTTATCTTGTAGTTTGCCTGCAGGGTGTGCGCGTCGCGTACCAGTACTTCCAGCGCAAACGCCTGGTCGGGGGGGAGGAAGCTCGGTTGCTTGGCGCCGCTCAAAGATGGCAGACGGTCGAGCAAACCTTCCGCATGGGATGCGGGGGGCAGGAAACAAAGCAACAGCAGTAACACAAAACGCATGGATAGTTCCTTATTCGGTACCGGTTTCGCTGCCCACCCAGTCCAGGTAGGCGGGTAAACCTGCTGTCACCGGGACAGCGATGATTTCGGGAAGTTCATAGGGATGCGCTGACCGGATCAGGGTTTCGAGCCGGGGATAAGCCGCCCGCGTCGTCTTGATCAGCAGCGGTACCTCGGTCGCAGTCTCCACCTTTCCTTCCCAGCGATAGGTCGAGGTACAGGGCGCCAGGCTGTTCACGCAGGCGGCCGCATGTTCCTCGATCAGTTGCCGCGCCAGACTGTCAGCGGAGCGCGCATCGGGAAGGGTTGTGATCACCAGCAAAATGTCGTTCATGTTCGAGAGAAACGCAATCCAAGTTGCAGCAGTTCATCCCACACATCACCCTGGCGCAAGCCCTTGATGGTCTTGTCCAGACGCGCGGCCTGCTGCATCGCACGTTCGATCTGCGGGAACCTGAAACGGCGTGCGGCGTTACCTATCTGTCCTTGGCGCGGCCCCCACACCCGTGCGTCGCGCAATGCGCCGTCGATGCTGCCGCCGCGCTGCGTGGCTTGCAACACCTTGCCCAGTGTGCGAATGTCCTCGCTGATCGCCCACAATACCAGCGTCGCCGCCGTTCCTTCGGCGCGCAGGCCCTCCAGGATGCGCGCAAAGCGTGCCGGATTGCCGGCCAGCATGGCTTCCGAGAGTTTGAAGATGTCGTAACGCGCGACGTCCATCACCGCATCCTTGACCTGTTCGAACGTCAGTTCGCCGGCGGGAAACAGCAGGGCGAGCTTCTGTATTTCCTGGAATGCCGCAAGCAGGTTGCCTTCGCTGCGATCCGCGAGGAATTCCAGCGTGGCTTTGTCGGCGGTCTGTCCCTGCCGTTCCAGGCGGGCGGCGATCCAGCGTGGCAATGCCGGGCGCGGAATGTCGTCTGCGGAAACCGTTACGCCATGCTGCTGCAATGCGGAGAACCATGAGCTTTTTTGCGCGGTCCGGTCGAGTTTCGGCAAAGAGACCAGCGTCAGCACATCGTCGCTCAGGTTCGCGCAATAGTCCTGCAATGCCTGGCCGCCTTCCGTGCCGGGTTTGCCGGACGGGATGCGCAGATCCACGACCTTGCGCGTTGCGAACAGGGAGAAGTTCTGTGTGCTGTTGCGCAGCTCGCTCCATTTGAAATACTGTTCCGCGATGAACGTTTCGCGTTCCGTATATCCGGCGCCGCGCGCCGCCGTACGGATACTGTCGGCTGCCTCGATCGCCAGCAATAGCGCGTCGCCATGCACCACGTACAGCGGCTTCAGGCCGGAAGCGAGGTGGCGCGGCAATTCTTCACTGGTGATCTGCATGGGCTTATTGCTGCGCTTGCGGCTTGGCGAGGCTCAGGCGGCGCAGGATCTGCTGCACCATGTCGGAGCGCATGCTCTGGTAAAGCAGAGCCTCTTCCGATTCCTTGGCGAGAATCTGCGTATCGTCGTAGGAATAATCGCGGCGTTGCACGAGTTCGCCGGGCATGATCCAGTCGCGCTGTTCTTGGTCATAGGCGCGCAACGAAACGCGGAAACGCAACTGGAACTCGTTCACGCGACCGCCGCCGCCCAAGGAAAGGATCTGTTTTTCCGGGACCTCGAAAACGATGTTCAACACCACGTCGGCCTTGTCGGCCTTGTCTACCAGCGTCACCTTGCTGGCGAGCAGGCCGCGCCGTAACTCGTCGATGAAAGGTGTGTTGGGATTGGCTGCGTCCAGATATAGCGTATCGAATGGAATAAGCGCCGACTCTCCATGGCCGCGCAGATGGAAACCGCACGCACCCAGCATCAGGGTGAACAACAGCAGGAAGATCCGCATGGACATTCTCCTAGGCGACAATATTGACCAATCGGCCCGGCACGACGATGATTTTCTTCGGCGTCGCGCCGGACAGGTGTTTTTGTACCGACTCGTGCGCCAGTGCGGCCTGTTCTATCTCGGCCTTGCCGGCGCTGGCAGCGACCTTGATGCTGCCGCGCAGCTTACCGTTCACCTGGATCACCAGTTCGATCTCGTCCTGCACCAGCGCGGCTTCCAGCGGCTCCGGCCAGGCGGCGGTCAGGATGTCGTCACCGTAGCCGAGTTCCTTCCACAAGGCATGGGCGATGTGCGGCGTGATGGGCGACAGCAGGCGCAGCAGGATGGACAGCGCTTCATTCGCCACGGCGCGATTAGCCGCATCCTTGCCGTTCTTTTCCAGCGCGTTGAGCATCTTCATCGCGGCAGAGACCACGGTGTTGAACTGGAAGCGCGCCATGTCGTAGTTGGCCTGGCGCAAAGCGAGATGGATCTCGCGGCGCAGCGCCTTGGCATCACCGGAGAGGCTGGCGAAATCGGCCGCTTCCTTGCCGATGTCTTCGAACTCGGCAGCGAACGCCCACACGCGCTTGAGGAAGCGGTACGCGCCTTCCACGCCGGAATCCGCCCACTCCAGCGTCTGTTCGGGCGGGGCGGCGAACATCATGAACAGGCGCGCGGTGTCGGCGCCGTATTCGTCTATCAGCGCCTGCGGGTCCACACCGTTGAGCTTGGACTTGGACATGGTGCCGATGCCCTGGTAGTCGATAGCGGAACCATCGGCGAGCAGTTTCGCGCCGGTGATGCGACCGCTGTCATCCTTCACCATCTCGATTTCATTAGGCGGGAAATACTGGATGCCGCCTTTGTCGGTCTTGTGCGAGAAGATGTGGTTGAGCACCATGCCTTGCGTCAATAGATTCGCAAAGGGCTCGTCGTAATTCACCAGCTTCAGGTCGCGCATCACCTTGCTCCAGAAGCGCGAATACAGCAGGTGCAGGATGGCATGCTCGATGCCGCCGATGTACTGGTCCACCGGCATCCAGTGGTTGGTCTCGTCGTCCACCATCGCGTCGCTCTTGAATCCGCTGGCGTAGCGCGCGTAATACCAGGACGAATCCACGAAGGTGTCCATGGTGTCGGTCTCGCGCTTGGCGGGTCTGCCGCACTGGGGGCAGACGCAATTCAGAAAGTCCTCGCGTTTGTGCAGCGGGTTGCCGCTGCCGTCCGGTACGCAGTCTTCGGGCAGTTCGACAGGCAAATCTTTGTCCGGTACTGGCACCGAGCCGCAGGTGTCGCAATGGATGATGGGAATCGGGCAGCCCCAGTAGCGCTGGCGCGACACGCCCCAGTCGCGCAAGCGCCATTGCACCTGCTTGTCACCCAAGTCCTTGGCCTTCAGGTCGGCGGCGATGACATCCACGGCTTGCTGGTAGTCCAGGCCGTCGTACTTGCCGGAGTTGACGCACGCGCCATTCTCTTTGTCTGCGTACCATTCCTGCCAACCATCGGTAGAGAAGGTCTGGCCGGTGATGCCGATGCTTTGCCTGATCGGCAGTTTGTACTTCTTTGCAAAGCCGAAATCGCGCTCGTCATGCGCCGGCACGGCCATCACCGCGCCTTCTCCATAGCCCATCAGCACATAGTTGCCGACCCACACCGGCACCTGTTCGCCAGTCAGCGGGTGCGTGACTTTGAGCCCGGTGTCCACGCCTTCCTTATCCATGGTGGCGATGTCGGCTTCCATCACCGACACATGCTTGCACTTCTCGATGAAAGTGGCGACCTGCTCGTTCGATTTCGCGGCATGGGTCGCCAGCGGGTGTTCGGCGGCAACGGCGACGAAGGTCACGCCCATGATGGTGTCGGCGCGGGTGGTATAGACCCACAGTTTGCCGTCGTTGATTGCCCTGCCCTCTTCCTGAATGTCATGCGGGAACGCGAAGCGCACGCCGTGGCTCTTGCCGATCCAGTTGGCTTGCATGGTCTTCACGCGCTCGGGCCAACCCGGCAGCTTGTCGAGGTCGGCCAGCAGTTCTTCCGCGTACTGGGTGATGCCGAGGTAGTAACCGGGGATCTCGCGTTTTTCCACTTCAGCGCCGGTGCGCCAGCCGCGCCCGTCGATGACCTGCTCGTTGGCCAGCACGGTCTGGTCCACCGGGTCCCAGTTCACCACCTGGGTCTTCTTGTAGGCGATGCCTTTCTCCAGCATGCGCAGGAACAGCCACTGGTTCCATTTGTAATAGTCGGGCTGGCAGGTGGCGAGTTCGCGCGTCCAGTCGATGCCCAGGCCCAGGCTCTTCAACTGCTGGCGCATGTAGGCGATATTGTCGTACGTCCACTTTGCGGGCGGCACTTTGTTGGCGATGGCCGCGTTCTCGGCGGGCAGGCCGAAGGCATCCCAGCCCATCGGTTGCAGCACGCTGTAACCGCGCATCTTGTGCCAGCGGGTGAGCACGTCGCCGATGGTGTAATTGCGCACATGGCCCATGTGCAGCTTGCCGGAGGGGTAGGGGAACATGGACAGGCAGTAATACTTGGGCTTGCCGGTTTCCTTCACGGCGCGGAAGGCTTCGGTCTGGTCCCAGTGCTGCTGGGCGAAGGCTTCGATGTCTCTGGGTGAGTAGTGTTCTTCCATGTTTTGCCGGTCTGGTGCGAAATTTCAGGTTTGCCATTATAGCGGCAACAGGATGCGCACGGCGCGCGCGGGAATATCGCGAAGTCATCGGGCAATCTGCCCGGGTTGGCCTCCCAAGCCAATGAATGCACGGGTACAGGTGCCGGATAGCCCGGACGAAAAATCAATCATCTCGCGCTGTGCGGGAAAACTGGAGTAGAATCCCGAACCCAATATAATTCACCCATAATCGTTCAGGAGAGATCGTTATGTCCGCAAAGCATCCCGTCATCGCTGTTACCGGTTCTTCCGGTGCAGGCACCACCACCGTCAAACGCGCGTTCGAGAACATCTTCCGCCGCGAGAGCATCAAGGCTGCCGTGATCGAGGGCGACAGCCTGCACAGTCTGGACCGCATGGCATTCCGTGCTGCAGCGGCAGAGGCTGCGAAGAATGGACACAACACCTTCAGCCACTTCGGTCCGGAAGCGAACCACTTCGACAAGATCGAGGAAACCTTCAAGGTGTACGGTGAGACCGGCATGTGCAAGCGCCGCTACTATGTGCATAGTGAAGAAGAGGCCGTTGCGCACAACAAGCATTTCAACCTGACCGACCTCAAGCCCGGCGTGTTCACCCCGTGGGAAGATATCGAAACCGGTTCCGACCTGCTGTTCTATGAAGGTCTGCACGGCCTGGCCAAAGATGAGAAGCAAGGTGTGGATGCCGGCAAGTTCGTCGATCTCGCCATCGGCGTGGTGCCTGTGGTCAACCTCGAGTGGATCCAGAAGATCCATCGCGACAAGGCCGAGCGTGGCTATTCCGCCGAAGCGACCGTGGATACCATCATGCGCCGTATGCCGGACTACATCAAATACATCACCCCGCAGTTCACCTACACCGACATCAATTTCCAGCGTGTGGCGACCGTGGACACTTCCAACCCCTTCGTTGCGCGCGACATTCCGACGCCGGACGAGAGCTTCGTCGTGATCCGCTTCCGCAATCCGAAGGGCGTGGATTTCCCCTACTATCTGTCCATGATCCCGAACGCATTCATGTCCCGTGCCAACACCATGGTGGTGCCCGGCGGCAAGATGAGTCACGCGATGGAGATCATCCTCTCCCCGGTCATGCACGAAATGATCGCGAAGAAGAGCAAGGCCTGAGCCTCGACAGCCTGAAGCAACAGCGGACGGGGAAGCGGAGACGCTTCCCCGTTCTGTTTGGTGCGGCAGGCACGATGCCCTGTGGGATAATCACGCCATGACTTCTGCCCTGCTTTCCGGCCTCAATCCCGAACAACGCGCTGCCGTCGAATTGCCTGCCCGTTCCGCCTTGATCCTGGCCGGAGCGGGCAGCGGCAAGACGCGGGTGCTGACCACGCGCATCGCATACCTCATCAGTGCCGGCCAGGTGTCGCCGCAGGGGGTGCTGGCGGTGACCTTCACCAACAAGGCAGCGAAGGAGATGCAGACGCGCCTTTCCGCGATGCTGCCGATCAACACGCGCGGCATGTGGATCGGCACTTTCCACGGCCTGTGCAACCGCATGCTGCGCGCGCACCACCGCGAGGCCAACCTGCCGCAGACCTTCCAGATCCTCGACTCGGGCGACCAGCTTTCCGCCATCAAGCGCCTGATGAAGGCGATGAACGTGGACGACGAGAAATACCCTCCGAAAGAGATGCAGTGGTTCATCAGCGGCAACAAGGAGCAGGGGCTGCGCGCCTCCGAAGTGGAAGCCTACGATCCCTACATCAGGCGCAAGGCGGAGATATTCGCGGAGTACGATGCGCAGTGCCAGCGCGAAGGGGTGGTGGATTTCTCCGAGCTGCTGCTGCGCTGCTACGAGCTGCTGTCGAGAAACGCAGCCCTGCGCGAGCATTACCAGGAGCGTTTCAAACACATTCTGGTGGATGAGTTCCAGGATACCAACCCGCTGCAATATCGCTGGCTGAAACTGCTGGCGGCACAGAACAACGCGCTCTTTGCTGTTGGCGACGACGACCAGTCCATCTACGCCTTCCGCGGTGCCAATGTTGGCAACATGCAGGAGCTGCTGCGCGATTTCCATGTTCAGTCCGTCATCAAGCTGGAGCAGAACTACCGCTCGCACGGCAACATCCTCGACGCAGCCAATGCGTTGATCGCCAACAACCGCGAGCGCCTCGGCAAGAACCTGTGGACCGACGCCGACAAGGGTGAGCAGATTCGTGTGTACGAGGCAGGTACGGATGTGGACGAAGCGGCCTTTATCGTGGAGGAGATCAGGCAGCTCAGCCGCGAAGGGGTGAAGCTTTCCGGGATGGCCCTGCTCTACCGCTCCAATGCGCAGTCACGGGTGCTGGAACATGCACTGGTATCGGCGGGGCTGTCGTACCGCGTATATGGTGGCCTGCGGTTCTTCGAGCGGCAGGAGATCAAGCATGCGCTGGCCTACCTGCGCCTGATGGAGAACGGTGACGACGACAATGCGCTGCTGCGCATCATCAACTTCCCCGCGCGCGGCATCGGTGCGCGCAGCATCGAGCAGTTGCTGGAGAGTGCGAAACAGTACAACACGACGCTATTCGACGCGGCGGCACGGGCAGGCGGCAAGGTCGCGGCCTTCGTCGGCATCATCGAGTCGTTGCGCAGTGCGACCAGAGACTTGCCGTTGCCGGAGATCATCGACCATGTGCTGCAGCACAGCGGACTGGCAGCACATTACGAAGCCGAGAAGAGTTCCCCCGCGAAGAAGCGCGAGGCCGAGGAACGTCTGGAGAACCTGAACGAACTCATCAACTCGGCCACGCTGTTCGTGTACGAGAACGAGGATGACAGCCTGACCGCTTTTCTCACCCACGCTTCGCTGGAATCTGGCGAACATCAGGCGGGCGACAGCGAGGATGCGTTGCACCTGATGACGGTGCATGCGGCCAAGGGGCTGGAGTTCCACACCGTGTTCATCACCGGGCTGGAAGAGGGCCTGTTTCCGCACCAGAACAGCATCGACAGCGGCGCGCTCGACGAGGAACGCCGCCTGATGTACGTGGCGATCACGCGCGCCCGGCGCCGTCTGTACCTGACCTTTGCACAGAGTCGCATGCTGCACGGACAGACGCACTACGGGATGGTTTCCAGTTTTCTGCGCGAGTTGCCGGAAGAGTTGTTGCACTGGATCACTCCCCGTTTCACGGCGCGCAGGATGTTCGACACGGGACGCCGTGAGACGGAGAGTTACATCGCTGCGTTTGCCTCGCCGAAAGCGCCCGCGCCGGCTTCGCCCGGATCGGTGTGGCGCATCGGCCAGCGCGTGTTCCACCAGAAGTTCGGCGAGGGCGTGGTGACCGACAGCGAGGGAAGCGGCAACGAAGGTCGCGTGCAGGTCAACTTCAAGCGCGCTGGCAGCAAGTGGCTGGCACTCGAATATGCCAAACTCGAATCCATCTGATGTTCCGCTCGGACGCCTGCGGCTGATCGCCGAGAGTTACCGCCGGCTTACCGGCCAGCCTTTACTGGAGGTCGTCCCGCAGGAGGATGTGGCATTGCGCGCTGCAATGTGGGAGGCGCCGTTCGCCATCGTGGCGCACGGCACCGAGGACGATCCCGTGTTCTTCTATGGCAATCGCCTTGCGCTGCAATTGTTCGAGATGGGTTTCGAAGAATTCAGCAAACTGCCTTCGCGCCTATCGGCCGAGCCGCTGGCGCAGGAGGCGCGCGAGGAACTGCTGGAGCAAGTCACACGGCAGGGATTCGTTGCGGGCTATTCCGGCGTACGCATTGCGAAGAGCGGGCGACGTTTCGCTATCTCGGATTGCACGGTGTGGAACCTGACCGACGAGGCTGGCGTCCGCCATGGACAGGCAGCCGTGTTCGTTGCCGAGGATGAGCAGTAAAGAATATTAGAAAATGTTAATATATGGCTTTGCATCCATTTCAGGAGATAGCCATGAGTAAATCGTTCAAGACCATCACGCAGGACATCAGCAAGGCGCTTATCCCGTTCCGCAAGGAAGCAGCTGCACCCATGGCAGGCTTCGACGCGATGTCTAAATCGGCCATGGCGGAAGGTGTGTTATCCACGCTGCAAAAGGAACTGATCGCGACGGCGATCGCGGTATCGACCCGCTGCGACGGTTGCATCGGCTTTCATGTGCGTGCGCTGGTAAGGCTGGGCGCGACCAGAGAACAGATCAACGAGATGCTGGCAGTGGCCGTGTATATGGGCGGGGGGCCGTCGCTGATGTATGCGGCGGAGGTCTTGCGCGCATTCGAAGAGTTCGGTCAGGCCTGAGCGTTTCCCGGCGGCGGAAATTTCGCCGCCAGATCGTCAGGCACCTCGCCTTTGCCCGCCATGGCGAGGCCGCTGGCCTCCAGCACGGCGACGACCATTACGAAGATCAATGTCGGCACCAGCGAGATGCGGGTCAGCGCAGTCCACATGATATGCGCCATGCTCGCGTCGCGGGCGGTCTGGCTGACCAGCCACGAGAGCAGGATCAGCAGTCCGGACACGCCATACCCTGCCAGCAACAAGCGGCTGCGGTTCCAGGCCAGGCGCCAGTGCATGTCCACAAACCAGGCCGTGCTCTTCTTGCTGCGGAAATAGATGTAGGCGAGCAGCGATCCGGAACAGACCAGCGGAATGAAGATCGCTACCAAGCCGATCTTGAGCGCGATCACTGCGGGTGTCATCAGCAGATCGAAAACGAACAGCCCGGCTATGAACAGGTTGTGAGGGGATTGCGCACGCTTTATTTCTGCTTTGCTTGCCTGGAATTGCATCCCATCCTCCCATGTCCGCCGATCAAATATCGACAATGCCAATATATTAGCACGCACTAATGCATGGGGATATCAAAGCGTGCTTGAAAGATGTTCCGGAAAACGCTACTCCCCTGAAGGCGGAAACTCTCCGGGGAAAGGGAAGATGTTTCGGTAGCTGACGTAGAGCGAGGTGAAAGCCAGCGGCAATAATACGACCAGGCCGATTCCGAATGGCAGTAATCCAAGCACCAATGCGATGACCTGCATGATGATACTGTAGACGGTATATGGGATGATGTTGCGCAGGGAGCCGGTGAGGCTGGCGCGCAACGCGGCGAATGGCGGCACATCCGAAAAGAAGACCAGCATGGGCGCATATTGCATTGCCAGCATCATCATCAACATCAACGAGAGGCCGGTCAGGAGCGTGAGTGCAATACCGGAGCCTGCATCCGCCATTGCCGCAAATAATGCCTGCGGATCGTCGCTGGCCTGGAATCCCTCAAGCAACTTTGCGAACTCGCTGCCGCCGATGAAGACCATCGCCATCGACGTGACCAGCATGCCCAGCAGCAGGTAACCACCAAGCGCAACCAGCGGTGCGACATGCTTTTCGAATCCTGCGAAGAGGTGGCGCAGCTCAACATCTTCACCTTCCTCGAGCGCGCGACAGGCGCGCATATAACCGGCAATGAGTACCGGCATCAACAGTAACGCGAGCAAAGGGCCCAGCACTGGAAGAAGAAGCGCGATGAATATCGCCAGCGCGCCAATCAGCGCCAGAGAGATGGACAGCAACGGGTTGCGCATGATGAGCTGATAGCCCTGCTTGACCCATATCCAGCCGCGAGCTGCATGCAATTTTCTGATTTCCATTTGATCCCTGCTGTCATGAAAACGGATGAACGGTTCAATTGTAATGTGATTTCCGAACATCTGCTCACGGTGGTGGCGGTTACTCGTGTGTTTGCCTGCTGACGTGCAGCAGATGACAACAGGGATGACTGTGGCAACCATGAATGTACGGAACAGACCTGCGCTTGGTCGGAGATAATCGGGAGATGGTAGAATCCGTACCCCGTATTGCATCGTCTCACTATGGAGTTTTTCCATGCAACTTGTTTGTCTTGACCTTGAGGGCGTCCTTGTTCCGGAAATATGGATCGAGTTTTCCAAGCGTACCGGAATCCCGGAATTGCGCCGCACCACGCGCGATGAGCCGGATTACGACAAGCTGATGAAATATCGGCTGGACATCCTGGCGCAGCACAAGCTCGGCCTGCCTGACATACAGAAGGTCATTTCGGATATGGGGCCGATGGCCGGCGCGAAGGATTTCCTCGATGACCTGCGCCAGCGCTTTCAGGTCATCATCCTATCCGACACATTCTATGAGTTTGCCATGCCGCTGATGCAGCAATTGGGCATGCCGACATTGTTCTGCCACAAGCTGGAAGCGGACGCCGGCGGAACGCTGGTCAATTACCACCTGCGCATGCCGGACCAGAAACGTGAAGCGGTGAAACGTTTCCGGGAGCTCAATTTCAAAACCATTGCCGCCGGAGACTCGTACAACGACACGGCAATGCTGGGCGAAGCGCATGCGGGCATCCTGTTCCATCCGCCTGAAAACGTGATACGGGAGTTTCCGCAATATCCGGTCACCATGAACTATGCGGAACTCGATGCGGAAATCCGCAAGGCCAGCGCGAGAATCTGACGCAATCAATCCCGGTTCATAACCAGACGGGCTGTCCCATTCCGATGTGATTCTGCAGAATACGCAGGAAATGCTCCGGGTTGCGCGGATTGACCAGTTCGCCGTCGCGCGGCAGGTGCAAGTCGAACAGGCGCGACAGCCAGAAGCGCAGTGCGGCGAGCCGCAGCATCAGTGGCCACGCTTTGCGTTCTGCTTCCTGCAACGGGCGCACGACATGATAGGCACGCAGGAAAACCAGTGAGCGGTCCGTATCCAGCGTTCCGTCCGCTCGGACGCACCAGTCGTTCACGGTGATCGCCACGTCGTACAGCAGCGCGTCGCTGCATGCGAAATAGAAATCGACCAGCCCGCCGACGCGGTCTTCCTCCAGCAATACGTTATCGCGGAACAGGTCGGCATGGATCACACCCTGCGGCAAGACAAACCGGCTTTGCTGCGAGTGCAGCGACACTTCCTTGTCCAGCAATGCCGCCTGATCGTTGCTCAGGAACGGACGCACCCGCGCGGCGGTCGCGGCACGCCATGCCGCGCCACGCGGATTCAGCATGATCTGCGAAAAACTCTGTCCGGCAATGTGCATCTGGCCGAGCATCGTACCGATCGCGGTGCACTGGGCGAGGTTCGGTTCGGCGACGGAGTCACCGGTCAGCCGGCTGACGATGCAGGCCGGTTTGCCGTTGAGCATGCCGAGGAAGCGGTTGTGGCGGTTGGCCACCGGACTCGGGCAGGGGATGCCGTGGCGTGACAGGTGAGACATCAGGCTCAGATAGAACGGCAACTCGTTCTCGCCGAGTTTCTCGAACAGCGTAAGCACGAAACGACCGTTGCTGGTCGTCACGAAATAATTGGTGTTCTCGATGCCGGAGGCGATCGGTTGCAGATCGAGCAGCCGGCCAAGCGAATAGTCGTCCAGCCAGGCGGTGAGTTCCGCCTCCGAGACGCGGGTGAAAACCGCCACTGCTAGAACTTGTGGATGACCCAGCGTGGCACGCGCAGACCGGAATCCAGGCTCTCCTGACGCGAGAACTTGCCGTCGCCCAAGTCGTCCACCAGATAGTATGGCGGTCCGACTTTCGGGATCACCTTGATCATGTACAGCCTGCCGCCGACGCGGTATTCCTCGATGGTCTGTTCGGTCTCTTTGGTGATGGTCACTTCCGGTGCGTCATCCGGCGGAACATCGAACGCGGGTGGAGGAGGCAGCGGTTCGAGATTGGCGGGAGGGGCGGGCTGGGCGGCGAAGGCGGTCAGGGAAAAGCAGCCGAGCAGGATCAGGAGATAGTGGCGCATCGCAGTGGCCTCGATGGAATTGGGTGCGGATATTCTAGCCGATGCGCGGGGAGTCTGCGCGGATTGGTGAGCGTCCTGCGCCGTGTCAGCGTGGCGCCACGATGCAGCGCCATGCGTCCAGTTTGCGTTCAAAGGACAAGGCGGCATTAGCCGGACTGGTGGACGGCAGGCGTCGGTACGTCAGGTGATCAATCGCCAGGCCGGGAAGTACCTGCCTGCGGTAGCAGGCCTCCGCTTTGGCACCGTTGAAAAAGACGCGGGTGAGTTGCGGGTGGCGCAGGAGGAAACCGGCAAAATCGTTCGGGATGCATGAACTGTCGTCGATGCCGGAATCCAGGCTGCCTTCGCGTCGGCACGACCCGAGCACATCCCACAGCGCGACTTGCGCCGATGACAGGACGCGTACTCGCTGTTCGTAGGGCAGGGACGGGTCGAAACCGAGCAGTTCGCCGAGGATGGACCAGAAGTGGTTGCGCGGATGCGCGTAATACTGGTTCGCCCGGAGGGAGGCCGCGCCGGGCATGCTGCCCAGGATGAGCAGTCGCGCATCCGCGCTCCCGAGGGGCGCGAAGCTTTGTACCTGCTGCATGCCGTTACAGATAGAGTTGCCGTTCGCGCTCTGCTTCCGAAGGCTCGAAACCGCGCGTTTCGTAGTGTTTGAAGATCGCGCTGACGACCTGTTCGGGGTCGTCGATGACCTGCACCAGGTCGAGGTCTTCCGCGCCGATGACCTGCTCTGAGAGTAGCGTGTTGCGGAACCATTCGACCAGGCCGCCCCAGAATGGGCTGCCCACCAGGATGATCGGCATCTTGCGCGTCTTGCCGGTCTGCACCAGAGTCAGCGCTTCCATCAGTTCGTCCAGCGTGCCGAACCCTCCGGGCATCACCACATAGGCGGTGGCGAACTTGACGAACATCACCTTGCGCGCGAAGAAATGCTGGAAGGTCTGGCTGATGTTCTGGTAGGTATTGCCGTGCTGTTCGTGCGGCAACTGGATATTGAGGCCGACGCTGGGCGATTTGCCATAGAACGCGCCCTTGTTGGCGGCTTCCATGATGCCGGGGCCGCCGCCGGAGATGACCGAAAAGCCGGCGTCGGACAGCAACCGCGCGATCTCTTCGGTCAGCTTGTAATAAGGCTGGTTGGGCCGGGTGCGCGCGCTGCCGAAGATGCTCACGGCGGGGTGGATGCGGTTGAGGCGTTCGGTCGCGGAGACGAACTCTGACATAATGCCGAACACGCGCCATGCTTCCTTGGAGTTCCACGATTCCGGTATCGCGCTGGTTGGCAGTTTAGACGGGATGTCCATGCGGTTTCCTTTATGCAAAAGAATGAAATGAGTTTCGCTAAAACATTGCTTCTGGTGGACGGCTCGTCCTTCCTGTACCGCGCATTCCACGCCATGCCGGATTTGCGCAACCGCGAGGGCTTCCCGACCGGCGCGATTTACGGCGTGCTCAACATGCTGCGCAGATTGCGCCACGACTACCCGGCGGATTATAGCCTGTGCGTCTTCGATGCCAAGGGCAAAACCTTCCGCGACGACTGGTACCCGGAATACAAGGCCAACCGCCCGTCGATGCCGGACGATCTGGCGCAGCAGATCGACCCGCTGCACCGGGCGATCGCCGCGTCCGGCTGGCACCTCCTCGCGCAACAGGGCGTGGAAGCGGATGACGTGATCGGCACGCTGGTGGAGCAGGCCGCGCGCGATGGCGTGCGCAGCATCGTCGCTACCGGCGACAAGGATCTGGCGCAACTGGTCAACGACCATGTCACGCTGGTCAATACGATGAACAACGAGACGCTGGACGTGCCGGGCGTGCATGCGAAATTCGGCGTGCCGCCGGAACGCATCGTCGATTACCTGACGCTGACCGGCGATGCGGTGGACAACGTGCCGGGCGTCGCCAAATGCGGCCCGAAGACCGCAGTGAAATGGCTGGCCGAATATGGCACGCTGGACAACCTGATGGCGCATGCCGGCGAGGTCGGCGGCGTGGTCGGTGGAAACCTGCGCAGTGCACTGGACTGGCTGCCGCAGGCGCGCCGCCTGCTGACCGTCAAATGCGATGTCGAGTTGCCGCAGCCCTATGCCGCATTCACCGAACCGCCGGCAGACAAGGACGTGTTAAGAGAGCTCTTCGAGCGATTCGGGTTCAGGTCCTGGCTGCGCGAACTGGACGGCGGTTCTCCCGCTCCGGCGAACCGGGCGAGCGGCAATATTCCTTCCACGGAACAGCAGTCGGTCACGGAGCCGGCGCGTACCGATGGCGCGCACTACGAAACCTTGCTGACGGACGCGCAACTGGATGCCTGGCTGGAAAAACTGCTGGCGGCCGATCTGGCGTGCGTGGACACCGAGACCACCGGGCTGGACGTGTTGAATGCGCAACTGGTCGGCATGTCGTTTGCAGTCGTGCCGCACGAGGCTGCCTATCTTCCGCTGGCGCATGTCTATCCCGGTGCGCCGGACCAGATCGGGCGCGAACATGCGCTGCAGAAGCTGAAGCACTGGCTGGAGAGCCCGAAACACAAGAAGCTCGGGCAGAACCTCAAATACGACCTGCATATCTTCGCCAACCACGGCATCCGGCTGGCCGGTATCCATGACGACACGCTGCTGCAATCCTACGTGCTGGAATCCCACAAGCCGCACGACATGGACAGCCTCGCGCTGCGCCACCTCAACGTAAGGACCATCAGTTATGCCGAGGTCGCCGGCAAGGGCGCGAAACAGATCGGCTTCGACCAGGTGGATATCGGCATCGCCACGCGCTATGCCGCCGAAGATGCCGACATCACGCTGCAGCTTCATCATGCGCTTGTGCCGCAGATCGGTGAGCAGGCAGGGTTGCTGCACGTGTACCGCGACATCGAGATGCCATCGATGCATGTGCTGTACACGATGGAGCGCAACGGTGTGCTGCTGGACAGCGCGCTGTTGCAGGTGCAGAGCCGCGAGCTGGGCGAGAAACTGATCGAACTGGAAAAGAAAGCACATGCGGCTGCCGGTCAGCCGTTCAACCTGAACTCGCCCAAGCAGCTGCGCGAGATCCTGTTCGACAAGCTCGGCTTGCCGGCGAAAAAGAAGACGCCCAGTGGCGATCCTTCCACGGATGAAGAGGTGCTGCAGGAGCTGGCGCTGGATTATCCGCTGCCCAAACTGTTGCTGGAATATCGCGGCATGGCGAAGCTCAAGTCCACCTATACCGACAAGCTGCCACAGATGGTCGACCGGAACACCGGGCGCGTGCATACCAGCTACTCGCAGGCGGTCGCGGTCACCGGCCGGCTCGCCTCCAGCGATCCCAACCTGCAGAACATCCCGGTACGTACCGCCGAAGGGCGACGCATCCGCGAGGCCTTCATCGCGCCACCGGGCAGCCGTATCGTCTCAGCCGACTATTCCCAGATCGAACTGCGCATCATGGCTCACCTGTCCGGAGACGAGGGGCTGCTGGCCGCTTTCGCCAACAACGAGGATATCCACCGCGCCACTGCCGCCGAGATATTCATGGTCGCGCCCGCCGAGGTGGACAGCGAGCAGCGCCGTTACGCCAAGGTGATCAACTTCGGATTGATCTACGGGATGTCCGCGTTCGGCCTGGCCAAACAGCTCGGCATCGAGCGCAGCGCAGCGACGGCCTACATCGACCGTTATTTCGCGCGTTACCCCGGCGTGAAGGACTACATGGACAGCACCCGCGAACAGGCCCGGCAGCAAGGCTATGTCGAAACCGTGTTCGGGCGCCGGCTATGGTTGCCGGAGATCAACGGCAGCAACGGTATGCGCCGTCAGGGGGCGGAACGCGCCGCGATCAATGCTCCGATGCAGGGCACCGCCGCCGACCTGATCAAACTGGCGATGATCGCCGTGCAGCGCTGGCTGGAACAGGAAGGGATGCAGAGCAAGCTGATCATGCAGGTGCATGACGAATTGGTGCTGGAAGTGCCGGAGACGGAGTTGCATCAGGTGGAGGAGATACTACCGAAGTTGATGTGCGGGGTTGCCGCACTGAAGGTGCCGCTGCTGGTGGAGCTGGGCGAAGGCAGGAACTGGGACGAAGCGCATTGACCGCGTCTGTGCCGGCTTGGTGCGCAATCAGCCTTCCGCGATCTCCAGGTTGATGCCGATGGATTTCCAGCTTTTCACTTCCTCCTGCAAGGCATCCCCGGTCAGCGGGTTGTTCTCCAGCCATTCCGGTTCGATGGTCAGGGAGAATTTCGCCCCCTTCAGGCGTGCCTGCATTCCGGGCAGGACGATGTCGCTGCGATTTCGGTAGAACAGCACCGCCAGGCGCAGACTCATCGCCAGTACGCAATCTTCCACGTCAGTCAGCAGACCCTGCAGTTTCTTCAGGTTGCCACGGTGCGCCAGCGCCAGCAGGCTCAGCCGCGCCTGTTCTTTCTTCGAGAACCCGGGCATGTCGGCATTGGCCAGGATGTATGACGTATGTTTGTGGTAGCCGCTGTGCGCGACGCGGATGCCGATGCCGTGCAGGCTGGCGACCCATTTCAGGACATGCAGGGCAGACTCGTTCTCTTCATCATCGCCACCGAGGAATTGTTGCGCCAGCATGTTGGAAAGTTTTGTCACGCGCGCGACCTGCCTGAAATCGACACGGTAGCGGTGCATGAAATGCTCTACGGTGACATCGCGCATGTCGTTGTCGTGGAAACGCCCCCACAGATCGTACAACACGCCTTCGCGCAAGGCACACAGCGCGGGCTGCATCACTTCGATCCCGAGTTCGTCGAAGGCGGCGTACATGATGGCGAAACCGCCCGGCAGGGAGGGCAGGCGGTCGGTGCGCAGGCCCTGCAGGCCGAGCTGATGCACGTCTCCGGCCTTGATCATTGCGCTGCGCAGCTTGTCCAGCCCTTCGCGCGTGATGCCGCCGGCGCTGTATCCGTTGTTTTCCAGGATCTCGTGTATCGCCTTGGCGGTACCTGAGGAACCCAGCGCGGTGCTCCACTGTCCGCGGTAATCCGAAACGATGGTCTGCAATTCTTTGCGGGCGGCCATTTCCGCCTGCTTCATGCTTTGTTTGGTGATCTTGCCGTCCGGGAAAAAGCGCGTGCTGAAGCTGACGCAACCCATGTACAGGCTTTCCATCAGGATGGGTTCCAGACCCTTGCCGATGATGAATTCAGTGGAGCCGCCACCGATGTCCATCACCAGCCGGTTGTCGTCCGAAGGCGGCAGGCCGTGCGCCACGCCAAGATAGATCAGACGCGCTTCCTCGAGTCCGGAGATGACCTCTATCGGGAATCCCAGAACCTTTTCGGCTTTTACGATGAATTCAGCGGCGTTCCTGGCAACGCGCAGGGAGTTGGTGCCCACCGCGCGCACCGCCCCGTGCGGCAAGTCGCGCAACCGTTCGGAAAATCTTCCCAGCGCATCCAGCGCGCGCTGCTGCGCCGCCTCGTCCAGAAGTTTGTCGGGCGTCAGGCCGGCGGCCAGACGCACCGGTTCGCGCAGTCCATCGAGCATGTAAAGTTGCTCACCCTCGACGCGTGCGACCTGCAAACGGAAGCTGTTCGACCCCATGTCGACAGCGGCGAGGATGGGTTGTTGCTGCATTACCCCTGCACTTCCCGGTCGATCTCATCCACGGTCACATGGCGCACATCACGCCCCTTGACCATATAGATGACATATTCCGCCATGTTCTTGGCATGATCGCCGATGCGTTCGATCGCCTTGGCGACGAACAGGATTTCCAGCGAAGTCGAAATGGTGCGCGGGTCTTCCATCATGAAGGTGATGAGATAACGCATGATGGCGCGGAACTCATCGTCCACCTGATCGTCCTGGCGCACCACCTGTGCGGCCATCACCACGTCGAGGCGCGCGAACGCATCCAATGACTTGCGCAGCATCTCCACCGCGAGGTCGGCGGCATGCTTGATCTCCTGGTAGCGCGGCAGCGCAAGCCCCTGCTTTTGCGAGAGCATCTTGGCCATGCGGGCGATCTTCTCGGCCTCGTCACCGATCCGTTCCAGGTCGGTGATGGTCTTGACCACGGTCATCACCATGCGCAGGTCGCTGGCGGTCGGCTGCCGGCGTGCGATCACCTGGCTGCAGGATTCGTCGATCTTGACTTCCAGCGCGTTGATACGGTGGTCGTCCGCAATCACTCGGTTCATCACCGCCACATCGCCGCTCACCAGCGACTCGATGGCGCTCCTGATCTGGCTCTCCACCAGCCCGCCCATCTGCAATACGTTGGCCCGGATGGCTTCGAGATCGGCATCGAACTGCCGGGAAATATGTTCATTACTGGCCATGCTGTCGTTCCTGAAAAGAATTGCAATCTGTCAGTCTATTCGCCCTTTGTGAAGCGCAAATGACAGTGGTTCGCGCTTCAATCGGCAGGTAAATCATCCCGCCGTCATCTTTTTTACGCCCTCGGGCGTGCCCAGCAGCAACACGTCGGCGGCGCGGCGGGCGAACAGCCCGTTGGTCACGACGCCGGGCAGATGGTTCAATTGTGTTTCCAGCTCCACGGGGTTCGTGATCTGCAGGTTGTGCACGTCGAGGATGACGTTGCCGTTGTCAGTGGTGAATCCTTCGCGCAACCTGGGCTGCCCGCCCAGCTTGACCACTTCACGGGCGATGAAGCTGCGCGCCATCGGGATCACCTCGATCGGCAGCGGGAACTTGCCCAGCACATCCACCAGCTTGCTGGCGTCGCACACGCAGATGAATTTCTTGCTCGCGGCCGCGACGATCTTCTCGCGCGTCAATGCGCCGCCGCCGCCCTTGAGCATGTGCATGTGGCGGGTGATCTCGTCCGCACCGTCCACATACACCGGCAGGTCGCCCGCGTCGTTCAGGGACAGCACCTCGATGCCGTGGCCCTGCAGGCGTTTTGCGGATGCTTCGGAACTGGCGACCGCGCCGCGTATCCTGTGCTTGATCCGGGCCAGTTCGTCGATGAAGAAGTTGGCTGTAGAACCGGTGCCCACGCCAACGATGCAATCGGATGGTACATACTCGAT
The DNA here is from genome assembly GCA_016716325.1 of Nitrosomonadales bacterium. NCBI lineage: Bacteria > Pseudomonadati > Pseudomonadota > Betaproteobacteria > Nitrosomonadales > Nitrosomonadales bacterium. The sequence goes on from JADJWO010000001.1 coordinate 1,791,633, forward strand.
CGCGGCCTGTGCCACCGCGCGTTTCAAATCGTCTTGGCTCAACATGTCATGCGCTCACTTTCAGTATTATTGAATTGCAGGCGGGATTATTGCAGGAATCGGATGGTTGGGGAATGCCGTCCGTCCGAGATAACGCATGAATGCGGGCAGGTGATAAGATAGCGGGCGAAAAATCACGAAAAACGGGAGGAATAAAAATGCAAGTCCAGATCGTCGCCACCACGTCCTTCAACGACCAGAAACCCGGCACCTCCGGCTTGCGCAAACGGGTTCCCGTTTTCCAGCAGCCCAACTACCTAGAAAATTTCGTGCAGGCCATCTTCGACAGCATCTCCCCGCCGCAGGGCGCGACGCTGGTTGTCGGTGGCGACGGACGGTATTACAACCGCGAAGCGATCCAGGTCATCCTCAGAATGGCTGCGGCGAACGGTTTCGGGCGCGTGCTGGTCGGCAAGGGCGGCATCCTCTCCACGCCGGCCGCCTCCTGCGTGATCCGCAAATACCAGACCTTCGGCGGCATCATCCTGTCCGCCAGCCATAACCCCGGCGGACCGGACGGCGATTTCGGCATCAAATACAACGGCAACAATGGCGGCCCGGCCACCGAGACCGTCACCGAAGCGATCTTCGCGGTCAGCAAAACGATCGCGCAGTACCGCATCATCGACGCGCCGGATGTCGATCTGGACACGCCGGGCGAATGCAAGGTCGGCGACATGCGGGTCTCGGTGATCGATCCGGTCGGCGATTACGCAGAACTGATGGAGTCTTTGTTCGATTTCGGCGAGATCCGCGCGCTGCTGGCGGGCGGCTTCCGAATCAAGTTCGATGCGATGCACGCGGTTACCGGCCCGTATGCGCGCGAGATTCTGGTCAACCGCCTCGGTGCGCCGGCCGACAGCGTGATGAATGCCGAGCCGTTGCCCGATTTCGGCAACGGACATCCCGACCCCAACCTGACCTATGCGCACGAACTGGTCGAGATCGTCTATGGCGACAATGCGCCGGATTTTGGCGCGGCATCGGACGGAGATGGCGACCGCAACATGATCCTGGGCAAGCGTTTCTTCGTCACGCCGTCCGACAGTCTGGCCATTCTGGCGGCGAACGCGAAACTGGCGCCCGGTTACAAACAGGGTCTGGCGGGTATCGCCCGCTCGATGCCGACCAGCGCAGCGGCGGACCGCGTGGCCAAGGATCTGGGCATCGCCTGCTATGAGACGCCGACCGGCTGGAAATTCTTCGGCAACCTGATGGATGCGGGCAAGGTCACGCTGTGCGGCGAAGAAAGCTTCGGCACCGGCTCCGACCATGTGCGCGAGAAGGACGGCCTGTGGGCGGTGCTGTTCTGGCTGAACGTGGTCGCGGCACGCAAGCAGCCGGTGGAAGACATCGTGCGCGAGCACTGGGCGAAATACGGTCGCAACGTCTATTCGCGCCACGATTACGAAGCCATCCCCACCGGGGCGGCCAACGGCGTGATGAAATTGCTCAAGGACAGCTTCGGCAGTTTGCCGGGCAGTAAATTCGGCAGCTACACCGTCGATCTGTGCGACGACTTCAGCTACACCGATCCGGTGGACGGCAGCGTCAGCACCGGACAGGGCATCCGCATCATCTTCACCGACGGTTCGCGCATCGTGTTCCGCCTGTCCGGCACCGGTACCGAAGGCGCGACCCTGCGCATCTATCTGGAAGCCTACGAGCCGGATGTCGGCAAGCACCACCTCGACGCGCAGGAAGCGCTTGGCGAGCTGATCGGGATCGCATTGCAGTTGTCGGAACTGCGCCAGCGCACCGGACGGGAAGCTCCGACGGTGATCACCTGATTCCGGGTCGGCACGATGCACAATCTTCCGCGCCGTTCAGGCGCGGGCCTGTTTTATAAGGAGTGAACATGGCAAACAAGCAATTCATCCAGACTCCCGATGCGCCGGCGGCGATCGGCACCTATTCGCAGGCCATCCGTGTCGGCGATACCGTATACCTGTCCGGGCAGATCGGCCTCGACCCGACCACCATGCATATGGCGGAAGACATCGAGGCACAGATCCACCGCGTGTTCCAGAACCTGCGCGCGGTATCGCTTGCCGCCGACGGCAGCTTCGACGACCTGGTGAAGCTGAACGTCTACCTCACCGACCTCAAGCATTTCGCCAAGGTGAACGAGATCATGGCGAGCTACTTCCGGCAGCCCTATCCGGCACGTGCCGCAGTGGGCGTGGCCGCGTTGCCGCGCGGCGCGCTGGTAGAGATGGACGGGATCCTCGTTCTGCAGGATTGAGCGCACCGCTCAAAATCGCGCCGGCCACGCTGGCAAAACTGGCCCGGCTCGGCATCCACCACCGCGCCGACCTGTTGCTGCACTTGCCGTTGCGCTATGAGGACGAGACGCATCTCGCGCCGATCGCCTCGGTGCAACCGGGCATGGCGGCACAGGTGCAGGGCGTCATCACCCACAGCGAAGTCGCCTTCCGTCCGCGCCGCACACTGGTATGCCGATTGCGCGACGGCGGCGGGGAGCTGACCCTGCGCTTTTTGAACTTCTATCCCAGCCAGCAGAAACAGCTCGCCGAAGGCCGGCAGATACGCGCCATCGGTGAGGTGCGCATGGGCTATTACGGGCTGGAGATGGTGCATCCGAAATGCCGTGCGGTGGAAGAGGATACACCACTGGAGCAGAGCCTGACGCCGGTCTATCCGACCACCGCCGGGCTGGGCCAGGCCGTGCTGCGCAAGCTGATCGGCAATGCACTGGAAACCATCCCGCTCGCCGATACCCTCCCTGCGGCGCTGCTCGAACGGCTGCGCCTCGGTAATTTTGGCGACAGCCTGCGCCTGCTGCACAACCCGTCTCCGGACATCTCTGCCGCCACACTGGAAGCGCGCAGCCACGCCGCCTGGCGGCGCATCAAGTTCGACGAGCTGCTGGCGCAGCAACTTTCGATGCGCGCGCACCACCGGGAGCGCAGCAAGCGTATCGCCCCCGCCCTGCCTGCACAGGATGGTCTTACGCGGGCCTTGCTGTCCAAGCTGCCGTTCCGGCTTACCGGTGCGCAGTTGAAGGTATGGCACGAGATCGCCCACGATCTGGCGCGACCGCACCCGATGCAGCGCCTGCTGCTGGGCGACGTGGGCAGCGGCAAGACCATCGTTGCCGCACTCGCCGCGCTACAGGCCATCGAGAACGGCTACCAGGTCGCGTTCATGGCGCCGACCGAGATCCTCGCCGAACAGCATTATCTGAAACTGCACGAATGGCTGGCGCCGCTGGGCATAACACCGGCGTGGCTGTCCGGCAGCCTGAAAAAGAAAGACAAGACCGCCGCCGCCGAACGGATCGCGGCGGGCGACACCCCGCTCGCCATCGGTACTCATGCGCTGTTCCAGAAGGATGTCGAGTTCCGGAATCTCGGTCTTGCCATCGTCGACGAGCAGCACAAGTTCGGGGTGCAGCAGCGGCTGGCGCTGCGCAACAAGGGCAGGGCGGTTATTGCGTCGGAGATAGAGTCGGAGGCAGATAATGTTTCTACCCTCTCCCCGGCCCTCCCCCTGCAAGGGGGAGGGGGCGTTATGCAGGAACCCCACCAATTGATGATGAGCGCGACCCCGATCCCGCGCACGCTGGCGATGAGCTATTACGCCGACCTCGACGTGTCGGTGATCGACGAACTGCCGCCGGGGCGCACGCCCGTCGCCACAAAACTGGTCAGCGATACGCGGCGCGACGAAGTCTTTGAGCGCGTGCGTACCGCGTGCATGGAGGGGCGTCAGGCCTACTGGGTGTGCCCGCTGATCGACGAATCGGAAGCGTTGCAGCTTCAGACCGCGCTGGAAACCCACGCCACGCTGGCGCAGATCTTCCCCGGGTTGCGCATCGGCCTGGTACACGGCAAACTCGCCAATGACGAAAAGGCCGCAACGATGGCCGCGTTCAAGGCGGGCGAGTTGCAACTGCTGGTTGCGACCACGGTGATCGAAGTCGGCGTGGATGTGCCCAACGCCAGCCTGATGGTGATCGACCACGCCGAGCGCATGGGGCTGGCGCAATTGCACCAGTTGCGCGGCCGGGTCGGGCGCGGCGCGACGGAAAGCATGTGTGTGCTGCTGTTCCAGCAGCCGCTGTCGGAACTGGCGCGCGAGCGGCTGAAAGTCATCTATGAGAACACGGACGGCTTCGTCATCGCGCAGCAGGATCTGCGGTTGCGCGGCCCCGGCGAACTGCTCGGCGCGCGGCAGAGCGGCGTGGCGATGCTGCGCTTCGCCGATATCGATGCGGACGAGGATCTGCTGGAGCTGGCACGGCAGGTATCCGGCGAACTGCTGCGCGATTTTCCCGATGCGGCGCGGGCGCATTTGAAACGATGGATGGCAAACAAGCATGACTACCTGCACGTCTGACCGGTTCTGGCATCGCGCCGTCATCGGCTGCGAGAATGAGATGGCTCCCTGGCTGCGCGACCACGGCTCGCTCACCCGGCGCATCCAGCAGCGTTGCACGCAATTTGCCGTGAAGCCGGTGCGCAGCGGACTGGCGCGCATCGCCTGCGACGAGGCGGCCGTGCTGGGCATCGCGCTGCACCGGCTGGCTTATTCGAGGGAAGTGTTCCTGCATGCAGACGGTCGGCCCGTGGTATTCGCGCACAGCGCCTGCCACGAGGGCGACCTGCGCGGCGCGTGGCGGGCGATGCAGGGATTGGGCAGCCGCTCGCTCGGCAGCCTGCTGTTCGCCCATCCGCAGGTGGTGCGCCATCCGCTGCATTACGCCGCGCTGCGGCCCCATCATCCGCTCTACCAGAGCGCCGTGAGCGCAATCGGGTCCCGCCCGGAAAGATTGTGGGCGCGCCGCTCGCTGTTCAACCTGCATGGCGCGCCGCTGCTGGTGACCGAAGTGTTCCTGCCGGGGATTTTGAAACTGGGAGACAGGTTGCAGGATACGGGATACAGTAAAGCGGCTTGCCTGAATCCTGAATCCTGAATCCTGAATCCTGAATCCTGAATCCTGAATCCTGAATCCTGAATCCTGAATCCTGAATCCTGAAAATGAATCTCGCAGAACGCATCCCTCTATATATCCAGCTCACCCGGCTGCATCGTCCCATCGGCATCCTGCTGCTGCTGTGGCCGACGCTGTGGGGGGTGTGGATCGCGGGCGCCGGTCATCCGGCGTGGCACATCGTGGCGATCTTCGCGCTCGGCACCGCGTTGATGCGCTCGGCGGGGTGTGCCGTGAACGATTATGCTGACCGCCATATCGACAAGCATGTGAAGCGTACCCAGGACAGGCCGCTCACCAGCGGAAAGGTCAGCGAACGCGAAACCCTGTGGCTGGCGGTGGCATTGGCGTTCCTTGCTTTCCTGCTGATCCTGCCGCTCAACCCGCTGACCTGGATGTTGTCCTTTCCCGCCGTGTTCCTCGCCGCGAGCTACCCGTTCACCAAGCGATTCTTCGCCATTCCCCAGGCCTATCTGGGCATCGCCTTCGGTTTCGGCATCCCGATGGCGTTTGCGGCCACGCTGGGCCATGTGCCGCCGCTGGCCTGGGTGCTGCTGCTCGCCAACGTGTTCTGGGCCATCGCCTACGACACCGAATACGCGATGGTGGATCGCGATGACGACATCCATCTCGGCATCCATTCCTCGGCGCTGTTGTTCGGCAGATACGACGTGATTGCGGTGATGGGTTGTTATGCCATCACGCTGGGTCTTCTTGTTGCGGTGGGGCAAATGGCGGGATTGGGGTGGTTCTACTACGCCGGTTTGCTGACCGCGGCGGGTATCGCGCTGTACCACTACCGCCTCATTCGTGAACGCAAACGCGAAGACTGCTTCAAGGCCTTCCTGCACAACAACTGGTTTGGCGCGGCGGTGTTCGCCGGGGTGGCCGCCGAATATCTGCTGCGCTGATTCCCGGCGTGCGCCATCAGAATTCGTATTCGAGCTGCATCCGGAAGGTCTGACCGGGCGCGGCATTGCTGATGCCGAAGAGCGATGCGGCATTGACCTTTACTTCCTGTCCCTCGGCGAGTTCGATTTTCCCGAACAGCACGATCCCGGCGCGATGATTCTGGTTGGCGCGGGCATCCCAGTCATTCCATTTTCCCATTTCGCCCATACCTTGCAGGCCAAAACCGAAAGTCGGGCGCAGGCGGTATCTGGCTTGCCACTGGTAGCCGATGTTCGTCACAAAGGGCACGCCCTGTTCGTCCGCCTGGCCGAAGGCGCGTTCGAACAGCACGTTTCCGTTCAACTGCAATTTGCCGAAGTCCGATTGCAGCAGGGGGCCGAATTTGATCTCCGAGGGCCCGTTGCCGCTGATCGGCGATTCCACTTCGGTGATGAATCCGAAGTCCACCGGGTAGGCGCCTGCCTTGCCCAGATGAAACTTGTTCTCCCATTCGGCGATCGTCAGGCTCTGATTGCCGTTGTGTTCCTGCTTCAGGCTGATGGCGCTGTACCAATGCTCGCTCATGCCATAGCCCAACCCCACCGCGAATGCCGTAAAGCGTTCTCCTGCCGGCGAGCGGTTCGTGCCGTAGTTCACTTCCATCTCATACACCCCCTGTTCAACCTTGGGTGTAAAGACATAGCTGGCGGGGCCGGCGGTCGCCAAGCCTGCATGCAGGCCGATCCCGACCGTTCCAAACCATAGTGCGATGCGCTTCATCATGCGAATGTCTCCAGTCAAAAAGTTTGCGAACGATAACCATTCTCATTTGAGAATGCAACTGGTTATCAAAATTGGAGAGCGGGATGGCAAGGGAGGTAGAATCAGGACACTTGTGGCATCGATGCCAAAAATATCCATCCAATGTCAGATTCTGGAGCCGCCATGCACAAACCGGAGCACCTGAAAAATGCCGGGCTGAAGTCCACCCTCCCCAGGCTGAAAGTGTTGCAGTTGTTTGAAGCCAGCCAGGAACACCACTTGAGCGCGGAAGATGTGTATAAATCGCTGGCCAGTTCGGGTGAGATGGTCAGCCTCGCCACCGTATATCGCGTGCTGACGCAATTCCAGCAGGCGGGATTGCTGGTACAGCACCATTTTGAAAGCGGGAGGTCGGTATTCGAGTTGAATAGCGGCGAGCACCATGACCACATCGTGTGTTTGCAGTGTGGTCATGTGGAAGAGTTTTTCGATGACGCCATCGAGACGCGACAGGAAAAGATCGCGACCGAACGCGGATTTGTCATTCGTGACCACGCGCTTCATATCTACGCGGACTGCACCCGAAAAAAATGCCCGCACAGGAAATGAGCGCGTCGGGAAAGATCGTCAGCGGTAGTGTTGGGTCTGCCCATCGTCAAGCGAATCGCTGCGATCCATGCCGCAGAACCCCCTGCAACAAAGCGGCAATGGGCTGGAAATCCGGGTGATTTTTAAAGCATCAATCTGGCGTGCAGTCTGAAACACCTGCCTTGAAAGAAATACGACCTTACGGTCTGATGAACTGTTCCAGATGCGCAAGGAAGGCGCGTGTCTTGGCCGGCAGGTAGCGCCGCATCGGCATCACCGCCCATGCCGGAACGGTCGGCAACGACCAATCCGGCAGCACTCTCACGAGCCGCTTGAGCTTCACGTCTTCTGCCGCGAACTGGCACGGCAGTGCGCCGATGCCCGCGCCGTCAAGCAATAGCTGCTGTATCACGTCCATTGAATTCAAGGTGAGCCTGCCGGGTGGCGTCCCTTCCCAGACCGCCTTGTCATGCATCAACTTCCAGGTGACTGCCGTTCCGCGCCCCGACATCAGGCGCACCGCAGCATGACGCGCGAGGTCGTCGGGGTGGTTCGGCGCAGGGCGCAGCGCAAGATAGATCGGGCTGGCGTAAAGGCCGAAGCATTGCTCGTCTATCTTGCGTACCACCAGTGCCGAATCGTTATCCAGCGTTCCCATGCGTATCGCCAGATCGAAGTGTTCACCGATCAGGTCGACGCGCCGCGAAGTCATGTCGAGTTCGAGCTGTATCTCCGGGTAAGCCTCGACGAAGGTGGCGAAGGCCCGCGAAAAATTCAGCTTGGCATATTCGCCCGGCATGGAAACACGCAATCGTCCGCGCGGTTTCGTTTCCTGGCTGCGCACGAAATCATGGGTTGCGGCGACTTCTTCCGTCACGCGTCGGCAATGGTCGAGGAATTCCCGGCCGAAATCGGTGAGCGTCAAGCGGCGCGTGGTGCGCAACAGCAGGCGTTGTCCCAGGGCCGCCTCAAGGTTCGTCAGGCGCCGGGAGACCGTGGCCTTGGGCATGCCGAGGTGCCCGGCGGCGCGAACCATGCTCTCTTGTTCGGCGATGGTGGCGAACAGGATGTAATCATCGGCAGAGATGTTCTTTTGTGCCATATATGGAATAGTCTATCTTGGTTGCGGGG